>CAIWJG010000312.1 GCA_903912925.1 uncultured Verrucomicrobia subdivision 3 bacterium | reverse complement strand
GTAAAAAAGAATCGGTAGCCGTCCCGCTCGAAAACCTTCGGCATCCGTCAAGATTACCGCGCCTCAGCCGGGAAGGCGACTCCTTTTGTCGAACGCCTCTTGATGAGTGCGCATCTTAGTTTCTTCCAACGTTGTTGGCACGGGTGACTGGACCGCGGACATTCTTGTCCGCATTTGCGTGATGGTCAACCCGCAAGCCCACCGGCGGACAAGAATGTCCAATGCCGCTAGTGAACTGCCCGCGCATTTCGCCCGAGACCAACGGCGAGTTATCCGCCGGCCCATTTCCAGTTTCAGCCTTTAGCCTTCAGCCTTCAGCCTTCAGCCTTTAGCCTTTAGCCTTTCCTTCCCCGCCCGCCCGCCGGCAAAAGCCGCGAAACGGCCTCGCCGGCCATTCAAACGCCGCCGAACCTATCGACTGAGAGTTGTTGCTTGAGGAAGTCCGGGTGCCTGCGTTCGTGGACGAGGCCTAGAAAATAAATCGTGTCTCCTTCGATCTCGTAATAGATGTAGAAAGGAAACGGCTTGGCGCGCCGACACGGAAAACCATGCGGACCAATATGGTCGCCCCCCTTCCACCTAATCACTTCACGCACCAAGCCAGCAACGCGCTCGTGAAGATCGCCCGACAGCCGCTCGGATATCTCAGCATATCTTGTCTCTTCCCTGACCAGATCCGTCTTAAAGCTGCTGCTGAAAACCGCATTCACGCGGTATTCCCGAAGACTTGGCTGAAAGTTAGACCGGAATCCTTCCCAGACACCAGGTCTTCCAGCCGCCGCCTGAGATCAGCCTTGATTGCCTCGTCGGTTCGGGAGTCCCCCTCCAGGCTTTGCACCAACAACTTCGCCAGATCAGCGCGCTCCGCGGGTGCCAGCGAGAGCGCTTCCTCAGCCACGGCAAGATTCGTAATCGCCATAGGCCTAAATTACCTTCCCCAGGAAGCGGCGCAAGGTAAACTGCCGGGTTGTTCACCACCCGCCCTGACGGGTGGGGAGGGCGATGAGGCGCCCACGGATGCCGACCGTCAGCGCGAGGGCCCTGCTCCAGAGCCCAGGCGAGCCTGGGCGGGCTTAATCCTCCACCGGCACCACGAGGTTCTCCATGATGTAGTCTTTGCGCTCCGGCGTGTTCTTGCCCATGTAGAAGGTGAGGATGCCGGCGGCGTCGTGTTTCGGGGCGTATTCCACCTGGCTTAGGCGCATTTCCTTGCCGATGAACTGCTTGAACTCCGCCGGGTTGATTTCGCCCAGGCCCTTGAACCGCGTGATCTCGCAGCTCTTGCCCAGCTTCTCGGCAGCGGCGTCGCGCTCGACCTCCGAATAACAGTAAATCGTCTGCTCCTTGTTGCGGACGCGGAAGAGCGGGGTTTCCAACACAAACAAGTGGCCATCGTGTACAAGCTGATCGAAGAACCGGAAGAAATACGTGATGAGCAGGTTGCGAATGTGCAGCCCGTCCACGTCGGCGTCGGTGGCGAGCACGACTTTATCATAGCGCAGGCCTTCGAGATTGTCCTCAATGTCCAGGCTGCGCATGAGGTTGTACATCTCATCGTTCTTATAAACGATATCCCGCTTGAGGTCCCACACGTTCAGCGGCTTGCCCTTGAGGACGAAGATGGCCTGTGTTTGCACGTCCCGGCAACTGACGATCGAACCCGCTGCCGACGGGCCTTCCGTGATGAAAACCATCGTGCCCTTCCCCTTGGCCTTGGCCTTGTTGTAATGCTCCTTGCAATCCTTGAGCTGCGGGATGCGGATGGTGATGGCCTTGGCCCGATCCCGCGCCAACTTCTTCACCTCCTGCAGCTCCTTGCGAAGCTGGCGGGTGTCCTGGACCTTCGAGATGATCTTCTCCGCAATTTCCTTGTTGCGATTGAAGAACTGCAGCATCTCCTCCCGCACCCGGTTCACCAGTTCCGTGCGGATTTCCGTGTTCCCCAGCTTATTCTTCGTCTGCGACTCGAACACGGGGTCCTTCAGCCGGATCGAGACCGCCCCCACCATGCTCTCGCGCACGTCATCGCCGTCGAACTTCTCGCGGCCGTATTCGTTGACCGCCTTGAGCAGCCCCTCGCGGAACGCGCTCAAATGTGTGCCGCCGTCCGAGGTGTATTGGCCGTTGACGAACGAGTAAAACGACTCCCCGTAGCGGCTGTTGCTGTGGGTGAAACAAAACTCCAGCGTCTTCTCCGCGTAATGTAGCGGCGGATAAATTGGCTCGCTGCCGTCCGCCTGCAAGTCCTCCATCACCAGGTCGAACAGCCCGTTGCGCGACTGGAACGTCTTGCCGTTATAGACCAGCCTCAGCCCCGAGTTCAGGTAGCTGTAATGCCGCAGCCGCCGTTCCACGTGCTCAGGCAGGAACTGGATTTGCTTGAACACCTCCGGGTCGGGCTGAAACTCGATCAGCGTCCCGGTATCTTCGTTGGGGGCCTTGCCGCTCTTCTCATTCTTGAGCTTGCCCTGCTTGAACGACGCCTCGGCGAATTGCCCTTCGCGGAAACTGCACACCCGGAATACCTTGGAGAGCGCATTGACCGCCTTGGTGCCGACCCCGTTCAGCCCCACGCTGAACTGGAAGACGTCGTCGTTGTATTTGGCCCCCGTGTTGATCTTCGACACGCAGTCCACCACTTTGCCCAACGGAATGCCCCGCCCATAATCCCGCACCGTCACCGATTGTTCCTGGATGCTGATCTGCACCTCTTTGCCATAGCCCATGATGAACTCATCGATTGCGTTATCGATGACCTCCTTGAGCAGGATGTAGCACCCGTCGTCGTAATTCGTCCCGTCACCAATCCGCCCGATGTACATGCCGGTGCGCAACCGGATATGCTCCAGCGATGAGAGCGTCTTGATCTTGCTCTCGTCATAGACGTGTTTCTTGTCGTCCGCCATAGTCTTCAACGCGCTAAGTATTAGGAGTCTCTGTCTCCTTGCCAATAAGAAAGGGGCAAGTGCGATTCCAGTTCCACCGGGCACCCGTCCTCACTCGAAAACCCACGCCAGCGCTCAGTGGCGACCCCGCAAAGTCGCCGAAACCGCCCCCGGGGCACAAGGCGAGTACAAGCGGAGTATAAGCGGAATACAAGCGGAACACAAGCGAAGCACGGGCGAGCGGCATGGGGCCAACACGCTGACTACCCGCTCGCGCCGGGCTTGTGCCCCCGCCTACTTCAGCGACGCCATGTCTATGACGAAGCGGTAGCGGACATCGTTCTTCAGCAGCCGCTCGTAGGCCTCGTTGATGGCGTGCATGGGGATGACTTCAACGTCGCTGACGATGTCGTGGGCGGCGCAGAAAACGATCATCTCCTGCGTCTCCGGCATGCTGCCGATGACGGACCAGGAGAGTTGACGGCGGTCGATGAACAGGCTGCTGCCTTTGAGCGGCGGTTCCGGCGCGGTCAGCCCGAGCAGCACCCTGCTTGGCAAAGCACTTCCACCTGTGTTAGGCTGCCACTATGAACACGATCTCAATAACCGAGCTGCGCTCGAAGGCTCGCTCGCTGGTGCGCTCGTTGGAGAACGGGAAAGCGGTGGGCTTGACTCATCGCGGTCACAAGCTCGCTCAGATCGTTCCAGTGCGGCACACCAACGGCATCCGCAGCAACGACCCACTCTACCAATTCCATCACCACGCTAACCTCAAAGCGAAGCCGTTGTCAGACCGGGAGATGGATCGGATGATTTATGGCGGCTGAACCGCTGTTCATTGACAGCGGCGGTTTCTACGCGCTGGTTTCACCCGGCAGCGAATCTCACGATCTGGCCGTCGAGATCATGCAATCAGCCGCGCAGGAGCGCCGTCGAGCCGTCACAACGGACTACATCCTTGACGAAACCGCCACGCTGCTCCGTGCGCGCGGCCTGACCAAACTGCTCGCTGAGTTCTTTCGCCTCACGGAAGAGTCTCATGCCCTGAGCATTGAATGGACTTCGCCTGCCCGCTTTGCCGCCGCCCGCAAGTTCATGTTGAAGCACCTGGATCAGGAGTTTTCTTTCACGGATTGCGTGAGTTTTGTAGTGATGAAGGAGCTGCGTCTCATGGATGCGCTCGCAACGGATAGTCATTTTCGCATAGCAGGGTTCGACCCGTTGCTCGCGGAATAAGCGGCCCGGTCACCACTTCACGTTTGCGGGCACATCCGAGTTGCCCGCCTACTTGAGTGACGCCATGTCGATCACGAAGCGGTAGCGGACATCGTTCTTCAGCAGCCGCTCGTAGGCCTCGTTGATGGCGTGCATGGGGATGACTTCAACGTCGCTGACGATGTCGTGCGCCGCGCAGAAATCAATCATCTCCTGCGTCTCGGGTATGCCGCCGATCACGGAACCGGCGAGCGTCTTCCGGCTGGCAATGAGGTTGGCCCCAATCAGCGGCGGTTCCAGCGCCGTCAGTGCCCCGACCAGCACCATGGTGGCGTCGCGCTTGAGCAGCGTCAGGTAGGGGTTGACGTCATGCGGGTTGGGGATCGTGTCGAGCAGGAAATTGAAGCTGCTGGCCTGTTTGGCCATCGCCGCCGCGTCCTTCGAGATCAGCACTTCGTCCGCGCCGAGCCGGATGGCATCCTGGCCCTTGGCCGGTGAAGTGGTGATCATGACCACCTCGGCGCCGAAGGCCTTCGCGATCTTCACCCCCATGTGGCCCAGGCCGCCCAGGCCGATGATGCCGACCCGCTGGCCTTCTTCGACCTCCCAGTGCCGCAGCGGAGAATACGTCGTGATGCCCGCGCAGAGCAGGGGGGCTACAGCCTTCATGTCGAGGCTGCCGGGAATCTTCACCACGAACCGTTCCTCGGTCACAATGTGCTCCGAGTAGCCGCCGAAGGTCATTTCCCCGGTGCCGCGCTCCTTGGAGTTGTAGCTCCAGGTGGGACCTTCCGCACAATATTGTTCCAGGCCCTCCTCGCAAGCCGGGCAGCGACGGCACGAATCCACCATGCAGCCGACCCCCGCAAAGTCGTCCACCTTGAACTTGGTCACCTTTGCGCCAACGCGGGTGACGCGGCCGACGATCTCATGGCCCGGCACCATCGGGTACATCGAGCCGCCCCAATGATTGCGGGCCTGATGGAGATCGGTATGGCAGATGCCGCAATAGAGGATTTCGATCTGCACGTCGTGCGGTCCAGGCTCGCGCCTTTCGAAATCAAATGGTGTCAGCGGTGAGGTAGCACTTTGAGCGGCATAGCCGCGGGTCTTGGTCATAGTCGTATCTGGTTTGTCGAGTTACTCGCTTGCTTGGAGAGCATTTCCCGGGAAACCGACCACAGGCTTAGTCGTTCGGGTTGCTTCCAGCGACAGCAGGATAGCATGAGCAGAAGTGCCAGGCAAGGGGGCCAAACTCGCCACGGCGTGACCTTAGGACGCGTCTTTTCATTTTTCTACGTCCAGCACGGCAGGATGTTGCGCAAAAATCAGCGCCTGGAGGCGCTCGCGACCGCCCCGCGCCGAGAGGAAGCGTTGCCGAAAGCTCTTGGTGTTGAATTTGGTTTTGGGATTGTTCTTGCGCGCTTTGTCCACGGCGGCATTGGACAAGCTGAGCACCACCCGCCGGATCATCCCCAAGACCAGCGCCGAATTGGGCGTCCGCACC
>CAIWJG010000311.1 GCA_903912925.1 uncultured Verrucomicrobia subdivision 3 bacterium | reverse complement strand
GGGTTTGGGGCGGCGTGGAATTTGACTGAGCCCATTTCCAGCTCGGGGCACCCATTCCCCCTCACCCTACCCTCACCCCAGAGGAGAGGGAGAATTATCCGCCGCGCTATGACCAATTGTGACGCTTCGACATTCGCAGCGACGGGCACCCTCTCCTTTGGGGAGAGGGTAGGGTGAGGGGGAATGGGGCTCACGTCGTTTCCACGGGCTCAGGATCTCTGTAGCCTCAAGTAAAGTTGATACAGGTCATCCACCATGTGTTGGACGCCGAAGCGTTCCTGGACGAACTGCTGGCCACGGCAGCCCAACCGCTGGCGCAACGCGGGATCTTGAGCCAGGCGCAACAGGCGCTCGCTCAATCCCGGCAAATCGCCCGGCGCCACCAGGAAGCCGGTTTCATTCTCAAGGCAAACCTCGTTGGCTCCATCGGCATCGTAGGCGACCACCGGGCGGGCGGCGGCCAGGGCCTGAGGCAAGGCGCGAGGCAAGCCCTCGCGCAAGGACAGATGCACCAGGAAGTCCATGACGCCGACTATTGGCGGCACAGCAGAGGGGGCGACGAGGCCAGTGAAAATCACGTGCTTCTCGAGTCCTAACGAACGTGCCCGGCTTTCCAAACGCCCGCGCCAGGGGCCATCCCCTACGAGCAGGAACTTGACCCGCGGACATTTCCGCACGAGCGCCGGAGCAATGGCAAGCAGGTCGTCGTGCCCCTTGAGCTTAAAGAGGCGGGCGATCTTGCCGATGACGATATCGTCCGGCGCGAGGCCCAGCCTGGCGCGGAGCTGCAGGTCATTGGTCGAGTCGAGGAATGGTTCGAGCGCGAACCCGCTGAAGATCTTCGTGTACTGGTCCGGGCGCCCGATGCCTGCGGCCAGGTATTGCCGTTTCATGGCCTCAGCAACTGTCACAAAATGAGTGGTGACCCGGGCGGCGTAACGCTCCGCGGAACGAAACAGCGCGTTGGCGGACCAACCCTGGAAGGAGCCGAACGACGGGCCGTGAATTGTGTGGAGAATGATCGGAACCCCGGCGCGGGCAGCCGCCAGCCGGCCCAGGACGCCCGCTTTGCCACTGTGGGTGTGGACCAACTGAGGTTGCCGGGCGCGAAACAATCCCGTGAGCTTCTGCCAGGCCCGGGCGTCTTTCCAGGGGTGGAGCGGCCGGACGAGTTCGGGCACGATGGTGAGCAGGGCGGGGCAGCCAGCGAGAGCGGGTTCCAGAGAGCCCTCCGGGCCTCGCGTCGGGCCCGCAATCAAATCAACTTCCAGGCCGGCCTTCTGCCGGAGACCCAGGACGGAGGCAACGGTGTTCTCCTGGGCCCCCCCCACAATCAGGCGCGTGATGACATGGGTGACCCGCATCCGGGTGCGGTCACCGGGAGCCGGACGTCAGGCCTTTGAGGCGATCGCTGACGGACTTGGCTTCGGCGGTATTGGTCTGAGCATTCGCCAGGTAGAGTTGGTAATTCCTGATTGCGGAGTTGGTGTCCTTCTTCTGCCAGGCAATTTCAGCCAAGCCGTAGTAGATCTGGAACGCGGTTGGAAAGACCTTCTGCAGTATCTCGTAATCGCGCTGTGCCGGCTCGAAGTTGGCGGCGCGCAGATAACAAATGGCGCGGTTGAGCAGCGCGGAATAGTTATTCGTTTGCACAACCAGGACCTGCGTGAGCGGGGCGATGGCTTGCTCGAAGGCGCCGGCCTGGATGCACACATAACCTTTGTTGACGAGCGTATTCAGGTTTGTGGGCGAAAGAACGAGCTGCTGGTCTATCGTAATCAATGCGTTGGAGTAGCATCCATACCGCATATAGACCTGCGAAGCTGTAGCCAGCAAGCCCTCGTCACCAGGGTACTGTCGCATCGTGGCCTGCACCGCCGCCTCAGCGCCTTTGACATCGCTCTGGGCGAGGCGGGCGGCGGTCTCAACGAAGAGCAACTCCGTCCGGTTGGTGCGGGCAGCGTCGCTCAGGCTCGGTTGCGAGCGGATCTGTTCAACCAGCTCGAGCGCTTTGTCGGGCAGACGGCTGATAACACACAACTGGGCAAGCCAGATGCGGGCAGACAGATTCTCCGGGGCAAGCGCTATCGCGCGGTCAAACTGCGCCGCACCCTGGCGGTAGAGGTTGTTGCTCACGAACACACGGCCGGCAATGAAGCAGAAGTTCGGTTCGTCGAAAGGCCCGTTCTCGGAAATAATCTGATCCCAAGTCCGATACCTGCCGAATTCCTCGTCCATGGATTTGGAAACCTGCACTGCCCCCTTAAGTCCCGCCCGGAGCTTCTTGTTGCACTCCAGGTTGACCTCTGCGATCAGGTTGTCGGGATTCACCTCAACCGCACGCTCAAAATGTGCTGCCGCGTTTGTCAGCCAGCCACTCTGCTGTGACCTGACGCCCCAATAGTTGAGCGCACGGGAGTAAAACCCCGCCAGCGCGGCCGCATCGCGGCTAGGCTCCCTTTTGAGTTGCGCTTTCTCCGCCAGACGATCCAATACGCTTGGTTCCTTGTTCTGATTATGCGGCCCGATTACCGCCAGAAGTGGTTGGAGTGCTTCGCCGTCCGCCTTTGCCCAGAAAGCTTCGTTCTCGGCAATCAGATCCTTGCTTGGCTGCGGCGCAAAAAGCACATTGGTTGGAAAGAGGTTCAGCTTGTAAACCAAGCCATGCGGCTCCGGATAGAAGAACTCGAAATAATAGCCGAAGCTAGGGTGCAGATAGTATAGGGTGTTCGTCTGTGCCAAACGGACAATCAACTGCATCAGCATGACGGGTTCGGCGTGCCGCGATGACGCCTTGGGCGGATTGCTTTCCCAAAGCTGGGGATGCTTCTTCTTAAGAAACCGGTGATATTCGGGCCACGATAACGAACCCGTATCCAGGATCAGGTAGTCTTTGCCCGTCCCGGTCTGGGCGGAGTATGCCTGCAGGAGGAGCGATCGGCGAGGGTCGTCACTCAAAAGGACGCCGCGTTGGGCGGGGAGCGACTGCGCCAGCAGTGCCGTGTACTGCTTGAGCATCGGGCCGTTCGTGGTGCGGATCTGGGGCAGGCTTCGGTAAATCAATGCCAAGGGCGTCACTACTAGCAGCAGCCAGATGACGGCAGTTATGGCCTTCTTGATCAGGCCCACATAAGCCGGCTCGCGGCGGCGATCGAATTTTCCGCCAAATATGAGCAGGAAATACCCGATGCAGTAGCCGATGGTTAGAGCGCCGAGGTAATAGTACGTCAGGAACGGCCCGTAACCCCGGCTGTAAGGGCTGAAGGTCGGATTGAGCGCAACCCAAAGCAGGATGGCGAGAAACAAGCCGTGGATGAGATGAAAGATGAACGTGGTTAAGGCGATGCCCAGCTCGCTGTTGTCGCCGAAATAGGAAGGCCATCGAATGCTAATGCTGATAAGCGGCACCAGCGAGAGCAACGCCAGCAGCAAACCCTCTTGCCGGTTGTGGTTACAAAACCCGAGGAAGTTCTGGAGAATAAGTCTCTGACTGGTCAGGTTGTGCTTGAGCGCCGCCCAAAACTGCACTTGTGCGGCGTCCCCGAGGCTGGCCACCAGTGGTAGCACGAAGTAAAGCAACAGACCGGCCGAACCGCACAGAAACATACGCGTCAGGAAGCGGACGTTGAAGAAGCTGAGACCTTTAATCCATACCAGCGCCACCAGAAACGCCGGGAAAAAGCCTATCATCGCCCAGTTGTTCGTCATCCCCAGGCCGTAGGCCAATGAGGCGCGCAGCAGCCAGGACTCGCGGTCACTGATGCGATATTCCAGCAAGCAACGAATCGCGTAGGCGAAGATCAGCAGATCGAGCATCTCCGCCGAGGCGACGGTGGCATTCTCCCAAAAGGACAATTGCAGCCCGCAAACCAGCGCGGCCAGGAGGGGCGGCAGCCAGGCAGCGGGGATGGACAGCATCGAGAACTCGCTGCGCTCCTTAAGCCGCTGGTCATGCGAGCGGTCGTGTGGCAGCAACGCCACGGAGCGGGCTAACAGGGCCAGGGATAACGCAGCGCAAACCGCGGTAAACAAATTCAACGCCAGCGGTATCATCCGGACCGGCAGCCAGCGGAACGGGTAAGTCAATAGCCAAAGAAGCGGGCCCGCTAACTCGGGCTGCCAGGTCCAACCGGAAGCCCTTGCTACCTGCGGCAGACTGCTCAACGACACCCAGGAATTGAGGGTGACAAAGTAAACGGCCAAGGCGCCCGCCGCTACCAGCCAAGGCAGGAATACCGGGACAAACTTCTTCTCCGGACTGACTTCATGTTCCATTGTCATGCGGCGGCTTGAATTTGAATCTATGGTCACAACGTTGGCAAGCTTAGTTTCGGACCATCTGCCGCCGACTTGCACCGTATATCTGCCACGCATTCCACATGCTGGGTGTTCGGGAACATGTCCAACGGCACCACTTGTGCCAATTCAAAGACACCGTCGGCACACAAAACGTTCAAGTCGCGCGCCATCGTCGCCGGGTGGCAGGAGACGTAGATGATTTGTGCCGGTTGCACCCGGCGCAACACCTGTAACAAATCAGGCTGGCAACCCTTGCGCGGCGGATCAAGCAGCACGGTCGTCACTCGGGGGTTGAAACGCGAGAGCAGCGTCGGCAGTACATCTTCGGCCGCACTCGCGACGAACTGGCCGTTGAGCCGCCCGCGAGCCGTGGCGTTCCGCCGCGCCGCCTGGATCGCCAAACGGTCCAATTCGACCCCGACGAAGGATTGGACGAGGTCGCCCAGTTCGACGCTGAAGAACCCGACCCCGCAATAGATATCCAGCAGGTGCTGCGCTCCGCCCGCTCGTAGTCGCTCTCGCACGACTTCCACCAATCCCGGCAGCAAGAAAAAGTTGTTCTGAAAGAAGGAATCCGGGGGCACCTCCCAGCCTTGTGGGGGAATGCGCAGGACCACCTTGATGCCGCCCCGCGGTGGCGGGTGAGCGCGGACATGCTTAATCTGCTCGTTAAGGGCCGGCTCCGCGATTTTGCATTCGTCCAGATCCACTACCAGCCGGCTTTCAGCTTGGAGGAACCCGATGTTCAGCCCCTGCTTGAGCTTGTCCCACTGGCTGCGGATCATGATGCGATTTCGATAGCCGTAAGGCTGGGGACAGGGAACCACCGGTGCAATCAGCCCGCGATCGAATCCGCCAATGCGCTCGAATAAGTCGCCGATCTGCTTAAGTTTCAGGCTGAGCTGGGCGGGATAGGCTAGGTGCTGATATTGGCAGCCGCCGCACTCGCCGAAGTACCGGCAGAGCGGTTCGACCCGATCAGGCGAGGGGGCAACGACGCGCAGGAGTTTGGCCCGCGCGAATCGCTTCTTTACCTCGGTAACCTCCGCCTCTACGACTTCGCCCACAGCTACCAAGGGGACGAAAACTACAAAATCATCCCATCGCGCCACTCCTTCTCCCCCGAAGGCAATATCGTCCACCTTCAAGGTCAACTTGTCGCCCCGAGCCAGACTCACCTCGCCCAATGCTGAATGATTATCTTTCGTAATGTTTGATTCTATAATGGCCGCTGTCGTCCTGCTCGATCAATCCCTGATCCACGAGGCCGGACAGTGGTGCATCTACCCAGTGCGGGTTCTCTTCAAAAACTGTCCGTTTGAGCGCCTTCCGCGCGATCTCCCTCCGCGCGACGTAGCCGTCGCGACTGCCATTGAGAAAGTTCATAATCGCCGTTTCCTCGTAAGTCATAATTCATCTTCGTAACTGTTCAGGTCGGAACGTGGGGCAGACCTCCGGTCTGCCGGTTAACCGGACCTCCGGCTCGGTGTTCCGGCGACCCAATGGGCACGGAGTCAGAGACTCCGTGAATCGGCAGACCGGAGGTCTGCCCCACACCTGAACAGCTACTCATCTTCTATCTCTCGCTAAACGCATCCACACGCGACGATGACACCGGACTACGACGAGGCCGTGTCGCAACGCTACTCAAGTCCGCACTACATCACAAGAAAATGCCCGCAACCAGGGCTGGGGTGCATGGGCGCTCTAAAGTCGGTTGGGATTACCCTAAAACCGAAAAGGTCCAGCCGCCCGCACGCCCTTCGGATTTCTGATTTCGGATTTCCT
>CAIWJG010000310.1 GCA_903912925.1 uncultured Verrucomicrobia subdivision 3 bacterium | reverse complement strand
GGGTTTGGTCGCCTTCCTGGCGGAGCACTGCGGGAAAGAGCCCTTCGTGGAGCTTTACGGATGCTGGGATGGTGATGAGGCGCAGGAGGTTCAGGACCGGAGGGAGATCGAGCTGGCGAAGCTTGCGGATGAAACGTTCCATTTTCGCATGAAAGGGTACTGCCGGGTCAAGATGCCCAGCGAACAAGCCGCCCAGTGAAGTAGCCGGAAGGCCGGGGCGGAGAGCCGAAGGAAGGCCGCGGGGCGCGGAGATCCGAAACCCGAAACCCGAAAACCGAAGGAAATCCGAAATCCGAAATCCGAAAGTGAAACGACCGACGTTAAACGTGAAACGTGAGCTGGCGGATTCGGATTTCGGATTTCGGTTTTCGGCCCTCCTTCGGATTTCGGACAAGGTGCGGGTTAGGCGACCCGAGCAGGGGACTCCAGCGGGGGCGGGGCGTCCAGGGCGGGCAGGTCCCCGGGCGGGATGAAGATGATACAGCACTTGTAGCAGCCGTAGCGCCAGCCAAGCGGCAGGTGGCGGTCACTGGCGGTCGGATGGTGGCTGGTGACGTACCAGAGGCGCACAGAGGGCTGGTGGCACGTCGGGCAAAGCATCTCAGAGTCGGTGGCGGTCGGGCAGTAGCGGCGGCGGAAGATGCCCTTGCGGGTGAAGTAGGAACTCATACGAGGAAAGGCTGAAGGCTGAAGGCTGAAGGCTAAATTGGCTGCCTAACCACCGGGGCTCCTTTCACGTTTCACATCTCACACTTCTTTTCAATCGTCGTGGTCCTCGCAGTTTTCGGGGTGGCAGGTGGGGCAATCAAGTGCGCCGCAACTATGGTCTGAGCAGCGCCAGCGGTGGCGGCGGCGGGATTCGGCCGCCATTTCGTCACGGTACTCTTCTCGGCGTTCGGACTCACGCTCGCGGGCGGCTTCATAATCGTCGGGGGGTTGGCGGGGCATAAGAAAAAGGATGAATTATGAATTATGAATTATGAAAGCGGCGGCGGGGCGGTCCGCGTGGGGGCACGCGGCCGGCAGCTCCGGACGCCGCGTGAGGGCACGCGGCCTACAGTTCCGAATGCCGCGTGAGGGCACGCGGCCGACAGGGGGCGGGAGAAGCCGCCGGAGTCGCGAAGTCCCAGGCGCACTGAACGAGCCGCGGGAACGCCCACCGGGGACAAGCCGGGAGCGGTGGAACCGCGGTGCGGGACGGTGGTGCTGAGAGGTCGGACTCCGGCGGAGCCTGGGGCGCAAAATCGGCTGGGTCATACGGGTAGAAGCCCAGGGGATTTGGGGCGATGAAGCGCGGGGAAGCATGGCGGGCGCGCAGGGCACAGGATTTGGAGCAAAAGCGCAGGCGGAGGCCCGGCCCGTTGTTTGAGGCTCGGTTGCGAAATGGGCGCTGGCAGTGTTCGCAGAAGGAGACAAAGGACGTTTCGTGGTGGGTGATCCAGGTATGATCGCCGTGGCTGACAAGCTCCAGATTGGCGGGGCAGTTGTGGGTGACCACCCCGTCGCGGTGGTGGATGTCGTGGCCGGGCGGGATGGGTTCACCTGAGAACAGGACATAGACGAGGCGATGGAATTTGTAGTTGGCAGCGCCGGTTTTAACGATGACGTAGCCGTCCTGGTCCAGGGTGCCGGAGCGATTGCCGCGCCTAAGCAACTGGGGGTTGCGCGGGGCCGGACCCGTCCGCAGCTTGATTCCGCAGAGCTGACACTGCCCGGTGCAAGTGGGTCTGCCACAGGGCCAATCCAGCGCTGGCGAGGGCAAGGAAGCCTTCAAGTGCGCCGCCCACTGGCTGAGGGAGAGCGGGGGCGACGGATTTGAGGGTGGCGACAGCGTTGGTGGCGAAGCTATAGACGGACAGCTCACGAGCCACCCCGCTGGGTGAGGTGGCGCACGAGGAGAGCACGAGCGCACCAACCGTAACGAGACCGATAGACAATGACACGCCAACGACCGTCGGGATGTGGCGGGAGATGGTCAGCGAGGTTTTTTTGCAGTTTAAGTCTGGCATTTAAGGAACGAGGCGGGGCTACTTTCATAGGTGGAATAAGGGGCTGTAATTGACGGAAAGGTGCTACGGGGGGGCACATCGGAAGGCTGGTGCCTAGTGGGTGTGCCGGGGGTCTTAACAGGTATCGAACGGGGAGAACTAACGAGGAAGGGAAAGCTCGCAAGGCAGGCTATGAAAATATGGAGAGCTCGAAGCATGCGGCTTTTGGTTAAGGATGCGGGGCGACTGGCTCAGGCATTGGCCGGGACCAGGGCGGAGAAGAGCGCGGCGGGGCCAGCCCAGCCGCTGATCATCTGGTGCGCGCTGAAGAACACGCGTTGGTTCTCAGCGGGCAGGGTGAACGAGGCCTGGTAGAGGCTCGTGAGGTTGGCGGAGCCTTGGACGGCCGCGGGGCAAGTGCCGAGCAGCTTGAGCTGCGGCGGGCGGCGGACGCCCGAGTGCTGCGGGGCGCAGGCGGAGAGGACGGTGTTTTCGCCCGGTGAGGTGGGGCAGGTAGCCGTGATCGTGATGACGCCGAGCAGGTTGGTGATGTGGATGTTCTGGGGCGCGAGCGCGGTGAACATCGGGTAGGCGGGCGGGTCGGTGACCGCTTCCTGGCCCATCTGGGTCAGGTTCGTGTTGATGCGCACGAAGAGCTGGAGGCCGGTGAGCGGGCCGCTTTGGCCGAGCGTGGCCTTGGAGCGGTATTTCGCCGCCGTGTCGTTCCAGGCGTCCTGTTGCGCCTCGGTGAGGAGGTCGAAGCCGGCGGCGGCCAGCGTGAGCCGGGAGCGGACGGCCATTTGCCGGAAGGTGTTGGGCTGCTTCGGGATGACCTTGATGCGGCGGATGAGGCCGTTGCGGCCCTGGAAGGCGACGACCAGACCGAGTTTGCCCGTTTGGGGGACGTCAATGATTTTCATAGGAGGATGCTTTTGCCGAGGGTGAAACGCCGACTGCCCGGACGAACCGGAAGGCTCGTATTTACCGAGCAGTCGGGCGGTGTAGCCTCGACTGCGGGAACATTAGTCGAGAGGGATGGAAGCGTCAAGAGAATAAGGTGACGAGGGGAGAAGCAGAAATTGAGAAAGCAGAAAGCAGAAATCCAAAGGCCCGCGCTTTCCACTCCGCCGTTTCTTATTTCTGCTTTCTGCTTTCTCAATTTCTGCTTTGGCTTAGCTGGGCAGCCGACGCCAAAGGTCGGCGGCGGCGGCTCCGGGATTGGAGGTGATGCGACCTTCCGAAATCATGTTGTTGATGTCGGCCAGGACGCGTCTTGATTTGTCGGGGTCGGTGCGGAAGGCATTGCGCCACCAGCCACCCCAGTTGGTCAGCTCAGCCTCGGCGCTGGCCGGGCTGTAGCGTTCGAGCACGGTGAGGAGTTCGGCGAGGAACTCTTTTTCTGCGGTCGGGTTCGGGGCTTCAGCAGTCCCCCCGTGCAGGTCGGGACGCCGGGTGAGGGCACCCGGCCTACAAGCGTTCGGGTCTGCTTCAGCAGTCCCCCCCGGCAAGGGCGGTGAACCGCTGAACCGTGAAACGGCTTCAACCGGTGACGCTACTGTTAACCGTTCAGCGGTTAACCGCTTAAGATCTTTCTCTGTCTGTCTGTCTGTCTGTACTGTCTGTCTGTCTGTCTGTCTGTCTGTATCGGACTCCTCAAGGATCGCAGCCTGGGAGTCCTTAAGGATTGTAGCCTGGGACTCCTTGAGGAGTCCTTGAGGAGTCCCAGGCGGGGAGGCGGGGCTGGGGCGATCTTGGCCAATGGTACCAAGGCTTTTCTTCCAGCGAACGGCATTGGCGGCGGAGCTGCGAGCGCGGGCGGCAGCTTGAGTGGCCCGGCATTCGTCGATGACAGCCTGCAATCCAGGGTGCGATATGGTTTTGTTGCGGATGCGCCAGCCAGCGGATTTAAGCTCGATCAGTACGGCCGCCACGTCGCCACGCGTGAGGCGCGTGGCGAGCAGGAAAGCTGGCGAGTCAGGTGCCAGCCAGGGCATCTCGCTCCACGCAAAGTCGGCAAGCCGACGGTGCGCGAGTTCTGCGGCGAACGAGAGCCCTGTGGTATTGATGAGCATGGTCCGGGGGGCGTAGCGCACCCACATCAACTCGGTGCTGGTGTGGGTGGCCATAGGCGTTTAGTCAGGCGTGACGCGAGCGAAAGCCTGAAGGATCGAGTGTCGGGACTTCCGACATTCTTCGTGAGCTGCCTGGGCGCAGCGGAGCGATAGGACAAGGAAGGAGAGGTCTTCCATGAATATGGGCGCGAGGATGGTAGGTCCAAAGTCGCGTTCCATGTTTTTGACGCGAGCCAGCAGGCGTCTCATGCGGTCGGCGCGGCGCTTCCCCGTGCGGGAGTTGAGCGCGGCGCGTGGTGGGGGTGGGTCTTCCTGAACGCCGCGAGAGGGCACGCGGCCTACAGGGGACGGAGCGGCCAGTGGGGCCGGTTGCGACGTGGTAGTCATTCGGTAACTACCTCCTGGCCTGGCTCGAAGCTGGTGTGCAGGTGAGGGTCGGGAGGGAGGGCCATCCAGGGCTCGTAGTCAACGGGTGAGAAGGCTACGTCCGGGTCGGCGTGTTCGGGGTCGAGGGAAGGCCAGTCGTTATCGCGGATGGCGAGGCAATACCGGGCCATGATGGATGCCAGGCGCAGGCGACCGGCTTCGAGCACGGAGGGGGTGGAGCGTCGGCGGGCGACCAGGTAGGGTTCCAGTCTTTCGACCAGAACCCAGGCGTGAGTAGGTCTGGGGTTGCCGGTAGCGGCGGCCCAGAGATCTTGTTTGAGGGCGGCGGCCACGTGGGCCGAGCGGTTGATGGCGAAGCGTTCCCACGTGCCACGGGTGGCGTCGTTGGTGAGGCTGAGCGAGCCGAGCATGTTGCCGTATTTGCTGGTAGTCTCGGGGGCGTAGTTCAGGACGGTGCGCAAGGGAATGTCGAATCCGGTGGCGTCGTCGTGCCAGATTCCCTCTAAGCGAATCTGGGTCTGGGAAGCCGACGCAAAGGCGGCGGTGGTGGCCTCGGTGGCGAGCTGGTTCGCGGCGGTGGCGGCCCGCGTCCATAGGTCATCACCGACCGGTCGGTGGTGCAGGTTTTCGTGGTGTTCGGCCCAAGCGGCGCAGTATTTGGCTTTGGCGTTCCAGGGGCGGACTTCCGTTTGCCGGACGCGTTCGACGCCGCAAGTATTGCAGACCCGGCCGGGGCCGGTGCTGCCGCAGGTGGGGCATTCGTTGATGTTGGCCACATAGGTGGCTGGGCGCCGGGCGTAGCTGTCAGCAGCTTTCGCCGGCGTGAGGGACAAGACGCGAATCATTTCGCCAAGGGTGGCGCGGTCTTTGAGGACGGGCGGCGTGCCCTGGAGCCAGCGGCGAGCGCTGCGGTCGAAGGCGACCAGGTCCCAGGCGTCGATGGGGTAACCGGCATCGCCGCGCTTGAAGGCGGTATTATCCAGCGGGTGAGGCAGGACGGCGGCGGCGGCAATGAAGGCGGAGGTGATCAAGAGAACACCGCCTTGGCGAGTCGGTCAGCATTGATGCTGTCCATTTTGATGACGGCGTCGGCGAAGGCGGCGGCGCATTCGCGGGCGAGTTCGACGGGGATGGTGTAGGGGTGGAACTTGAGGGTTACCGGGTCAATGGATCCGGGCTCAGGAACGTTGAGACTAAGGATGGCCGTTTTATTGTCATCCGTGAACCAATTCAATGCGGTCGTTGTTTTCATGTGGCTAATACTGCGTTTTGTGTTTTCGGTAGTTTGTGAGGTCGTGGCCTGGTCAGGCCGGGGCGGAGCGGCTGCGATGCCGTTTGGGGGCACGCGTGCGCTGGGGTGAGGGTGGCGGGGGCTGCCGCGGTCAGGAAGTGGGAAAGCGGGATGCCAGGAGCGAGAGCCTGGGCCAGGGCGGCCATGCAGTCTCGGGCTTGAACCGTGGTTAAAGCACACGGGGTCGATGGTTTCTTAGGCAACGCGCCTTCGACGAGGAGCGGGTTGATGAGGGTGCAGCCTCCGGGGGAGCTGCGCCAGACTAGGAATTTGCAGGTGAGCATTTGGGTACGGGGTAGCCAGGTGCGACCAGCGAGCTGACGCGCGGGGCGTAGCCATTTTTGGAATCCAGGTGGATCAGTTCAGCCTGAATGGCGCGGACCAGGTGGAGGGCCTGGGCGCGGGTCAGAGCGTTGGGGTCCGGCCATTGTTCGGCGCGGTCGTGGTCCGGATGGTCGGCGAAGATGCGCGTCGTCAGGGACGGGCGGCCTTCGCGCAACTCGTAGTGGATGGTTTTAATGAGCGTCATCGCGTCAGGGCAAGGTTGCGGGCGTTGGGGTTGCGGGCTGGCGGAGGCGTCGTTTTACCTCGTGGCGCAGCCGGTGCTGGGTGCCTTCGAGGTCGATGAGCATGCCGACCACGGTGGTCATATCGAGGTTGAGCTCGTGGCAGGCGGTTTTGAGGGTTGCGGCCTGGGCCTCGCGGAGGTACAGGCTGATGCGGACGGGGACAAGGGACGGGAGGTCCGGGGGCACCGCAGGCATCTGCGGGCCAGGTACAGGAACGGAGTCCATAACACTAAAGGACGAAACGGAACGGAGCACTACCCACACAGTCTTTTCGCATGCAAAAGAGCTTTTTTTATGGGCTCTGCAAGCCAAGCTGCGCGGCCAGCACCTGCTGACACGCGCAAATTAGAAGTACCCCCCCGGGGTAGTCAAACTAATCTTTAGGGGGTGGGTGATGGCCACACCGACAGGAGTGCTAATGGCAGAGTGCAAGTGGAGCCGCGTTACAAGGGCACGGGATAAAACCAATGTCAAGAGTACACTATTCCGAAAGCTGATAGGGCAAAAAAATACTTTGCGGGCGGCGGCAGAAACGGCGGGATTTCTGGGGCGGCGGGAGGAAAGCTGAGATCCGAAATCCGAAGGAAACCCGAAGCCCGAAATCGGAAAGTGACAAGTGAAACGTGAAACGTGAAACGTGAAACGTGAAACGTGAAGGGATTCCGAAAACCGAAAGTGATACGTGATACGTGAAACGTGAAGGAAAGGCGAATGACCGGGCACGCTCCCCAGCTCACAGCTCACGTTTCACGTTTCACGT
>CAIWJG010000309.1 GCA_903912925.1 uncultured Verrucomicrobia subdivision 3 bacterium | reverse complement strand
TGGCGCTACCGGCCACCAGGAGCGCCAGGAGCGCCAGGATCGAAACTCCGATCACAGCGGGCGAATCCACACGTTGCGGAAGCGCACCGGGTTGCCGTGGTCCTGGAGATACAGAGGTCCCTTATCGTCGACCCCTGGGAGCGGGGCCGCCGTCGTGGGCTCGCCGCCGACAGGGACATGGTCCTGAATCAGCACGCCGTTATGCAGCACCGTGAACGAGCCGGCTTGCACCTTCCCATCCGCGAGCTTCTTTGGCGCATGGAAGATGATGTCGTAAGCCTGCCATTGGCCGGGCTGGCGGCACGCATTGACCAGCGGGGCGTTATGCCCATAGAACGCCCCGCACTGGCCGTTCGGGTAGGTCTTGTTCTGGTAACAATCGAGCACCTGGATTTCATAGCGCCCCATTAGATAGACGCCGCTGTTGCCGCGGCCCTGCCCCTCGCCCTTCACCACGGACGGCGACGCCCACTCGACGTGCAACTGGCAGTCGGCGAACTCTTCCTTCGAGAAGATGCCGCCTTGCGGCGTGGTTTCCATCACACCTTCCGCCACTTTCCATTTCGGCTCGGCGCTGCGCTCGCCGCGGAACCTGGACAGGTCTTTGCCGTCGAACAGCACGACGGCATCCGAAGGCGGACCGCCGACGGCGCCAGGGTCCACCACTGGCGGTTCCCGGTCTGGCTTGGGAGCATCCGCCGCGGGAAGGCTGATGACGAAGGCCGCGAGGACAAGTGCGACGTGAAACGTGAAACGTGAAACGTGAACAGGTCCAAGACCAGCCAGGGACACGAGTCGCGCCGTTCGGTTTAGCCACAAGTTTATGTTCATAAATATGCTTTGCAATTCGTGCGCTGACTGACGACGCCTCAGAGATCCTGGGCCCGTAGAAACGACCTGAGCCCCATTCCCCCTCACCCTACCCTCTCCCCAAAGGAGAGGGAACAAACGCCGAGGCTGCGTGGCTGATAGTCTCATCTCGAAAGCGAAGTAGAATCAGACGAAACGCAATCCGCGGCTCAGAGGCTCCAGCCTTTGCGATACCCGGCATGAACGTAAGCGTTAGCCGCATCGTTGTTGGTGAACCGCGCCTTCTTATTGTCCCACTTGAGGGTCTGGCCGGGGAAGCGAATGGCGATGGCCCCGATCAGCGCCGCCTGCGTCAGCGGCCCGCCGTAACCGAAGTGAGACCCGGCCTGGCGGCCAGAGCGAATCGCGTCGGCCCAGTCCCAATGGTGGCCCTTGACGCGCGGGAGTTTTTCCGGCGGGGCATTCTTGCCCGAGTATTGCTCCATGACACTTTCCGGCAACAGACGGCAGCCGCCGCCGCCGTGAGAACCGTGCATAATCATCCCTTTGTTGCCAAAGAGAATGGCCCCCACGCCGGGCACCTTGTCGTCGGCAGCGAACTCCTGCGGCCGGGGAATCGTATTGTTGCCGTCGTACCAGACCAGTTTGACGGGACCGCGTTGGTTGCGGGCCGGGAACTCGAAAGTGATCTTCGTGGCGGGCGGATAGGTCAGACCCTGTGTCGCCGGGGCATAACCGGTGACCTCCGCTTGAACGGTGGATGGCGCATCCAAGTCCAGCGCCCAGAACGTCGGGTCTATCACGTGGCAGAACCAGTCACCTACGGCGCCCGTGCCGAAGGGCATCCAGCCGCGCCAATTCCAGGGAACCCAGAACGGCGCGTAAGGCCGGAACGGAACCGGCCCGATCCACATATCATAGTCGAGCCCTTTGGGCACCTCATAGGTCTGGTTGAGCTTGTCCAGATTGCGGAGCTGGCAATACACATCCTTGAAGGCGTCACAGCCGGCATGAACGGTATGCACCTGGCCGATGGCGCCCGCCCAGACCCACTCGCAGAGCCGGCGAATCGAGCCGCTGGAATGCCCCTGATTGCCAAGCTGGGTGACCACCTTGTACTTGCTGGCGGCCTTCATGAGCGCGCGGACTTCCTCGACCGTGTGGGCCAATGGCTTTTCGCAATAAACATGCTTGTGATGCTGCATGGCCGCCATCGCAATAACCGTGTGGGTGTGATCGGGGGTGCCGATGATCACCGCGTCAATCTCCTTGTTCATCTTGTCGAGCATCACGCGAAAGTCTTTGAACTGCGTCGCCTTGGGATACTGGGCGAACTTCTTGGCCGCGTACTTCTCATCCACGTCGCATAGGGCGACTATGTTGTGGCCCAGCTTGGCCAGCTCATCCACGTCGCCGCCTCCCTGGCTGCCGATGCCGATGCCGGCCACGTTGAGTTTTTCGTTGGCGGTCAGGCGTTCCGCCCCTTGCACGACACTGCCGGGAAGCAGGTGGAACGCGGCCACGCCGGCGCTGGTGGCGCAGAGGAACTGGCGGCGATTGATCAGGTGGGATTGCTGTAAGCTCATGTTGTTATGGGGTCGGGGTGGTTGTCGTTTGCTGAACTCAATTACGGCTGCGGCTCGTGTTCAAATGAAAAGTCACGCTCCAGACCATCCGAAACTCCCACTTTTAGCAAGCCTAATGTAGCGAGTCGTGGCGTGCGCATCGCAAACCCTATCAACAATCTAAATCGCGTCTCCACGATGCCACGCACCGCGCCTCTCCCTCCGACTGTCCTGGCGCCTGGGGCCACCCCGGCACCACCCTCGTGTTAGTTAGTTTGGGAGCGGCCTGACGTGGACGTGCTTTGCTGTTCTCGATGGAATAGCTCCGCTGCCCATTGCCGCTCATGGATACCTCCGTAGTACCTCCGTTGTACCTCCGTAATAACTCCGTTATACCTCCGAGTGAATAACGGAGGTAGAACGGAGGTGGAACGGAGGTACTACGGAGGTACTACCGAGGTATCAGCGGGAGGGGTTGGGCCGGATGGCAAGGAGTCGAGGATCGGATCGGCTTTGGGGGGCCGGGCCGGGGTTCGGAGGGGGCACCATGACGCGACAAAGCGGCACTTGGCGAGGTCCGAAGCGAGGTCCCGCCTCAGATGCTGGCGGCCGGTGCGTGCACTCAGTTTACCCAAAACCAGATCTGCGCCCAGAGGCAGGTTGGCCCCCGCCAGTCTCTGCTACTGCCACGTTGTCTTCATGTGGGAGATCCAGCGAGCGTTGGCGTCTTAGTTAGGCCGAGGGGGCGCGCCGGTGGTCGGGCCGCCTTTCTCGGTCATGTACTTTACCATCGCCTCGGCCTGGGAGCGCACATGCAGTTTCTCGTAAATGTGTTTGAGATGGACTCGAACCGTATGGTAACTGATTGCAAGCTGGTCGGCGATTTCCTTGCTCACTTTTCCCTGGGAAAGCAGTTCGAGAATCTCCAGTTCCCGCGTGGAGAGGGTGGCCGTGCCGGCGGAGCTTGGAGCCGGTGACTGAAAGGTCATGACGATCTTGCGCGCAATCTCGCTCGTCATGGGCGCGCCCCCGCTGCGCACGGTGGTCACCGCGTCTAATATTTCGCCCGGCGAGGAGCGTTTCAAAAGATAGCCGCAGGCCCCGGCCTTCAAGGCGCTGAAGATGCTGGTCGAGTCCTCGTAAACCGTGAGCATGATGACCTGCGTGGCGGGCATTTGCTGCTTGAGACGCGCGGTGCATTCGATTCCCGAAGCGCCCGGGAGGTTGATGTCCATCAGGACCACGTCGGGCTGGCTGAGGGGAATCTGTTCCAGCGCCTCCTCCGCCGTCCCGCAGGCGCAGACACAGCGGACGCCCGGCGCCCGGCGCAACATGCGCTCCAAGTTACGGCGCATCGGGGCGCTGTCTTCAACCAAGGCGACCTTGATCATAGCCAATTGCCCGGCGGCCGGCGCCGACCCTTGCCCTGTCTGATGATCCGCGGTCATAGTTGATAAACGATTGAGGCGGGAAACTGGTTCCACCCCGACTCCCACCATGCGCTGGCGTGGCTGAACTGACAATACCTCAATTGAGTTATGCCCTCATCGCGCGGCCAGGCCTGTCAGCGGCACTTTGAAAGCTACCGTGGTGCCTTCTCCGGGAGCGCTCGCCAGCTCGCAGCAGCCGCCGAGCTGCTGCAGCCTTCGTCTCATGTTATCCAGCCCGTCCGCCCCGACCCGTTCGGACGGCGCCGCGTGATCCATACCGCGGCCGTTGTCGCTCACAGTCACGGTGAGGATCCCATCCGGTGCGGCGATGGTGAGCTGCAAATCGGTCGCGCCGGAATGTTGGACCGCGTTGCACAAGGCCTCCTTGAAAGCGAGGAACAAGCTGTGGCGTTGCTCGGCGTTGAGTAGCGCAGCGGGGAGATCTTTGGCCACGGCCAGGTGGCACCGCACCGGGGTCGCCACCAGGAAATGCTGGGCGTATTGGCAAAAGTAGCTGGCCAGCGAGGCCACCGTGTCGTGTTTCGGATTGACGGCCCAAACGATTTCGTCCAGTGCGGTCACCATCTCGCGCGCCCGCACCCCAATCTCGCGCGTGTGCTCGCGCATTTCGCCTACACCGAGCGCAGGGTCTTGCGCTAGTTCGCTGCCGAAGTTGATCTCGACCAGTCCGGAGCCAAGGTCGTCATGCAGGTCCTGCGCGATGCGGGTCCGTTCACGCTCCAGGGCTTGCCGTTGTTCGAGGCGTTCGATCTTGCGCCGATACCGGCGCCGCACCGCGAGCAGTATTCCGCCGCCCAACAAGCCGGCAGCGAAGACGCCGGCAGCGACGAGGAACCGGGTCACCTCCCAAAGATACGGCCGGACCGAAAATGCGAGCGAGTCGCCGTCCTGATCCCAAATTCCTGCTCGGTTGCAAGCAGTCACGCGGAAGCGGTAGTCCCCCGGCGCAATGCGCGGATAGCGGGCGACCCGCACAGTGCCGGCATCCACCCAGTCCTGCAGGCCCTCGAGCTTATAACGGAACGTTACATTCTCCGGGGAAGCCAGATTCAACGCCGTGAATTCAAACTCCAATTCTTTGACTCCGGGGCCGAGGCGCAGTGGGGCCGGATTAGAGCGCAAGTTGACCGGGGCCGGTTCATTGGCAGAATCGCCTTGTCCGGGAATATCGTAGGCGGCAACCAGCCGGCCGTTGACCGTCAAGCGCTCGACAATGACGCGTGGCGGCGGTGGATTTTTCCGCAGAACACTGGGTTCGACGATTGCCAGGCCGGTCAGCATGGGCATCAACAGCCGGCCATCACGGGTTTGCGCGGCGGCGGGACAGATCCCAAAGGTCGCCTGCAAATTGGGCACGCCTTCCCCACGCCCGAAGACCACCGATCGCACCCGCGAGGCGCGCCCCTCGGCCACGGCTTCCAGCTCTGAGAGCGCCACCCGAAAGATGCCCCGGTTGCAGGCGATCCATAGCCGCTCACGGTCATCTGGCAGGATTTGTGAAATGTATTCGTTCCACAAACCCTAACCGGTGCGAAATTGAAAGAGGCGTCCGTTCTTGAGCCGGCCCAGTCCTTGTCCGGCATAGGCAAACCAGAGACTGCCATCGCCGGTGACTTGCAGACACCGGATGTGTTTAGGCCCTTGCATGATGTTGGTGGTTTCATTGATCAGCTCATCTCCATGGACGCGCAGCAAAAGCCCGTCAGAAGTAGTGCCCATCCACAGGTCGCCGCGGGCGTCCTCGATCATGGTGCGAACAGCACTGGCGCCCGCGGGCAATGGGAAATGTCTCACGCTGCTGTCGCGGGAGCGAAGGCGAGCCACGCCGGAATTGACGGCCACCCACAAATCCCCGTTGGTGCTGGTGTAAAGGGAACGGATGGCAAGATCCGTCAATTGTGAGTTCAAGGCTAGCGGAGCAAAAGCGCCGTTCTGATGGCGGAAGACTCCTTTGTCCCGCGTGCCGATGAGAACGCCGCCCCCGGTTTCGGCGGCCACGCAGACAACTGCGCCGCCACTCCAACCGGAGTTGGTCGAGATCAGACTCCAAATGCCGTTGCTCTGGCAGGCCAGCGTCCCATTCTGTCCCGCTATCCAGAGCGTTCCCGCAGCATCTCCGCACGCGGATTGGACGACTGCGAAAGGCAGGCCGGACGCCCGGTCCAGAAGCTGTACGGCACGGGGGCTTAGCCGATTGAGGCCGCCGCCCCGAGTGCCAACCCAGAGATTGCCTTCAGAGTCCTCAAGAATATTTAGTATGTTGGGATGGGAAGTCTGCACCCTCTGGACGCCTTGGGAATCAAGCCGAAACAAACCGCCCGAGGAAGTACCAATCCACAAGCCGTGCGCCTTATCCTCATACAAAGCGGTCACCGGCGCCTCGGTGCTGCTGGGCTCGAGTTTCAGCTCGGTCGTGGGTTCATGGCGCACAGCGAAAAGGCCTTTGTCCGCGATCTCGACAACGCCGGCTTCGAGTTTCAGTTCTGCCACCACCTCCAGTTCACCGCCCTCTTGATAGCGAAAAAGTCTCAAGCGAGAGCACAGCCAGACCCCGCCTTGGTGTGCCGGGGCAATGCGAGCAGATTGCTGACCCAAGGTTAACAATGTCACAAAGCGGCCGTTCCGGAAGACTCCCACGCGGCCGGCCTGGGCAAACCAGAGCTGGCCTTGGACGTCGGTCGTCAGCCAGCACATGTCCTGGCCGGGCAATCCTTCGGCCGTTCCAAAGGCTTGCACTTTTCCTTCCTGAATCCGGGAAACCGATCCCGTGCTGACGCTAATCCAAACGCTCCCCTGCGCGTCTTCAGCCATCGCCCGGGCTGAAGTGCCGCCTGACGTTTCAACCAAAGTAAGAACCTGGGTAACCTTGCCCGCCTCCACGCAGAGGACCGTCCCGCCATCTTTGGCCAGCCACAGCCGGCCGCGCCGATCCGACAGCAGGGCTCGGATTTGAGCCGCGGTCGGCTCGGGGGGCGTCGCGGGAGCGAATTCCTGGAACCGCACCCCATCAAAGCGGGTTCATCCGGGAAGTGTGTACCAAATTCATAGAAATGGGGTTTGAGAGATAATGAATATAGACTCTCGCAATGATCCATACTTTCCTGCGGAACGCGTTTGGAGTTGGTGCCCAATACCAATATGAGCGCACAGAATACCTTCAGGGCGGGGTCCAATTTTATCTAAGCCTTAAGGATGAGGCGCTGCTTTGTCCTCAGTGTGGCTGTATGGATGATGTGATCCGCAAGGGGCGGCGTTACCGTTCGTTGCAGAGCGTGCCGATCGGTCTGAAAACCGTCTACCTGGTGAGCGAAGTAGCGCGTTGCCGGTGCCAAGTCTGCGAGTTGATCTTCGAAGTCCACCCCCCTTTGCCCGGGCGCAGGTGCGCTATACGCGCCAACTCGAAAAGTTAGTCGAGCAACTGAGCCGCGTCATGACGCTGCTCGATGTGGCCGAGTTCACGGCGCTGAATTGGGACACGGTCAAAGACATCGTCAAGCGAAGGTTGAGGCGAGATTACGGGCGCATCGATTTGAAGGGAGTGCGGTATTTGTCCATTGATGAGATTTATGTTGGGAAGCGACGCGGTTACTACACGCTGGTTATGGACATAGAAAGCGGACGGATACTCTGGGTGAGCCAGGGGCGCGGAAAGGCCGGTTTACGGGGGTTTTGGCCACGCTTGCGCCGGAGCCGAGTCCGCATCCGTGCGGTGGCCATGGATATGAGCGGGGCGTATTGGGCGGCCGTGGTAGAGGCATTGGGCGGAGTGGCGGTGGTCTTCGACAAGTTTCATATCATCCAGTTGATGAATCAGCGACTGGATGACTTGCGTCGGGAATTGGTGCGGGAGGCGGAGGGATCGATGAAGATGGTGATCAAAGGAACGCGGTATTTGTTGCTCACACGAGCGGCTAATCTAGAAGAGGAGCAATTACCGAAACTAGAACGGGCCTTGAAGCTCAATGAGCCTCTATCCCAGGCCTGGTATCTGAAGGAAGAGTTGAGTTTGCTCTGGGAACAAAGTTCGGCTGCCAAGATGGATCACTTCCTAACTCAATGGTGTGAACAAGCCAATGCGACCGGCGTAAGGCAGTTACAGCAGATGGCCAAGACCTTACAAGTACATCGGAGAGGTATATTGAATTGGTGGCAGTACCCGATCAACAATGGGCGCATGGAAGGCACGAATAACAAGATCAAAACTGTCAATCGCCAAGCCTACGGTTACCGCGACGAGGAATTCTTCATTCTCAAACTACTGGGACTTCACGAATCTAGGTACACACTTACCGGATGAACCTCAAAGCGGGACAACGAGCGATGCGTGGCAACCCACAAGTAACCATCCGGCGTTTGTTCCAGGCCCACAATGGTGTGCTCGGGCAAGCCGTCCTCCGTCTGCCAGGCACGAGCAAACCACCCTGAATTCGCGGCCGCGCCCAGCGGCGAAAAGGAGAGCAGCGTTACCAGCAAGCTCACGAACCGCCACCGGAACAAATGGCAAATCATCGGCTTCGGCACAGTAGCAGTCTAGTCCCCCGCAATGCTTGGGCAAGACGAAAGCGAAGGGCGCTCGGGATCGAATTAGTCTTGGTCAGACCTCGGGCCATACCTCAATTGAGGTATAGGAGAGCCCCCGCACCTCTGCTAAACTTCGGTTCTGTGCTCAGCGTGCGTCAACACCGATTGCTCGTTCGATTCGCTTCCGTCCTGGGGGTGAAAAGCCGTGCAGTCTCAAGGGCAGCAATGCAGTAAACGTAGAAACAAAACAAACCAAATTCATTATGAAGAAATACAGATACCTAATCGGTACCGGCGTGCTGCTGGCGGCACTCGCGCCGTTACAAACCCACGCCGCAGCCAACACCTGGACCGGGGCGGGCAGCTCCTACTGGGACACAACCACCGCAAACTGGACGTCCCCGACGACCTGGGTGCAAGGTGGCGATGCGATCTTTAATGCCACCGGCGCTGGCGAGATCACCCTCGGGGAGGGCATTCTTGTCAGCAACATGACTTTCAACGCCGGGGGCTATCAAATAAATGGTTTAGGGCTCCACCTCACCAACTCCGTCGTCACGGCCTATGCGAGCAATAATCTTAATGTGTCCATTTCCGGAACCCAAAGCCTGACAATTCAGGGTACAAGCCCCACGGTCCTGCTCGGCGATCAGTTGCAAGTCTTTGCCAACGACTTCACGGGCGGCACCTATGTGCGCGGCGGCAATCTGATCCTGCGGGCGGCGGGCGTCAACACCGATGGTTCCGCCTACGGGGTCGGGAACATTGAAGCCATTGATACTGGGGCGACCGTGCAAATCGGCACGCTGAACGACGGCTCTGACCCCGACGGCGGCACCAGCAACATACGACCGGCCGACGGACAAATCCTTCGTGGGGATAGCGTTGGCCGCCTGAATTTGACCGGAGGCACGTTTGACAACAACGGGGACAACAACGGCATTCAATATCCTCCCCCGGAAGGCACCGGCACAGTCATCAACACCTCGCCGTATCAGAGAGCCGTGATGAAGTTATATAGAAATGATGGTGGCACCTTCGTGTTTAACGGCCAAATCAAAGATGGTGGCGTAACCATCACCAAGACCAACGGCGGACCGGGCTACCAGCAGAACATCGATATGAATGGCCGCAATTTCAAGATGGTCCTCGGAGGTTCCAACTCCTTCACCGGTTTTATCCGGCTAAGCTCCGGCGGCACGAACAACATGATCATTCTCACCAACGCTGGGACGCTGGGTTACCCGGCCCCGATCAACTGCCCCGGCCGTCAGATTCTCATGAACAGTGGCACCATAGACCTGAACGGCACCAGCCAGAAAGTTGGCTATGTTTACACCGGCAACGGTGCCGACTCAATCATCACTAACAGCGCCCAATGCACTGTCTCAACCCTGACGGCCTGCTATAATTGCACCAATCTGGTTCCCTATAACGGGGCGGCCACCCCCATAAGCGCTAACTTAAGTAAATCCGCTCCCAAGGATAGCGAGTCAGTTGAGATGTCCGAGCTCGGCGCCTTTCCTTCAGCCCCGCACGGATGTCCGGGCCGTGAGCTACCAACTGGCGTGGGCGCAACGGTCGGCTCACCACCGAGATCACCGCGTCGCGTGCTTCAATGAATTCGCGCCAATGACTCGGCGGCAGGCAATCGATATCCCCAGGGGAAAAAAAACTTGGCTTCGCGCATCAATCGTTCAATGAGCAGCCCACAAAGCAATTTGGCCTGGATCCATGCCCGACACGATTGCTCGTCATATTTGGGCAGGCAACCCAACTCCAGCAAACTCTTGAGGTGCTTGAACCGGAGTTCGATTTGCCAGCGAACCCGGTATAGCTCCAAAACTTCTTCGGTGCTCAGGACGTCTTGGCTCACCGTGGTAAATACCAAAACAAAAGCGGCCAGTTTGAGCGCCTCCTCGTCGACTCGTTTTTGCTTTTTCCGCGCTTTTGTTCGCAGCTTCTCCTGCGCACGCACGGTCGCCACCGCATTCTTGCGGATAGCACATAACCGGCCGGCATACCGCTGGCCTTTATATTCGAAGGATACCGCCCACTCACGCGCCCGGCGCTTAGGCAATTTGCTCAGCTCTTTGAGGGCCTCAAAGGCTTTCCCCTCCGCTGTTTCCAGAGGAAAACTGAAACTGTTCCACCGCACTAACACGTCGCCCTCAGCCTCCCTGACCGTGGCGACTCCAGGCGCGTTGCTATAACCGCGATCCCCCAACACCAAGTCCTTGCGCTGGACCGGGATTCGCCGATAGGTCTCTCCGCCGTGCTCATCAGTTAGTTCGAAGAAATCACAATTCAAGTCCGGCAAACACAGAGTGTAATGCACGCGCCAGTCGGTACCCGTAGCGCCCTGCTCCTCGATCGTCGTGGCATCTACCACGCGGACTCGTCGCTGCGAACACACTCGTCGCACGATCTCAGCCTCGCCCAGTTCGGTCATTTGAGAGGTGAGGTGCCGCAACCAGGGCTCACTGGCTCGTAGCCGCTTGAGCAGAGCAACATCAGAAATGTCGGCGATGGACTGCTCCTTCGCGCGGACGACTGTTTGCCGCAAAGACAAACCTGTCGCTGTATGCATCAGAATCAATTTCAACAGGCAATCGGCATTGGCAACGTCGCGAGCACGGCGCAGCGCGCCCGTCTGGCGCGCCTGCTCGCGCCAATCCTTCGGAAGCAGTAAAGTGAGAAACTCCCATTCCTCTTCGAGCAAATCAACTGTCTGCATGCCCCAGTGTTACTGTGGCCGTGAAGGGTTGGCAATCCGTAAGTTAGCGCTTATGGCGGCCACCCCCCGGGGTATCCGTTGCGGTCTTCTGGATGATCCTACCACTGGTGGCACGCTGGCGCTCACCAAGGAAGGTGTGGCGCTCCAGCCGATCGGGGTTTATGCGGCCGATGTGGGCAGTGCCCTGCCGAACAACTACCATGGTGACACAACGGTCAACAACGGCATCCTCCAGGTTCTCTCGACCAGCGGCATCAGTCCGAATAGCGCGTACCGTTTGAACACGACCCAGGGCAAGTTGCAGTTAGATTATGCCGGCACGACCAATGTGAGGCAGTTATGGATCAACGGTGTCCAGCAGCCCAATGGCGTTTACGGCTCGGCCCAAACCACCGCCATCACCGGCGCCGGCACTATCACCGTCACAGGATACGCGCCAGTTTCGCTGGATGTCTTGCGATCGGGCAACACGCTCACGTTCTCGTGGGCGGGTGTTTACAAGTTGCAGTCCAAGACCAACGACATCACCGGCCCGTGGTTCGATTATCCCGGCTGCGGCACAAGTCCGGTGAACGTGACGGGGGGTCAGACGAAAACATCGGTGTTCTTCCGTCTCACAACCCACTAAAGCTACTCAAGCAGCGGGGAGTGCCGTGATCCGGCGCTCCCCGCCTTTGGCTTAAACACCCTCTGCACTTGCTGCTTGTCGTTTGCCGACAAACTGAAGACAAACGCTGAAAGACTGAAAAGCCGAAACTCGACACATGCCCCAATCATGCCCATTTCAGCTTTTCAGTATGGTGCGTGATGCGTGGTGCGTGGTGCGGTTCTGACACGCAACACGCACCACGCAACAGGCCCCGGGCCGCAGTTCAGCCCGCATGAATCGTAGAGACTTTTGCCGGAGCGTTGTCGCCCTGCCCGGTGTGATTTCCCCGTTGTCGCTTCTCGCCAGCGGGAAAAATCCAACACGCGTGGCTGCTGCAAGGTTGGGGCCAGGCAACGAAGCCCGCTTCGTCTTACAAGATAGATTGGAACATCCGTTCTACTGGTGGCCGCGGACCTTGCTCCGCTATCCGGTCGAACTGGATCCAAAGACGGACCGAAGTAGATTGGTCCTCACGCGCATGGACACCGGGGAGAGGATCCCAGTTCAGTGGTCCGACGTAGCGCACAACGAGGGCGGATTGATTCGAGCTACGTTGAACTTCTTTGCGGATCTGCCCAGCGGTGCCCGGCGGGAATTCGTCCTTTCCGCCGCCGAAAAGCCGATTCAACACCCGCCCCAGGTCCGGGAACGTCGTGAAGGGAACACCGTCGTGATTGATTCTGGAGTCTTCCAGATCCGCATCCCCGCGAGCCAGAAGATACATGGTGAAGCGCCTGGTCCCATCCTGCAGGTTTCGCGTGGTGGCGCGTGGTTTGGAACGTCAACCCTCAGGTTCTCTGGCGATCGGGTGACCCGACTCGCCACCCGGCGGGTGGCGGATGGTCCGCTATTCCTGGCGTATGAACTGCACTACGAAACCGAGCATGGCTCTCACTACGTGGCCCGGGTTCAATGTGAGGGCGGGTTCGAGTTTGTTCGCTTTGAGGAAAACATGGAGGGGGTGAGACCGGGGACACATGGAGTGTTCACCTCGACATGGTCGGACCTTGGGATCACCCATCGCCAGGCTCCGAATCATCCGTTTCCCCTATCCGACACCGTCCGCAATTACGAAGACTATGACTGGGAGCGCATCGGCGGGATCTTCAAGCTGAAGCCCCAGCAGCTTCCCGAGGGAGAGCTACCTTTCACGCTGGGGGTATATGAACGGGCCCCCGGAAACTTCCAGACCGGAACATTTGCCAATTTCTGGAGTGATCAAGCCCCTCACCCCAGCCCTCTCCCAAGGGGAGAGGGAGACTATTCGGGTGATGCGCTCGGGGTATTCATCCCTGACGTGGAAGGGTGGCAGGACCATGAGTACGCGTATGAGGTCGAGTCCCCGACGTTGCAGGTGCGCTACCATTACGTGGACGGAAAGTTCTACTGGAAATGGCCCGTGGTTCATGGGCGCCGGTCCACGTGCATCGCATTTTATGATCATGCCAAAGACAAGGAGGCGATGCGTCTGTTGGAGCAGGATTTCAAGGCTGTCCAGCAGGACGGAATCTCATACGCCGTGCCGTTGACGTTCACGTCGCACGTCCTGTTCCTGCAAAACCGCTACGGCACGCTGGATCTGAACCGCGTGAAGGACTGGGTGTTGGAATATCCCGCGAGCGCCCGGCGCCCGGCATCCATCCTCGGAAAGGGGAGGTCCACCGAGCCCGATGAACTCGAACGCCGGGTGATGACCTCACCCTTCATCTGCACCCTGCCGGTCACCGGCACACGACAGATGGCCGGACATGGCCCCATCCCCGGGAGGAACATCGTGAATTTTAGTCCGGTCCCGAGCCGGCAGGTGGCGGGCTGGGTGGAAGGGTTCAACCAGTGCAGCGCCGCGTTGACCGATCGCCAGCGGCGGCGGCTTACGGCCATGTTCCTCGTGCTCGCATACGTGCAGGGAGGCGACGAGTTCATGCCCCTCGTCAACCTATTGAGCGGGCATCCGAACTTCCTCGCGGACGTCAAAGCGACACCACCGGCGATGGCCTTCTTGTTTCCCGATCATCCCAAGGCGTCGGCCTGGGCGGACATGTGGGAAAAATGCGTGGAGCTGAACACTCGTTTCAACACCCGGCCGGCGGTCAAAGCGTGGAACGCGCTGGGAGGAAGATGGACCGAGAACCTGGGCACCTACGTCTGGGCCTTTCTCGGCCCTTCGCTGCGCACCGAGTTTCTGCTGCGCCAGTTCGACGGGCGTGAGCGCTTTCTTTCGACGCAACTGGCGGAGATGGCCGACTGGCTGGTCAACGCACTCTCCGCCCCGTTCAACGGCGAATCCGAAGCCGGGTTTCGAAATCTCACCGCCGTGGACTATGGAAGGGAGTGGGGTGTCGTGCCTCCTGGTGGGGGGCCACACCGACTTCATCCGCCACAAGGGGCGCACTCGGAACAGCGGTTCCCGCCCCGATCTCTGTGGTATCTCGGCACCTGCCTGCGGCGCTACGCCCCCCTGGCGGCCGAACATGCGATGTGGGCCTCCCGCCCGACGGATCCCAATGCGGAGGAGGCCCCCGGGCGCAAGGACCCGCCCGACCTCATGTACCTGACGCCGGACAACCGCGGAACAAACCCCCACCTGCGGAGCGCCAAGTTCACCGGCTATGGCGTGGTGCTGCGGGCCGGGGTGGACACTCCGGACGAAATCTCCATCCATCTCCAGCAGATTGATGAAGGGCCCAACTATCGCTGGGGTCGATGTGGCGAGGGCGGTTGTGGCATCCTCTACTTCTATGCCGGGGGGAAATCGTACAGCTACACGGGACCCGAGGATGTCGGGGATCGTGACGATCAAGACACCGACTTCTGCACCACATTTGGCATCTATAAGAACGGCCAGTTCCGGTCCATTGGAATGAACGTGCTCGCGCGTCCCCTGTACGATCTGGGTACGGGGCAGTTTGCCGAGATTGTGCCGCGTGAAGGTGCAACTGCATATTCGTCGCCGGAGTATGTCAGCCGCAGCGTCCTGCTGGCCGGTCGGGAATACTTCGTCCTCTACGATAGCGTTGCCCACCAGGCGCTGACTCACCGGCTCACCTGGTCGGTGCGCAAGGGCGATGAACTCCCCAACATACAGTTGCTCCGTGGAGCCTCCGGCCATCGGGAGACTCAGCGCACGGACGTGGCCTCAGCCTCGACCACCGGGGTGTGGTTTGATGGCCTCGGCGATTCCCTGGCCGTCGTGAGTCATCGCAAAGACCTCATGGCGGAAGGCACGCCTTTTGGTTGCCGGGTAAATCTGCCGGGCATCCAGGACCTCGTTTTCCGCAGCCAGGAACCAATTCAATTCGCCGAGGGTGATATTAGTTTCGAGGGAACTGCCGGCCTGATCCGAACCACAGGAACGACGGCGGAATTCTCCCTGTTTCACGGCAGTCGCATCGGAGTTCGAGGCCTCATCTTCGCCACGGAAGATCCGAATCTGGGCATCGGCGGTGTTGTCCGGGAAGGGCGGCCACCCTGTGGGGAGTACTTTGCGCCCACGGCATCGGTCTTGCGAATTACCGCCCCCCGCCTCGCGAAGAATACGATCTTCTACGTTGACGGGGCGCCGCGCGCGGGACAACGCGAGTCCGGCATGATTCGGTTGGAACTCGAGGCCGGGAGGCATCATTGGGAACTGACGGATGCACTGCCGGTTCCCAACGCGCCCCGGATCTTGAGAACGGAGAACATCGCTGGCGGTGCCAGGGTCATCGTGGAACCGGTGGCCGCGGCCACCCAATACCAACTGGAATTGAGCAGGGACGGAGGGACCACCTGGACAAAGGTCGAGCTGCAAAGCGGACCAGGACTCGCAGTGGGCGGCCTGCACGACGGTGAAAAGGTGCATGTCCGTGCCCTGGCCTTAAACGAACTCCACTCAAGCGCGCCGGGAGCGGAATACCCCATTTATGCAACCAATCAACCGCCTCCGCCTCCGGACGGGCTGCGAGTGGGATTAACTGACGGAGCGGCAACCATTACCTGGGGTGAAATCCTGGGGGCCTCCGAATACCGGCTCTATGCCCGATTGCGGACGGAGGGCGAGTCGCGTCTGCTCTATCGTGGAATGGATCGAAGCCACATTGATCGCAGGCATTTCATTCGCGCCTGCAATTCAATTCCAGGTCAATCCGCAGGGGGCGCGAAAGAAACGGTGATTGAGTATTGCGTTACGGCGGTAAATGGAAACGGTGAAAGCACCCGATCCTATCCGGCTGATACCGACCCGACCTCGTGGCGCAACTGGGATCCAAGGCCAGGAGAGCGCTTCCGGCGAGTCACCAGTTTTGCAAACGATTCCCCGCCGTCAACGAGCGAATGGCCTCGCTACTACCCCGAGTGAGCCGGATCTCGGATTTACGATTTACGATTTACGAGTTCGGCCATCGTTCGGATTTCGGGTTTCTTAAGGAGGAGATCGTCTCGGAGATCCGGAGCCCGTGGAAACGACGTGAGTCCCATTCCCCCTCACCCTGCCCTCTCCCCAAAGGAGAGGGTGCCTGACCCGCCGCTGGGAATGTCCCGGCGCCACAATGGGTCGTAGCGCGGCGGATACTTCTCCCTCTCCTCCGGGGAGAGGGTAGGGTGAGGGGGAATGGGTGCCCCGAGTTGGAAATG
>CAIWJG010000308.1 GCA_903912925.1 uncultured Verrucomicrobia subdivision 3 bacterium | reverse complement strand
TCTGCTGCCGGCTAAAGCCGGCGTTCCGCAGGTCCCCGACCGTAGCACCTTTCCCGCAGTAGCACTCCTCGCCCGGTGGAACGCTGGCTTTAGCCGGCAGCCACTCAGGAATTAGGGATTTCATATCTGGGTCTTTCTTTACCGTCATTTTGCGTGCTTAGCGGGCATCCGGTTCTGCTTTCGGATTGCCTTCGGGTTTCGGATTTCGGGTTTCGGATTTGGGCTGACATGGCCATAATGAGAATTGCTGTTCGCGACCGCCCGCCGGGCGAACACCCATTGCACCGCAATCCCTTCTCTATCCGTGTTATCCGCGAAATCCGTGGTTACAACTGCTGAGTCCGCAATCTCATTTCGCCTTGGCGTCCTGGCGTTTTGGTGTTGACTCGCCCGTGTGGGCAGAATCATGGGGAACCAAAACCGAATCAGGGCTGGCCGACCACAATAGGCCGGGCCGTATGAATCCTGGAATTATGATGGCGATGTCTGCCATTACGAAAACCGAAGAATTTACTTTGGTTGAAGAAGCCGTCAGATGAGGGTCGTCTTTGATACCAGTCTGCTTGTGGCAGCCGCCCGCTCGACAAATGGGGCGTCACACGCATTGCTGTCGCGGATGCCGGACGCTCGTTTTCAACCGGTTGTCTCCGTACCCCTGTTCATCGAGTATCGTACGGTGCTTCTGCGGCCAGAGAATCTGCTTGAGCGTCCACCAACGCAAGCGGAGGGCTTTCTCGACTTTCTGCTTTCGGTCAGTCATTTGCAGGAAGTTTTCTACCTGTGGCGGCCCGGGTTGCCCGACCCGGACGACGACCTGATTCTTGAACTGGCGGTGGCAGCGGGTTGCCGTTATATTGTCACGCACAATCTCCGGGATTTCCGGGGAACGGAACAATGGGGAATCGCGGCGGTGACGCCGGACGGTTTCCTGAAATTGATTAATAAAACATCATGAGCACGCTGACCATCCAAATGCCGGAAGGTCTCGCCCGCCAGTTGCGCGAATGCGCGGCCAGGGAGGGTGTGACGGTGGATCAACTGATGTCTGCCGCCGCTGGGGAAAAGTTGAGCGCGCTTCTGACGGTGGATCACCTGCGCGATCGCGCGCGTCAGGCGAAGCGCGAGGACTTCCTTGCCTTCCTGAACGGCTCGCCGGATGTCCCGCCGATGCCGGATGATGAGTTGTGATGGGTGTCTGAGGCCGTTTCACGCGCTCGGCGGCCATTACCCCCCACCGCCCACTGGTCCCCAATGGTCGCCGACCGGCGACATCAGGTGATTTTGCATCAGCCACCCTTGCATCCAGGCCTGCGCGTTGCTCTGGAAGATGAGTTCGTCTGTCCCCCGATATTTGGCGGTCCAATCGCCCGGCTGATAGATATTGCCGTCGTGGCCCGCGCGATTCTGCAAGGCGAGCAACGTCTGGGCGCGAGCCGTGGCCCAGCCCAGGGCGCTGAACGGCTTGCCTGCGTCGAAACCCAACTGTGCAGCGGCGAGGTCCATGTTGAGATAGCCGTCCGTAATCTTCGTGGTCCAATCCGAGCCTTGCGGATAGTAGGTGTCGGCGCTGTAGCCACCGTCGGCCGTCCGGAAGTAGATGGTTCCGCCCGGAGCCGCGAACGCCTTCCCGGTGCCATACTTGGTGTCGGCGCCGGGCGTGAACTGCACTTCGGTCAACGCGCGGTATGCCAGGCCGGCATTGAACACCATACTCTGGGGGATGTATTGCCTGGCCAGGGAGACGGCGACCAGGGACGCGAAGCACGTCTCCTGGGCCAGCATGTAGTCCGGGTGGACCCGGTTGTGGTTCACCAGCACCCCGTCGGCGAACACGTTGTAGCCTTGGAGCCAATCCTTGGCCGGCTTTCCATCCACCAGGGTGCTGTTCGTCAAATCGCTCTGCCGGCTGTAGGCGCTGATCTGGTATTCGGATGCCTTCTGCCGCCACTTCTCGACGCGCGGGTGCTGGGGCATCATGGCCTGTGCCGAGGCGAGCAGCAGGCTGTTCCAAGCGTTCTCCTCCGCCTTGGTATCGCCGGGAGTGACAATCTTCCCTTGCCTGTCCGCCCAATACGGAACGGTCATGGTGATAAACGCATCCGCATCATGCTCGACCATCTTGGCCACCGCCCTCCGGGTCTGGGGGCTCAAGTCGCCCCATAGCCACCAGGCCGCCTGGGCGGCTTGTGCACACCAATACGCCGCCTCCCAGGATTGCGCCGCTCCCTGTCCCCAGCGGTGGCCGCCGTAGTCGGATGGCGTGTTGTCGATATGCGTGAAGGCCACGCCGCGAATGGCCAGTTCCGTGCGGTGCAGCGCGTCGGCGCGGGATAGTCCGCTGGCGGCCGGAGAATAGATGCCCGTCTTGAGCAGCGCAGCCATGCCATACGCAAAACCCGTCAACGGCCGGACGGCGCACTCATAGTTATAGGCGTCGAATCGGGGCGGATAGCACTCCAGCCCCTCCCAGCCGGGAAGATTGGTTACCAGCGTTTGCTCGGCTGCCACCCACCTCAACTCGTAGCGCGCCTCATTCTGCAACACGCTGGTCAGCGTTTGCCCAAAAGTGTCGTTAGACCGAACGCCCGTAGCCGCCGCGAATCGCGCCCAATCCACCGGCTGGACCTGTTCCATCTGCCGGCCAAACCCACCGGGCGGAAAGGCACTGGCCACGACGGCCAGCCAAAGGCTCGTCGCCGTCCACCGCAGCCAACTTTGTCGTCGTCGCATGATGTCCATAACCCCGCTAACAATTTGCTTGAGGCCGGCTCAACGGACAATCCCAAACGTAGTCACAAGCCAGGGTGACAGCAATTCTCATTATGCGATGGCCCTGTCAGCCCAAATCCGAAATCCGAAACCCGAAGGAAATCCGAAAGCAGAACCGGATGCCCGCTAATCACGCGAAATGACGCTAAAGCCAGGCACAGATATGAAATCCCTAATTCCTGAGTGGCTGCCGGCTAAAGCCAGCGTTCCACCGGGCGAGGAGTGCTACTGCGGGAAAGGTGCTACGGTCGGGGACCTGCGGAACGCCGGCTTTAGCCGGCAGCAGATTTAGCGTCTTT
>CAIWJG010000307.1 GCA_903912925.1 uncultured Verrucomicrobia subdivision 3 bacterium | reverse complement strand
GCCGTCCCCGCCCCTGCCGCGCACTGATTCCAAGTGAGCCGTTACAACCCCTTTAACTCTTTGGCTGCGGCTTTGCCGCGCTCGACCCTCGGCAGATGTTGATTCGTTTGCATTCGATTGAGGCAGCCAGCCGGGCGAACGGTCCCGGTCTGCGCGCCGTGATCTGGTTTCAGGGATGCACTCTGAAATGTTCGGGTTGTTTCAATCCGAAGACGCATGATCCAGGCGGCGGGTCAGATGCAGATACCGTTGGATTGGCGGCGGAGTTGTTGCGCAATCCCCATGCGATCGAGGGCGTGAGCATTTCTGGCGGCGAGCCTTTCCAACAACCGGAAGGATTGCTGGACATCCTGGAGCGGTTGGCGGGATCAGGTCTGTCAACCCTCGTTTTCAGCGGCTATAGCCTCGGGGAAATTGAACGTCAGGCTCTGGGACCTCGGTTGCTGGAGCGCATAGATGTGCTCATTGCCGGGCGCTATGTGCAGGCGCAGCACTTGGGGAGCGGGCTCATTGGTTCAACCAACCAGAAGCTACATCTGCTAAGCCAGCGCTACCAACTCACGGACTTCGCCACCATCCCGAGGCAGGAAATCATTCTGCACAGAGATGGCAGCATCACGTTGACTGGAATAGGTTCCAGCGGCTTGGGCTCGCGCTGCGGCTGATGGGTAATGGTGAAGCCTTGAAACCACGAAATGGAGCGGCGTGGGATTTGCCTGAGCCCCTCTCCGGGTCGCGTGCCGCAGACACGCTAAAGCGTGGACACCGTACTAGTCTCCCCGTTTGACGGGTGGAATCTTCCAGGAACTGTTGAGCATGGTATCCTTGGGCCAGTAGAACCGCAGCATGAGGATGAACTTCTCCTCCGCCGCAGGCAGCCAGTTGGACTCCAGGCCCGCACCCGTCGGATGCCTCTGGATGTAAATGTCCAGCGAGCCGTCCCCTTTGAGTTTCAAGTCGTTGCGCGAGCCGAGCGAGTAGCGGGCAAGCGCGTTTTCCACGAAGAAGTAATCGGCGTCATACATCGTCAGCGACCAGGAGGCATTGACACTGGGGATCTGACCCGGAGGGAAATGCATGACGTAGCGGAAGTTGCCGCTGTAGGGCTCCCCCGCCGCGTCCGCAATCGAGATCGCGTAGAAGGTATCCTGCGGGAGGCTGGCACCCAGGCCAATCGCCGCGATCAGGGCGCGCTGGATATAGTCGGTGCCGTAGTGGCCGGTCTTCAAGGTAAGGGTCCAGCCGTTCTGGACGATCGAGTCGCCCGCCTTGGCGCCGTCCTTGAACCAGCCCTTCATCTTGATAAGAGCCGCTTCGGGCACGGCCAGGAGGGACTGGACTTCCGCGCCGTTGAACTTGTTGATGTCGAACGGCTGGCCCGGGACGATGCCCAGGCGCGCCATCCGCTTGAGGATTGGCCCATCAGCGTGGCCGGGCGGATTGTCCTTCATCAGCAGCGCCAGCCGATTGAAGAAGGCGCCCACATTCATCTGCTTAAGCTGCTCGCGCACGGGGGTTGCCATGTCAATCGCCGGATCCACGGAGCCCGGCTGGGGCGCGTATGGCTTCCCGTAGGCGCTCAGGGGGACGGCGGAGCATTCATCCTGGATCGCGTGCGCCGCGGCATAATCATCACTCGTGCCGGTGCAGGAGACGCGGCCGATCACCCACACCATGCTGGTGGATGACTTGCATTCCTTGAGGCCGGCGGGCAGCTTGCCTTTCCAGCCCGGGCCGGTGATCGCGTATTTCTGCGGGCCGGTGCCGGTGGTGCGCTTGCCGGGGGCCTCGAACACGGTGCTCCAGCCGTCCAGCATGGGGAACAGGCAGTAGCGGTCCTGGGTATCGGGGATGCTCAGCACCCAGGGCTCTTTGGCCACGTCCAGCCAGACCGCGGTATAGAGTGTGTCGGCGCTGGGAGTGGTGATCTCGCGATTCGACGCGGAGGGAAAGGTCCGGATGCGCGCGAACTGGCCCGGCGGCGCGCTCATGCCTTCGGGGAAGCGCACGTTGGTCATCACCTGCCGGGTCAGGTCCATTTTGACCAGGGGGTAGCCAAAGATGTAGGCCTCGGTGGCGATGTCCAGGGTCTCCCGCGCCGTCAGGGTAGCCTTGGAAGCGGCGGGCTTCTGCTTCGATTCGGTCTGGCAGCCAGCGCACAGCGCGAGGGAAACCGCGCCGGCCAGGACCGCGTTGAGAAAGATGCCTCGGGCGTTGCTCATGTTTTGGTTGTGGGGGACTGATGCGAGTTGATAGAAACCGACTTGCAGCCGGTCACCGCCACCAGGCCGGCGAGTGCCACCAATGAGTTGAGCCAATGAATTCTTCGCTTCATACGGAGTAATGCTGCTATCTCTTTGCCGCTTGCGGCTAAGCGGCACAAGCATAATTTGCCTTGGGCAACACCGCCGTGCGCATCTCACCTTTTTCCAACGTTGTTGGCACGGGTGACTGGAGCGCGG
>CAIWJG010000306.1 GCA_903912925.1 uncultured Verrucomicrobia subdivision 3 bacterium | reverse complement strand
TCCTTCGGTTCTTTTTTAGGCACTTTCACTTTGTATCTCGGAAGCTAATTACTTAAACTCTCACTGGCCGCGCGTCAAACGCCTCACAACGCGCCGCATTAGACCGGACAACCGGTTAAATGTCAGTGAAATAGTATAGCACATGAAGCTCTGCGACCTAACCCTGGGAACACCTGAGGAGAACCTGGCCTGCGATGAGGTGCTGCTGGATCTCTGCGAGGCCGGCGGCAGCGACGAACTGCTGCGTCTCTGGGCGCTGCCGCAATACTTCGTGGTCCTCGGCTACGCCAACAAATCCAGCACCGAGGTCAATTTAGCGTTCTGCCGGCAATATGGCATCCCCGTGCTACGGCGCTGCACCGGGGGCGGTACGGTGCTCCTGGGGCCCGGCGTCCTTAATTACTCGCTGATCCTGCGCACCGATGATTCCCGCCCGTGCCAGAGCATCCCCGCCACCAACAAATTCATCCTCGAACGCCACCGAGACGCGCTGGCCGCGCTGGCCTGTGCCCCGGTCGAATGGCAGGGTCAAACCGACCTCGCTATTGGCGGACTCAAGTTTGCCGGCAACGCCCAGCGGCGACGCCGGCAGTTCCTGCTCTTCCACGGCTCGTTCCTGCTGCACCTGGACATGGGTCTTGTGGAGAAGGCCCTGCCCCTGCCCTCGCGGCAGCCCGATTATCGCGTCAACCGTTCCCACGCCGATTTCCTGATCAACCTTAACGTCCCGCCCGACACGATTAAGAGTGCCCTGGCCAAGGCCTGGGACACTGCTGGCGTGCTTGACCCCATCCCCTGGGACAAGATCACCCAGCTCGCCCGCGAGAAATATGCGCTGGACGAGTGGAATCTTAAATTCTAGCTGATTTACTCCTTCGGCAGTTCTTTGAGGAGGATATTGCGGAAGCTCACCGTGCCGTGGTCGCCTTGCAGGAAGATCGGGCCGGGCTCGCTGAACTGGCGATCTAGTTCCCCGCCGGTGGCCCGGTCACACTTCACGTTGTCGTGGACCTTCACGCCATTCAGCGTCACGGTGATTCGGTCGCCGATGATGGTCGCCTCGACGGTCTGCCATTCGCCGCCGGGCTTGGTGACGAACTGGTCCGGGGCCCTGAAGCTGTAAAGCGAGCCATTGGAGGAGTTGCTGGCTTTGCCATCTTTGGCGTCGCCCAGGATCTGGATTTCATACCGGCCGCGCAGATAGAAGCCGCTGTTGGAGCCTTCCGGGGTCATGTACTCGTAGCGGACGGTGAAGTTCCAGAACTTCTTCTCGGTCACAAGGTCAACCCCATGCTGGCCGCTCTCGACGGTATTCTTGAGGATGCCGCCCGGGAGCACGCTCCAGGAGCTGTGGGCTCCCGCGCGGCGGAGCTTCCAGCCGGTCGTGTCTTTGCCGTTGAACAGGGGCTGGAAGCCGTTATCGGCGTCAGCCGCAGGGAGGGTAAGTGGCCCGAGAGCCATGACGGTTGCGAGGAGAACGGTATGTATTGTGTTTTTCATAGTTAAAGTAGCGTTTGCCGAGCCGGCCCTTACGAGGGCAGACCGTGACCAGTTATGCGATTGACTGCCATTCAGCGGAGCATATTTAGCCAAACTATGCAATCGGATTATCGAAAACCCGCCGCCAGCAG
>CAIWJG010000305.1 GCA_903912925.1 uncultured Verrucomicrobia subdivision 3 bacterium | reverse complement strand
TTCATAATTCATAATTCATAATTCATCCTTTCCCCAAGCCATTGGCCTGAAGACTGCCGAAGGGACGGCTGACGGATCATACAGGGTTTCAGCCGTCCCTTCGGGACTTGTGCTCATCTAAAGTCGCGCCCCCAACATTGAAATGTTGGGCTATTATCGGCCATCCCTCCGGGATGAGGAGGGTCAAATCCTGGCGGCATTGGAGATGCTTGTCCGCCTTTGCGTGAGGGTCAACCCGCAAGCCCACCGGCGGACAAGAATGTCCGCGCTCCAGAAAAGTGTGAGCTGCGCCGGCCTGGAAGTCGTACGACCTAGGTCTCATTGCGGAACTTGCGCCCTTGCTCGATCGTAGCACGAGAAAGTGGAACAAACCGCAGGCGGGAAAACAGGCGACCCAAGTCAAATGCGGAAACGTAGCAACCGGTAGAAGGTTTATGAATGTCAGGTGCGTGGGGTATCGTATCCCTGGATTAGCGATAGTCGCAGCACTGGCCTGTTCAATTGGCCTGCACTGGGGTTTCCTGCAATCCGTGGCCTGGGTGGGGATGGTGGTCAACTACTCGCAGAGCGGGACGGTTACCGAGGCGTTAACCAAGACTTTCGATGGCAAGCACCCTTGCGCTTTGTGCAAAACAATTGCCAAGGGCAAGCAGACCGAGAAGAAGTCCGAATTCCCCACTAAAGGAAAGAAGGCTGCGGTTCCGTTCTCGCCCGCAGTTTTTGTCTTTGGCACGCCGATGCATTTCTGGAAGGCGATCGAGCTTGATGAAGAAGCCGACTCGCTGAACCTCGCCCCGCCTGTTCCGCCCCCCAAGATCGCTCTCGGGTAAGCGGGTGTCTCGCGGGAGCTGCGCCGTCGGCGTAGCCCGGCAGTCCCTGCTTGCCTGCTCTTCTCCTCCCAACCTTTAGTGGCAGCCTGGATGGGCTGCCACCGTTTCCCTTAAGAATAATAACCGGCCCGGGGGCTGGTGGTTCAGATCTGCCAATGCAGGACTGTGCCGGGTGCCCCGGCCCAAGAATGGTGAATGTTATGAAACTCAATTTGCAGCTTAATATAACTGATTGTATGAAACTAGATTTGCAGCTTAATAAAACTGAACGCAGTATGAAATCCTCGTTCCGCGCTTCGGCCCTGGCCGTCGCGATTTTCGGAACGTTCGCCACCGCCCACGCGCAGTATTCCAACCCGCCATCCTGGACGCCGATGACGATGCTCAATGTGAGCTTCGACCCGGGCACCCTGAGATTGGACGTCGTGGACGAAGCGACGAAGTTGGGCGCGGGCGTATATCCCGTCCTCACCCTTGCGCCGCTGGGAACTTACGATCCAGCTCAACCCTGGAGCGTGCTCAACGGAACCGCTTACAGCCGCCGCCTCGGCTGGAATCCCGCCTCGGGCTTCTCGCTGGCGACCATCCAAGCCACCTACGGACCGGAGGCGGGCATTTGGATTGAGTCGCTCAGCGAATCGCCGGGGTTGGAGAGCTATCTGGCTGTCGGCAAGTACGGTGTCAATGCCAACAACACCACGACGGTGGACCCGGCCATCAATGCTTACTCGGGCATCTTCGGCACCGCCGGCAGCTCGACCCGATGGCAATGGGACGGCAAGATGGATCACAACACCTACGCGGTGAGTCTGTCTGACCTCACCTCGCCCAACGAACTCTTCTCCGCCAGCTACAGGGTTTACGTGGGCGACAGTTTGGGAAACGAAATACTGAATCCCGACAGTTCGTCGGCCAGCACCGTCGAGACCTGGATCTGGCAGGGGCCAGCGACGGTACCCGAACCGACCGCGTTGAGCCTGGGGGCCCTGGGGATTGTTAGCCTGTGGCTGTGCCGCCGGGTCAAATCGTAAGTCCCAACATTGAAGCCGGAGCGGCGGAGGCGCCTCCGCCGCTCCGGTATAACCCAAAAAGAATCCCATGCAACTTCCAACGAGGATTTGGCGGGCGATCAGACTGTGGGCAACGGCGGGGTTGCCCTTGGCGGTGGCCGTTTCTGCGGGAGCCTACTCGCCCCCGCCGGGGTGGGATCCGATGCTCATGCTGAACGTCAGGCTCAACGCCAGTAACCAGCTTACGGTGGAAACCACCTCTGCCATCATCCGCCTGACGGTCGCGCCGGGCGTTTTTAATTCGACCAACCACACCTACGATCTGTCGATTGTGACGTTCGATCCCGCGCAGCCGTATGCCGTCCTGAACGGCACGGCCTACAGCCGCGTGCTGGGCTGGTACGACCAGGGAACGACCGGGGCGAACGGCGATGACTTCTACGACACCTACGCCGCGCAACTTAATGGCAATTACGTGTGGATTGTGAAGACCGGCGGTTCCCCCGAATTGAAGACGTATTGCGTCAACGAAGATGTCACGGGCGATCCGGGCACGCCGTACACGCCAATCTTCGGCACGGATGGCAGTTCCACCCAATGGCGTTGGGATGGGAAAATGGATCATAATGCCTACGCGGTCGCATTGGAACATCTCACCGCCCCGAACCAGCTTTTCACCGCCACGTATCATCTCTACGTCGGCGACGCCGCCGGAAATCCCGTCGCCGGCTACGGGGACACCACCACGATCTGGCGCTGGCAAGGCCCGACCGTCCCCGTAGTGCCCGTTCCCGGCATCGTGAGGACGAATGGGCAGATCGTCATTTCCTGGACGCCCACGGTGACGAATCTCACGCTGGTAGCTGCGGACTCGCTAACGACGACGAACTGGACGGCCGTGACCAACACGCCCTGCTCGTTGAATGGCCAGACCGCCGTCACCCTGGATACTTCCGCCAACCAAGCGTTCTTCCGCCTGCAACTCACCCCATGAAGCGCGCCCTTATTTGCCTTTTGCTCGCGGCGTTGGGCGGCTCGGTTTCCGCCGCCGTGCTCACCATCGTCCCGATGCCAGGCGGCATGTTGATGCCCGAGGTTTATTACCACTTGGACACCGACTCGGTGTCAGTTGACCTCTCTGCCATCGGCGTCACCGCTCAGCTCACCCCGCTGTTGATCAGTAATCCCAGCGACAGCTTTTCTCCTGCGGACCCGTGGTTTGATTCGCTCGATCCCAGCCGGCAGGGATTGGCCTTCAGCCGCCGCTACGGATTCGACATGGATGCCATGTCGGACATCCCACCCGATAACCGGCAACTCTGGATCCGCAAACTCTCGGGCTCGCCGGCCCTCGGCATCTACGACTACAACGCGAGTGCGACGCCGAAATTATGGACGCCGATCTTCGGCACGGCGGGCACGAGCAACGCGACGCATTGGAGCGGCCTGATGTGGCACGTCGGCGTAACCGCGCCGCCTGGCACAAACGATTACACCGCCACGTTCGAGGTCTATGTGGTCAATACCGACAATGGACTTGAAGTTCCCCGGTCCAGCTCGGGGTCGTTTATTTTGAACTGGACTGACGTGCCCGATGGCCGGCCGCAACTCAACATCGCGGCCCCGTCACCTGGCCAAGTCCAGCTCACCTGGCCGGCGAGCGCGACCAACTGGACGCTGGTGTCAGCCGCCACGCTCAGCGCGACCAACTGGTCCGCCATCACCAACCCACCCGTGACGCTCAGCAACCGGTTCGCCGTGACGCTGAACGCCGCCGCCGCCGCGCAAGTCTTCCGCCTGAGACTCAACCGATGAGAAGGCTCGCAGCAATTACCCCTCGTAGCATCGAACGTGAGTTCGATCATTATTAATGAAACTCAACCCATGAGAAGGCTCGCAACAATTACACAGCTTGCTGGAAGGGCGCCCCGGTCGCCCGCCCGGCAGCGCCGCCACGGTTTCACCTTGATCGAATTGCTCGTCGTCATCGCGATCATTGCCATCCTGGCGGCCTTGTTGCTGCCGGCGCTTAGCCGCGCGAAGGATTCCGCCAAGTCCATCCAATGCCTAAACCAATTGCGGCAGATCTCGCTGGCCACACGCCTCTACGCCGAGGAGAACGAAGATTGTTTCCAACGCAGCCAGCACTCCGCAATTGCCAACAAACAGCTTCCCTGGGAACGCACCCTCGCCCCATTGCTCGGCGTGCGCGGCGGCACGACCGCGTGGACGAATCTGCTCCAGAACCTCTACCACTGCCCCAATGATCAAAAGTCCGGCCATTTGAGCTACGGGCTGAACTACTATGTCGAGCTGGGCGACGAGGACGATTATCCCGGCAAGCCGCAGACCTGGCGCAAATTTGCGCAGATCGCCAAACCGTCGAACACGATCCTTTACACCGAAGTGAGCATTGCCGCCGACCACGTCATGCCGGGGCTGAGTTGGTTGGCGACCGCCGACGCGGAAAATGACGTGGCCTGGCAGCGCCACAAACCAGGATCCCACTACGCCTTCGTGGACAGCCACGTGCAACTCCGAGCCCTCGCCAAGACGTTCGACCCCGGGCAAAGGCTGGACTTGTGGAATCCATCGCTGGCGCCGTGAAGCCAGTGATTGTTCCACCCCTCACCCCGGCCCCACGGCCATTGAATTAGAGAAGTTACCGCGCGAGACGCGGCGGCTTCCCCCTCTCCCCCCGCCGAGGGATGAGAGGGTCGGGGTGAGGAGGGCCGTGCTAACCCCACTGAATTCCCCTCACCCCTGCCCTCTCCCCGTCCGACGGGGAAAGGGAGAAGACACGTCGCACTCCCTGTCATTCCTTAATTCAAGGGCAGTGGGTAGGGAGCA
>CAIWJG010000304.1 GCA_903912925.1 uncultured Verrucomicrobia subdivision 3 bacterium | reverse complement strand
GGCATCTACCAGGTGGATATGCTGTATGGGACTGATGGGACGCATGGGACTAATGGGCCCGAGGGGGAAATCGCCCGCTACCCCACGCCGGACGAGCTCTGGGCCATGACCTTCGCGCAGGCGAACGCGTGGCGCGACCGCTTCTCCGCCGTGCCGTTCGAGGACAAAGGCGGCTCCCATCCCAGCCGCTACTACCAGGACACCTCGGTCGAATGCACGATGGAGGCCATCGCCGCCGGTATCATGCGGATACTCCTTACCCTGGCCACCGGCACGGGCAAGACCTTCATCGCCTTTCAAATCGCGTGGAAGCTGTTCCACGCCCGCTGGAACCTCGGCGCCCGTTCCCTCGCCGCCGGTCCCCTCTCCTCCCCGGGAGGAGAGGGTCAGGGAGAGGAGGCCACCAATTCCGCACTCAGGCGCCCGCGCATCCTCTTCCTCGCAGACCGCAACATTCTGGCCGACCAGGCTTACAATGCCTTCTCCGCCTTCCCCGAAGATGCCATGGTCCGCATCGCCCCCGCGGACATCCGCAAGAAAGGCAAGGTGCCCAAGAACGGCAGCCTCTTCTTCACCATCTTCCAGACTTTTATGACGGGCCCGGTGAAGGACGGCCAGCCCAGCCCCTACTTTGGGGAATACCCGCCCGACTTCTTCGATTTCATCGTCATTGACGAGTGCCATCGCGGCGGCGCCAACGACGAAAGCAACTGGCGCGCTATCCTGGAATACTTCGCGCCCGCCGTGCAACTCGGCCTCACCGCCACCCCCAAGCGCAAAGACAACGTGGACACCTACGCCTATTTCGGCGACCCGGTCTATATCTACTCGCTCAAGGACGGCATCAACGACGGGTTCCTCACCCCCTTCAAGGTGAAGCAGATTCAGACCACGCTGGATTACTACGTCTATACGCCTGATGACACCGTGGTGGAGGGGGAAATCGAGGCCGGCAGGCTCTACGACGAACCGGACTTCAACAAGATCATCGAGATCAAGGAGCGGGAGAAGAAGCGCGTCGAGATCCTCATGGGGCAGATCAACCAGAACGAAAAGACCCTGGTGTTCTGCGCCAACCAGACCCATGCGCTGGTCGTGCGCGACCTCATCAACCAACTCAAGACGAGCCCCGACCCGAACTATTGCCAGCGGGTCACCGCCAACGACGGCGCGCTCGGCGACCAGCATCTGCGGGAATTCCAGGACAACGAAAAGACCATCCCGACCATCCTTACCACGTCGCAGAAGCTCTCGACCGGCGTGGATGCCCGCAACATCCGCAACATCGTGCTGCTGCGCCCCATCAATACGATGATCGAGTTCAAGCAGATCATCGGGCGCGGCACCCGGCTCTACGACGGCAAGGACTACTTCACCATCTACGACTTCGTGAAGGCGCATCACCATTTCACCGATCCAGAGTGGGACGGCGAGCCGCTTGAGCCGGAGCCTCCCAGCAGTCCCATTCCTCCGACAACTCCCATCGTTCCCCGCCCAGACCCCGAGCCGCCGCTACCCCGCCAAAGAATCAAGATCAGGCTAGCCGACGGCAAAGCCCGCAACATCCAGCACATGATGGCCACCTCCTTCTGGCATCCCGATGGCACGCCGATGTCCGCGCAGCAGTTCCTGGAGCTGCTCTTTGGCAGGCTGCCTGAGTTCTTCAAGGACGAGGCGGAACTCCGCGCCATTTGGAGCGCCCCCGCCACCCGAGCCAAGCTGCTGCAGGGCCTGGCGGAAAAGGGCTTTGGCCGGGACCAGATGGCCGAGATGCAGAAGATCATTGATGCGGAGAAGAGCGACCTGTTCGATGTTCTGGCGCATGTGGCCTACGCCATGCCCCCGCTCAGCCGCGAGGTTCGCGCCGCCAACGCGCGGGTCTATATCAACACCCGTTTCAGTGCCAAACAGCAGGTGTTCCTCGATTTTGTCCTCTCCCACTACGTCACCGTCGGCGTGGAGGAGCTCGACCAGGAGAAATTGACGCCCCTGCTCCGGCTCAAGTACCACGACTCGATTGCCGACGCCGTGGCAGACCTCGGCAAGCCCGACGAAATCGGCAACATCTTCGCCGGCTTCCAGAAGTATCTCTACCAGCCCGCCGATACCAGTCACCGCTAGCCCGGATATTTCACACCGTTGAACCTAAACACGGCATTTGCGATCTACCGCAAAGAACGCAAAGAGCACAAAGAAAGGAACTTGTGATGATGCTGAGCCAAAGGACTGATTTACCTGCCGGGTGAATGGAAGGCTAAGGCAATCCATGCATCACTACCTTTCTTTGCGATCTTTGC
>CAIWJG010000303.1 GCA_903912925.1 uncultured Verrucomicrobia subdivision 3 bacterium | reverse complement strand
GGGATGAAGTGGCTCCTCGGGACCTATACCAGCCGCTATAACCGGCGGCACAAGGAATTTGGGCACTTGTTTAGTGGCAGGTATAAGGCGCTGATCGTGGATGGGAGCGGCAACGGGTATCTCAAGACGGTGTGTGATTACGTGCATTTGAATCCGCCGCGAGCGAAGGTGCTCAAGCCGGGCCAAGCGCTGTCGGCCTTTGCCTGGAGCAGTTATCCGCTGTATTTGGGGGTGCCGTCGCGGCGTCCGAAGTGGCTGCGGGTGGACCGGTTGTTGGGCGAGTGGGGCATACCGAAGGACAGCGCGGCGGGCCGGCGGGTGTTTGCGGAGCGAATGGAGTGGCGGCGGGGGGAGGCTTTGCGCGGTGAGTTCAAGCGGGTGGAGCGGGGCTGGTGTTTGGGTGGGGAAGAGTTTCGGCAGGAGCTACTGGAGCAGGTGGACACGCGTCCGGGGTCGAGCCATTTTGGGGAGGTGGTGCAGGAGGCGGAGGCGGTGCAAGCCGAGCAATTGGTGATTGCGGGGCTGAAGCGGATGCGCTGGAGCGAGGCGGACCTAAGAGCCCGGCGGAAGGGCGAGCCGAGGAAAGTGGATTTAGCCTGGAAGTTGCGGTCGCAGACGACGATGCCGCTGGTCTGGATTGCGGAGCGGCTGAACATGGGCACCCGCGGTCATCTGGCGTGGTTGCTGCAGCAACGGGGCAAGAGCCGACCCGCCGCCCCCCGCCAACCAACGACTGCTAAGAAGATGACACTCTCATTAACTGACCCCTTTACTGGATATGATCCACAGGGGTGGTGTCTGGGAAGCGAGGAGTTTCGCCAGGAACTGCTGGCGCAGGTCAGCGAGATGGCGACTCCGAAGGGCGGCGGAGAGGAAGTCCAGCAGTCCGCGTTGGCGAAGGCCCAGTGGATTGCCATAGAGGAGATGGACGCTCTGGGCTGGGTTGCGCCGGTTCTCCAAGGGCGCCGCAAGCGTGACCCGTACAAGGTCCGGATCGCCGCGCGCTTGCGGTGCGAGACCACGATGACGTTGGAGTGGATAGCTGAGCGTCTGTGTATGGGGGCCGCCACGCACGTGGCTTCCCTGCTGCAACGTCACCGCCGGAAAGGGTCAAACAGTGAAGAAACTTTGTTCTGCCCCCCATACTGCCCCCCCATACGCACCGCCCGCCAGCGCCGCCAAGGCCCGCCAACGCGACCCTGCCGTGGGCGAAGACCGCGAGAAACTCGGTAAAATTTGCCGGTTGACGCCATCCGCGGGGCCTCGCAAGATGGTGTCCCAATGAATGAGAGCAAAAAGCAATTCTCCTTCACCCGTGCAGCGTCAAGTACAAGCGGGCGCGCAAGAATCCAAATCTATCAGTATCAGTTTTCAATTTTGATGATTTTGTTGTCACAACAACGTAACGCAGGTGTTCGATTAAGCGCGTTTTGGTTTACGCTCCTATACGTAGTCGGCAGTGCCACGCTTGTCACTCCGGTGCGCGCGGCTAGCGCTCGGAGCAGCCTAGCGCAATCCAGGACCACAAATACGGCGGTCTTTTTTTATTCGGATCAGAAACTGGAACCCGCCGCGAAGTTGCGCGTGGCGCACATTTTCAAGGATTACGAAACAAAGGGATTCTTCCGGATAGGCGTGTTGCCTTTACTGGTTCTCGATGGTTTCAGCATAGAGGTATGCGACTCAGATTGTACGGCTAAGTCCCTAAACCAAGCTGCCACCTGCTGGCGCAGCAGACGCTCCTCGAAAGTGGGGATTGAGGCCCGCGACTTCGTGCTCTGGTTCTCAACCGAAAAGCAAATGAGCGTGCATGCACGCCGCGCACGCTTGGAGAACCAATCGGAGTGGCGATTGGAGGATGGTACGGTGAACCAGCCTGGAGCCTTGCCGCTGTCGTTCAGAACGGCAATCCTGGTTATTAGCGGAAAAGCTGCTGGCGAACTCAGGTGCCTGACAGCCCAAGGCACCACCCGGTTACAGCTCTTACCCTCACAACCCAAGAGAACAAGACAAAACTAATCGAAGTTCCAGCTCTTATGAAGAAGATTCTATTCCTGACAGCTAGTCTTTCGCTGTTTGTTGGTTACGACGTGGCAGCGGCAACAACGGCGAACCAATACATCAGCCAAGGCCGAGCCTACTTAGCCTCCAGCAACCTCGTTTCAGCAAATCTCTGCTTTTCCAACGCCACCCTGTTGTCGCCGACCCAGCAAACGGGCAGCGTGCTCCGTGCTGCCACCCGGTTGCTCCTGGTGCCGAGCCAGCCAGCGGTGAGCAATTTCCTCACTCGCCTGGGAATGTCCACTACCGGTCGCAGTGTCTATGGTTGGACAGCAAAGCTCCCGACCGATACCAACGGTGTGCCCCTGGCGCCGGCGGGTGTGGATGCCAACGAGACCACGGCCTTGTTGCGGACCAATGTGCTGGCCACTCTGATCGGCGCTGACACCAACCTTGCGGCTGTAACCAGCACTAATTTCGTGCTCTATTTGACCACGGATGACACCCAAACCGAGTACGTCACTATGGATTATGGCGACGTCCAACTACTGCGGGCACTGGTTGAGTGGGGAGAATGCCTCATTTACAACACGTACTCGTGGAATCTTGACGTGCAGTTGAGCGCACTTCGTTCCTTTTACACCAACCATCAGTTCGATCTGGGTGACCTGCTGGCCTCCTACCCGCACCTATTGACGTTTGCTAGTACGACCGACCTCTCTGCGGCGAAAACTGCTTTCACCAATGCGGCCAATCACTATCTATTGGCCTCCCAGTTCATCCGAGGCCGGCCTTGGATAACCCCCCGGTTGTTCAACTACAACCCGGAGAAAGCCAATGCCGAGGAGAACTTCCGTCTCACCTTGGAGGATTTGGTGAAATCGCTTAAGGGCTCAGTAACGTTGCAAATTGATGCCCACTACAGTGTCTTCCTGCCGGCGCTTTTTGCCGGCACCCACAGCCCGCGTTCGTTTCTGCCGGAGTTCCGCGGAGCAAACTTTCTTGCGGAAACTTGGGGCGACCCCACTTTCGGCGGTCTGGTGGGGGGGGTGTCACCGTCCCAATTGGATACGTTGTTGGGGCGTGGTGCCGTCCCCATTCCAGAGCTTCTCGCGCCCTCGGGTCTGCCGCCCCATTCGCTCCAGTTTCAAATTCTCGGAGTGGCCGGCAGAGGTTACGTGGTCCAGGTTTCCAGCAACTTGGTGAACTGGGCTGACTATGCCGCCGTCGGCGGTCTCGCGAGCAACACCCCATTTATGGATCAGGCGGTGAGTAGCCTGTCCCACCGCTTTTACCGGGTCGTGGATCGCACTACCAACATGCCTCCGCCGGTCAATGACAAGTTCGCCAACCGAGCCTCCCTCCAGGGTAGCCTACCCTCAGCAACCGGTTACACATTTTCAGCGACGACCGAGAACGGAGAGCCAGGGTGGAGTGAGTACTCCATCTGGTATAGCTGGACTGCGCCCCTCAATGAGACGGTGATCGTTTCACCGGCTGGCAGTGCCGTATCGGCGAATGTGAGTGTCTATACCGGTTCGGTCCTGACGAACTTAACCGAGGTGGATTATGAGCCGGACTATCCCTGGCACTATGATGGTGCCCTCTTTGGCGCGGTAGCTGGAACGACGTACATGATACAAGTCACGACAGGCAAACCCGGCGGTATCAAGCTTCAAATCGGCGTTCCGACGACGATCACGTTCCAAGGTGCGCAAGATGGCACGAGGTACCCGCACTCAACCAACCTCACGCTGTCCGCCACGGCAGCGAGCAGCGATGCGTCAATCACTGGGCTGCAAATTTCTGGGGACAGCCGAGTCCTGGCGACCACCAATACGAGCAGTCTCAGCGTAGGGTGGGCTCTGGTTGACCCAGGGGATCACAACATTGAGGTGACCGCCACGGACGCCCTTGGAATCACAGCTTACTACGACGTGTCGGTGACCATCGTCCCCGCCAATGACCTCTTTGCCAATCGCACCCCGATCTCGACAATCCCCGCAATTCTGACGGGTTCCAACGCTGGCGGCCGTAAGGAATCCGGCGAGCCAAATCACGCTGGGGACCCCGGCGGAGCCTCGGTCTGGTGGTCTTGGACATCTTCATTCAGCGGGACAGTGTCGGTCTATGCCGACCTACTTGACCCTTGGGATAATGAAGCGCCTTTGCTGGCAGTTTACACGGGCACCGCACTTTCAAGCCTGAGGGTCGTTGCGACGAATAACCCCGCCGGCTTGATTGGTCCTGCGCACGTCAAGTTTGTCGCCTCCGCAGGGGTCACCTACCAGATTGCGGTGGATGGTCAATACGGCACAACCGGGGATATCACGTTGCGGCTGATCCATTCTACGCCTCCAGTGGTGTCGATTACGGCTCCAAAGGACGGCGACCAGTTTCTGGCGCCTACCAATCTCACACTTACCGCCACGGCCAGCGATAGCGACGGCAGTGTCAGCTTGGTCGAATTCCTGGATGCAGACAACACACTGCCAGCATTGATTGGGACCGCTTTGGCCAGCCCATATACCAATCTCTGGCGAAGCTCTAAGCCGGGCTACTACACCATCGTAGCCAGAGCCACAGACAACTCCGGGGCTTTCGCTTATTCAGGTACGGTTGGGATCACGATATTGTCGCCTCCTCCACCCAATGACAATTTCCCCAACCGTATAACGATTTCGGGCAGCACGGCTAGCGTCTACGGCTCAAATGCCGCCGCGACTAAGGAACCCGGAGAACCTAACCACGCCGGCACCAGCGGCGGCAGTTCGGTTTGGTGGACGTGGACCGCCCCCAGGACTGGCACGGTGACGATTTCAACTTTCGGCAGTAACTTTGATACGCTACTCGGTGTCTATACTGGCACCTCCGTTTCATCGCTTACCACCGCAGCATCTAATGACGACTACGGCGGTCAGCAGACAAGCCTGGTCAGCTTCGAAGCGAGCGCAGGTGTTGCCTACCAAATTACGGTGGATGGTTACTACGGTGAGACGGGAAGCATAACGTTAAATGTAAGCCAGCCCTAAATGGGGGCGCTGAAGGTCACTCATTGACCCTCATCGTTTTGTTAGGCGCCGCACCGGTTGCCCGCCTTGGTGATGCTCAGGACGGCTGAGCTTTGCCTGGAAGCGCTTACCCCGCCGGTCAGCCCGGCGTAGCTGCCCACTTGGCGCCGGTTCTTAAACCGGTCCCAAGCCGCCACCTCCGTCTCGACGGCTGCATAGGTCAAGCGGCCCATCCCCTTGGGCAGCACCTTGGGGGCTTTGGATTCCGGCTCCCCGGTCGACTGCCCAGCCGCCTGGTCCACCGTCACAATCAGGTCGTGAAACACTTTGAGCCGTTCCACCAACCACGCGGCCAATTCCGGCTCCAAACGCTCCCAACGCGCCGCTTTCCACCACCAGTGGTTGCTCTCCCGCCTGCCCTGCAAAAGCATCAGGTTCCGGCCCTGAGCCGCTAGGCTCAAATCGGGGTCAGAACAAAGTTTCCGCACAATTCGGCGTTGGGCGGCGGGGGGATAAGCTGAAACCTGAAGCGCTGACCCGCCTTTGCGTGGCTTCGGCGCGGCAAGGGGGGGGCGACCAGGGGGAAAACTGAAATTGGGAAAGCAGAAAGCAGAAATCGGAACGCAGAAGACAGAAGCCAGAGGACGGGGGGGACTGTCGGGAAGGGTGGTGCGGGCATTAAGAAACTGGACCAGCCCGACCACACTGCCTGTAGGGGCCTGCCGATTTTGGAGTACCCCACATATAGTGCTTTCCGGAGCGTTATTGGCGCTACGTGCCGGTGTCAGTCCTCACCATTGCCACGAAACGGTAATGAGAATGTAATGTGCGCATCACCCTGAATCCGGCAGTTCAGAAACCACGGGTGACACGGATGGGAATGGGCCTCGTCATGGTTGGAAACCTCTTTCGCGACCCAGCAATTCTCATTATGGGTAAAAGTCAGGGGAAACCGTTGAAACGGTTGGACCGCAGCGGGGGCGTGGTTCACCCAACTGAAGTTGGGTGTTAATGAGAGGAAGACTCGGACTACGCTTGGCCCGTGAAGTCTTCCT
>CAIWJG010000302.1 GCA_903912925.1 uncultured Verrucomicrobia subdivision 3 bacterium | reverse complement strand
TTCACGTTTCACGCCTCACGTTTCCCTTGCAGGGGTGAGGCGGGGTTACTCGGCAATAGCCGGTCATTAAGGGTGGGGGTACAAGCGGGTGTGTTTGGCCAGACCTTCTCAAACCTTTTCAAAACCTTCTTAAACCGGACGCGCTTTTACACAAAGGGGGCTGTCAGAGGGGGGGGGGGGCAGAACGTTACCATTGGTCTTCTGGCCTGCACTTTCGCCGTCCTGGGGGTCCGCCGTTCGGTCAGTTCCCGGCCCACACCCAAAACTCGGGGATGAGCGACAGGATCACCGATGCGATGCCGCAGCCGCTTTCGCCAAGCGTCTTGAGCTTATCGCCAGGGTATTGGAGATGTGGGTATCCGCAGAGCCCTTGCAGGTGGTTGCAAATGAGAACTTTGGGCTTGTTCGGCAGGCGCAGGTCGCGATGTTTCTTACTTGGGAGGTGCCGACTGCGGCCCCGGCGCTGCGGTGGGGGGCGCATCGGTTTTCTCCGGCACCTCGATCTTGTCGCCGTCTCGCAGCCAGAAGTCGGGGGAGAGGTTGGCTTGCGAGCAATCCACTATCCACTCACGCGCCCGGCCGGCGGGCGACAGTGGGCGAGTGACTTTGACGCGAGAAAGGTCCGAGGAGGTCAGCACCAGTTTGGACTGGAGGAGGACCGGCTTTAGCCAGAAGGGGGTGTGGGCAATGATGTGCGGCCCCTGCGCGGCACGCAAACGCGCCTGGTATGACGCGGCGGCGTCAGCGTTTGCGGCCTCTTTCTCCTCCCCAATGTTGGAAATCTGCGGGGCCAGGGTGATGTTCGTAGTTTGGCCATTGATGACGATCTGGACCTGCCGCGTCAGGCACTTCTTGAGGTTGGCCAGTTCCGTCTTGGAAAAGCCGGACCACATCTGATTAAGGGGATGGTTGGCCTCGGGAATCTCCACCACGTCTCCCCATTCCAGGAGCACGTCTTTTGAGCAGTCGCCGGACTCGAGCAGCGGGCGGAGATCAACGTCCCGCTCCTGCCATTTCGTCGGGTCGGAAGTGGGGCGTCGAATGCGCAAGTGTGCGAGGTCGGGAAAAGACCAGTATCGAGACTCATGGGCGAAAACGACCGCTTCGGTGGAGTTATTATCCCCTCCTTGCTCTGGAGAATACCCTAGGAACTGGTATTGCACGCCAATCAGGTCCAGGAGCGTGAATTGGCCCCAATCATGGGTGCCTTTTGTAAACGAGGTCGAGGATTGCCCGGTCGAAGCGCGCCGCACCTGAATCCTGTCTAATTGAGGCAGGTCATCCACGGCGCCGTGCTGGCGCAGCAGGGCAGCCATCGCTTTAGGCTTCGGCTCTTGTGCCGGAGCAGTGGCCGGGGTTCCGGTCGCCAGAGGCTGATAAGTGAGGGACGGCGGAAGCGGCAGGCCCGGCCCAGAAATTGCCCCTGCGCCTGGGTACGTTGCTCGAAACCCGGGCGGTAGCCTTTGAGCGGATTGCGCTTGGTCTTTCGCGAAATCCAGCGGCGTCTTACCATCGTTGTTTCGCACATTGGGATCAGCTTTGTTGGCCAGCAGCAGCTCGACCAATTCCCGCTGGCGTTCCGCGACCGCAAGGTGGAGCGCCGTCCAGCCGTTATTGTCATTGTTCTTCGCATTGGGGTCGGCCTTGTAGGCGAGAAGTAACGCCGCCAATTCTTCTGGCTGCTTACGATTCACGGCGACCCACAGCGGGGTCTGGCCGTTCTTGTTCCGTATGTTCACCGCTGCGCCTGCCTTTAACAGGAGTTCGGCGATGACCTTATCGCCCTGGGAGACCGCGCTGAACAACGCCGTCCAGCCGTCTGACTTGGCCGCATTCACATCGGCCTTATGGGCCAGCAGCAGTTCGACGGCGGGTTGATTCTTGTCCAACACTGCCTGCATGAGCAGCGGCGTGCCCTGATTGGACGCATTCGGGTCAGCGCCACCATCGAGCAGCACCTTGAGCGTTGGGGCATCCGGCAGGGCTTCGCCCAGAACGGGGCGAGTGGAATAACCGCCACTCATGTTAGGATCTGCTTTACAACGCAGCAGTTCTGTGACGGCGTCGGCGTGCCGTCGGGTGACTGCCAGGAACAGCGGTGTGAGCTTGGCTCCTCTTGGTGGAATCTGGCCGAACGGCAGATTAACAGCCATGCTGAGAGCCGAGTTGGTGTTCGGGTTGGCGCCATTGGCCAGCAGCAGCTTCAGTGCAGGCAAATCACCATAATAAGCCGCGGTGGCCAGCGGTAGGTCGAGCCGGCCGCCGTTCGGATTGGCGTGGGAAGCCAGCAGGAGTTGGAGAATGGCAGGTCTTTGTGCCGCGTAGCTCAGTGGGGTTCGACCGTCGCCGTCCTCGGCATTCACATCCGCGCCTTTGGCGAGCAGCAACTGGACCATGCCGGTGTAACCGGCTTTGGCGGCCAAATGCAGCGGGGCTTGGCCGGAGATGAAACCATTAAGTTGCAGGTCGTCCCTCCCCGGGTTTGCACCCCCCCCTTTGATCTGGGCATTCACGGGCGCCCCGGCAGCCAGCAGGACCTTGGCCACCGACTCGTAGCCTTGCCGGGCGGCAAGGTGCAGGGGGGTGACGCCGTTGTCGGTTTGAGCGTCCACCTTGGCGCCCTTACTAAGCAGGAGGTCAACGACGGCTTTGTGGCCATTGGCGGCGGCGTGGTGCAGGGGAGTCGGCCCGGGCTGCTGGAGGCCGTCCACGGCTGCACCGCTGTCGAGCAACTGTTTCACCACGGCCAGCTTCCCCTTGGCGGCGGCGGATTGCAGCAGCGTCAGACCGTTTTCAACAGGAGCATTGACCAGGTCCGGACTGTCTTTAATGAGGGCCTGAATGCGCCGGACTTCGTCGGCTTCGGTGGGGGCGGTGGAGTCGGTGGTTTCTGGAGCTGCAATTGAGAGGGGCAGCCCGGCATCCAGGGCGGCAATCTGGCGTTTCAGTTTGAGTATCTCGCGCTCGTTTGGCCAGAGGTCGCTCGGGGAACCTTGACCCACCTGCAGTTGCTTTTGCTGCACGTCCAACTGCTTCTGGACTAGTTTGATCTCCTCCTCCAGCAGGCGCTTCTGCTCCTGGCGGGCGGCATCCGACATAACGGGAGCGGCGGTTGCCGGGGGTGCCGTGCCCAGCGCCGCAAGGTTCTGACGGCTGAGGGTGACGAGGGTGGGCTGGTCGGAGAAGTCGCGCAGGATGCGCTGGTATTGCACGGCGGCGTCGTTCGTGTTGCCCTGTTTGCGGTAGCATTCGCCCAGGCGGAAGATGGCGGTGGCGGCGAGCTTGCGGTCCTTGTCGAATTGGCTGGCGACGGCCTGGTAGGCCTGGATGGCGGCGCCCAGGTTCTGGTTGGCCTCTTCCTCAAACAGCCCGCGCTGGATAGCGCTGGTGAGGTCGTTGGTCGCGGCGCTGATGAAGGTTACGGCGCCCAGGAGTATCCCGCTAATCAGAAGGTTTGTCTTCATAGTGCTCATCAATGTTCTTCACCAGTTTGCCGCATTGGCCGGAGTGTAGTTGTCACTGTTTTGTAAAATGGGAGTGCCCGCTAAACACGCTAAACATGCTAAAGGACTGGGCCGCGGGCCAGTTCGCCGACAGGGCGTAGCCGCCGACGGCAGTCGGCGCATTATTACCCCATAGAAGACAGCGCCGACTGCC
>CAIWJG010000301.1 GCA_903912925.1 uncultured Verrucomicrobia subdivision 3 bacterium | reverse complement strand
TTCACGTTTCACGCTTCACGCTTCACGTTTCACGCTTCACGCTTCACCCCTGAATTCCTGCTGCCGCAGCGCCTCGAAAAGAACCAGCGCCACACAATTGGACAGGTTCAGTGAGCGGGCTTGGGCATTGAACATGGGAATGCGCAGCCAGCGGTCGTGGTTTTCGTGCAGAAGGCTCTTGGGCAGACCGGCGGTTTCCCGGCCAAAGGCAAGATAATCATCCGGCGCGTAGTTGACCTCCGTATAGAGCCGCGGCCCGTTGGATTCGACAAGCCAGACGCGCGCCCCTTCGGAGACCGACTTGCGGAAGGCCGGCCAGCTTGGCCAGCGACGCCATTCGACGTGCTGCCAGTAGTCCATCCCGGCGCGCTTGAGTTGCGTGTCGTCCAGTTTGAAGCCGAAGGGTTCTATCAGGTGCAGGCTGCTTCTGGTGGCAGCGCAGAGCCTCGCCACGTTGCCGGTGTTAGGGGGGATTTCCGGTTCGAGCAGGACGACGTGCATAAAAAACCTTCCACAACACGAGCCCGTGTGCCGGCGCAGTCATGCCCGCCACCCGCCGATCCTTCTGCGCAAGCATCCGTTTGACCTCATCTGCTGGGAACTTGCCCAGCCCCACCTGGACGAGCGTCCCCACTATGCCGCGGCACATCTTGTAGAGAAACCCGTCGCCCTCTATGACGAACGTCAGCAACCGCCCGCGCCGCGTGAGGTCGCATCGTGTGACCGTGCGGACGGTGGAAGCTTTCGCATAGCCCGGGTTGGCAGCGAAAGACTGGAAGTCGTGTCGGCCCACGAAGAACGGGGCGGCGGTGTCCATGGCGCACAGGTCGAGCGGGCGCGGCACGTGCCAGGCAGTGTGCCTGATCAGCGGATTCATCACCGCGTGGTTCCAAACCGAGTAGCGATACTGCTTGCCCGCCGCTTGGAAGCGCGCGTGGAAGTCCTGCGGGGCGCGGGCCGCGGAAAGGACTCGGACATCCTCCGGCAGCCAGGCATTAAGCGCGAGCACCAGCTTGCGCGGGGCCATCCGGCACTCCGGGCGGGGGATCTCGAAATGCGCCACCATGCCCAGCGCATGCACGCCCGTGTCTGTGCGGCTCGAACTATGCACGCGTGGGCGGCTGGGGAAGAGCTTCGCCAGCGCGTCCTCGATCTTCTCCTGCACGCCGGTGCCGGTCTTCTGCACCTGCCAGCCTTCGTAATGAGTGCCGTCGTAGGCGATGGTGAGCTTGAATTTCAGCAGGTCCATCAGTGGAGGGCGTGTTGCGTGGTGCGTGGTGCGTGGCAGAGCGGCGGTTCAGGTGGCCAAGCTATCGAGGAAGTTCTGAAGCTTCATTCTGCATTCTGCATTCTGCATTCTTCCTTCTTCATTCCCCTCATGTGGCCAAGCTATCGAGGAAGCTCTGCAGCAAGATCGCGGCGGCCATCTTGTCCACGTTCTGCTTGCGCTTGTCACGGCGGACATTGCCTTGAATGAGAACCCGGTTTGCCTGCGCGGATGTGAGCCGCTCATCCCAGGTCCGGATGGCCACGGTCAAGGCCCCCTTCAGTGCCGCTACAAAGGCCTGCACCTTCAGTGCCGCCGGGCCGTAGCTGCCATCCATGTTCCGCGGCATCCCGACGAGGATGATCTCCACCTGCTTGTCACGGATCAATTCCCTGAGCCGCGCCAACACGTCGGCGAACGGCTCCGCCGCAATGAACTCCAACGGCTGGGCAATCACCTTCAGTTCGTCGCTGACGGCGATGCCAATCCGTTTGCTGCCGTGGTCCAGGGCAAGGATGCGCATGTGGTCAGTGTGCTGCACCTGGTCTTCAGGTCACAAACAAAAACCGGCTAGAATGTCCTCATCACCTTGGCCGCTGCGGTCACCGTTTGCTCGATATCCGCCGCCGTGTGCGCGGTGGAAAGGAAGCCCGCCTCGAACTGCGATGGCGCGAGGTAGATGCCCTCGGCCAACATGCCGTGGAAGTATTTCTTGAACCGCTCGCGGTCGCTCTTCATCGCGTCGGCCACGTTATGCACCGGCTCGCTGGTGAAGTAGCCGCAGAACATTGAGCCGCAGCGGTTGAATTGCACCGGGACGCCCGCAGCTTTCGCGGCACCTTTCATTCCGGCTTCCAGCGCGGCGCCAAGTTCTTCCAGCTTCACGAAGGCATCGCTCGCGGCAAGCTCTTCCAGGGCCGCGATGCCCGCCGCCATCGCCAGCGGGTTCCCGCTCAGCGTGCCCGCCTGATAGACCGGACCAAGCGGCGCCAGGTAATCCATGATCTCCGCGCGCCCGCCGAACGCGCCCACCGGTAAGCCGCCGCCAATCACCTTCCCGAAGCAACTTAGATCCGGAGTGATGCCGAAATGCTCCTGCGCGCCGCCGTTGGCCAAACGAAAGCCGGTCATGACCTCGTCGAACAGCAGCAGCGCACCGTTGGCGGTGGTCACCTCGCGAAGAAACTCCAGATACCCCGGCTGCGGCAAGTACAGGCCGGCATTGCCCGGCACCGGTTCCACAATGATGCCGGCAATCTGGTCCGGGTTCGCCGCGAAGGCTGCCTTCACGGCTTCCCGGTCATTAAACGGCAGGACAACCGTGTGCTGCGTGAAGGCCGCCGGCACCCCGGCGCTGTCGGGGTTCCCGAATGTCAGCGCCCCGGACCCGGCTTTAACCAGCAGCGAGTCCGCATGGCCGTGATAGCAACCGTCGAACTTGATGATCTTGTCGCGCTTCGTAAACCCGCGCGCCAAGCGGATGGCGGACATGGTGGCCTCGGTCCCCGAGTTGCACATCCGCACCTTCTGCACACTGGGCAGCCAAGTGCAGATCATCTTCGCCAGCGTAACCTCGAACGGGTTCGGGATGCCGAAGCTGGTGCCGTGTCGCGCCGCCGCCCGCACGGCCTTAATGATCTTCGGATGCGCATGGCCGAGAATCGCCGGCCCCCAAGTGCCGACGTAATCGAGATACTCGTTGCCATCCACGTCCCACACCCGCGCGCCCTCCGCCTTGTTGACGAAGAACGGCTGGCCGCCCACGGCGCGAAACGCCCGCACCGGCGAGTTCACACCCCCGGGGATGTATTTCAGCGCCTCAGCAAATAGCCGCTCGGAATTGGTCCGCATGATCATGGCCGCATTGTCAGATGAAGCAGCCCAAGGGTCGAGGCGAAATTCCAAACCTGCGCTGTTTAACCCAAAACCGGTAGTTGACGCAAAGACGCCAAGAGGCAAAGGCGCGAAGGGACTGCGGTTTTTAGGATAATCCGATCTGCGGCCTGGCCGTGCCGCCCAGAACCAGGTTCCCACCCGTTAATGCTCGCTCAAGGCACTCCGCGCACTGATGGGCATAGCCCCCTACCCGCAACGTGCGACAGAATGCCCTTTGGGCTTCTGGACTGCCCTTCGCCTGAGCCGCTCACCGCGCATGTTGCGGGCGAACAAAGCCAACCAGTGGAGAAACTTTGTTCTGACCCGAAGGGCCTTAGATAAGGCGTAAAGCGCTCAGCGGTAGTCACTTGCAGACAGGCCTCAAGTTTCAGCGCTGGGGCCGCCTTCCCCGGCCCAGCGGCTCATGCCCAGTTTGAAACCGCTCCGCCCCTTTTCGCCGCCCCAGACTTGCAACCTGCTATCCCCACGCCGCTGGCGCACCTCACCCGCCCCGGCACTGCCCCGGACCCTCGCCGTAGATAACATTGTTATCTACGGCGAGGCTACGGCGAGGCTAGCGTGTGCCCACGGGGAAAGTTTGGACGGTCCTGCTGGCGCGAAGCCGGATCCCAAGGAGCTGGGCGTCTTCCTGCGCTACTGGTTTGCCGGACATCGCCGGGAGCCGCCAAAGACCTCGTAATCCCGCCATCCCCTGGCAACGGGTTGAATTTGTGGTAGATTGGCGCGTCATTCGAACAAGACGAAACGCATAGTTACATGTTAGGCACAGCAGAATTGATTAACGAAGCCGCCCTGCCGTATCGGCTGGGCGAAGTGCTGCCACGCTGGCTGAGCGAAGTGCCGCTCTACCGGCGGACGGGCGCTTTGCCACGGTTATCCGGGGAGGCGGTGTCGCTGGCCGAGCTGCGCCGGCTGCCGCTGATCACCAAAGAGGACATCCGCCGCGATTTCCCGCGCAATTTCCTGCGCGCGGGCATGGAGCTCGACGCGCTGCTCGATGAGGACCTGGTAGAGCTGGAGCATACTTCCGGCACGTCGGAAGAGCGCACGCCGCTGCTGCTGGGGCGCGGCTGGTGGCTGGAGCAGGAGGAGCGGGCGCTGCGGCTGAATCCGCTGGTGGCCGCGGTGCTTGATGAGTTTCCCAACGCTCGACGCGTTACGATCAATTCGCCGGTGTGTAGCGGGGACATCTGTTACGCGGGCGTGCCTTCACGGGCTGACCGAGCGGTCGGGAACGCGCTGTTCGTCGGCCTGTCGCGGTATCCGTTTCTTTGGAGCGAAGCCGAGCTGGCGCGCATGGCGGCGGAGGCGGTCGAATGGCAGCCGCAGTTCCTGGATGTGGACCCGGTCTATGGTGTGGTATTCGCGCTTTATTGCGAGCGGCGGGGCATACGGCTGCCGTCGTTGCGGTTCATCCTGGCCAGCTATGAGTTTGTGAGTATCGCGCACCGGCGCATTCTGGAGCGAGCGTTCGGGGTACCCGTATTCAACCTCTACGGCTCGACCGAGACCGGCCACCTGCTGATGGAGGTCGGGCGCGGCGAAATGCGGCCGAGCCTCGAAACGGCTCTGCTGGAGGTGGTGAACACCGACGCGCAGGACATCAGCGAGCTGGCTGTTACCACGCTGACAAATGACTTCATGCCCCTGATCCGTTATCGCATCGGTGACCTGGTCGAACGGCATGAGCGGCCGTATTACACGAGCTACAGGGTGCATGGCCGCGCGAAGGATGCCTTCGTCCTGGCGGAGGGCAGGCGAGTAACGACATGGCAAGTGGACCAGTGCCTGGCCGACTTGCCGGGCGTGGCCCACTACCAGTTGTGTGAGCGCGCCAGCGGCGAATGGCTGCTGCGCTTTGTGCCGGACCGCACACCGCCGACTGCGGCGGACGTGGCGGTATTACAGCAGCGCGTCGAGCAGGTGCTCGGCGTCGCCGGCAAGCTGACGGTTGAGCAGACCGATCTACTCGCACCGGAGAGTTCCGGGAAGTTCCGACTGGGATATCCGGCGAAAGAACTGCGGCCCCCTGGCTAAGCCGGATCGACGGCGTAACCTTCTGCCCGGAAGCGTTGCAGCTTGTAGATCAGGGCGCGGCGGCTGATGCCGAGGGCCTTGGCTGTCTCCGTACGGTTGAAGTCGTGCTTGCGCAAGGCCTGGAAGATGGCTTGGCGCTCGATCTCCGCCAGGCGCTCGGCATCCTGAGGTTCGACCGCCGGGGCCGTCTCAGCCACGGCGCGGACCTTCGCGGGCAGGTGTTCGGGCAGGATAAGTTCACCGACGGAAAGCAGCGCCGCGCGTTCCATGGCGTTGCGCAGCTCGCGCACGTTCCCGGGCCAGGAATAGCGCGTCAGGCAATCCGCGACGGACGACGCAAACCGCGCCTTGCCCCTGGTAAACTCGGCCATGAAGGCGCTCGCCAGAGGCAGGATGTCCTCCGGCCGCTCACGCAGGGCGGGGATGTTGAGTTCCACGACGTTCAGCCGGTAGAAGAGGTCCTCGCGAAAGCGGCCCGCCTTAACTTGCTCTTCGAGGATTTTATTCGTGGCGGCCAGGATGCGGGCGTTGGTCTGCAATTCGGTGTTGGAGCCGACACGTTGGAAGCAACCCTCCTGCGTCACGCGCAGCAGCTTCGCCTGCAACGGCGGGGACATGTCGGCTACTTCATCCAGGAAGATAGTACCGTTATTGGCTACCTCGAATCGGCCAATGCGCTGCGCCATCGCGCCGGTGAAGGCGCCCTTCTCGTGGCCGAACAGCTCGCTCTCCAGCAGGGTCTCGGGGATGGCCGCGCAGTTGACCTTGACCAGCGGGCCGGACACGCGCGGGCTCCAGGCGTGGATGACATCGGCCAATACTTCCTTGCCCACGCCGCTTTCGCCAGTGATGAGGATGCGGCTCTCGGAGGCGGCAATCAACGACGCATCATGGAAGACGGCCTGCATGAGCGGGCTCTTTGCCACGATGTGCCCGGGCAACTGCTTGTCCGTGCTGAACCGCAGGGGTGCATGCTCGGCGATGCCGGTGGCCTGCTGGACAGTAAGCAGCAGCTCATCCAGATCAATCGGCTTGGCCAGGTAATTCAGTGCGCCGTCGCGCATGGCCCCGACCGCCTCTCGGATGTCGGCGTAAGCAGTCACCAGCAGAATCGGCAGAACGGCGTGCTCCTGGCGGGCGAGGCGCATCGTCTCCAGGCCCGAGAGGCCCGGCATGCGCACATCGGAGATCATCATGCTGAAGCCCCCCGTGCGGAGGGCTTCCAGGGCCAGCTCGCCCGACGCGACCGTGACGGTCTCGAAGCCCTGGCTGCGCAGGAAAGAATCCAGCAGGCTGCGCTGCCCGGGGTCGTCATCGACGATCAGGATGCGCGGCCCTTTTGCGCCGTTCTTGCGAGGTTCGGATGCCATCGGTTCAGTTCCAGCAGATAGGAAGCTCCCGGTTGCCCCAATTGTCAAAGGGTTATTCCGCGATACGCTTCCAGCGCCACCTCGCGCGAGATGAGGTGACTAACGAGAGGGCGGGGATAAGTGCGGCCCAGCTCCACGCCGGCGGCGGTGAGCATGGCTGGCGGCGCTTGCCAGGGCTGGTGGATCCACGCGTCGGGCAGCCGCGCCAGTTCTGGTACCCAGCGGCGAACATAGCTGCCCTTGGGGTCGAACTTTTCGCCCTGACTGACCGGGTTGAAAATGCGGAAGAAGGGCGCGGCATCGGCGCCGCAGCCGGCGGTCCATTGCCAGCCGAGGGTGTTGTTGGCGAGGTCGGCATCCACGAGCGTGTCCCAGAACCAGCGGGCTCCCTCCTGCCAGGGGACCAGCAGGTTCTTCACGAGGAATGACGCCACTACCATGCGCACGCGATTGTGCATCCAGCCGGTGGACCAGAGTTCGCGCATACCGGCATCCACGAGCGGGTAGCCAGTCTGACCGCGCTGCCAGGCACGGAGCCAGGCAGGGTTCTTCCGCCAGGGAAACCGGGCGAATGAGGACCGCAGGGGCTGCTCCGGGGTACGGGGGAAGTGCGACAGCAAGTGGTGCGCGAACTCACGCCAGCCCAGCTCAGTGAGGAACTGCCAGTTGCGCCACACCGCCGCAGGAATCGACTGCGACTCGGCAAAGAGCCTCACTGCGTGCCATACCTGGCGCGGGCTGATTTCACCAAAGTGCAGGTGTGGCGAAAGGCGCGACGTGCCGACGAGGTCGGGCCGGTTGCGGCCATCAGCGTAGGTGAGGAGGCCTTCCTGCAGGAAGCGGCGTAGCTCGGCTTGGGCGCCAGCGCTGCCGGGGTGCCAGGCAGCGCGCAGGCCAGCGGCCCAGTCACGTTTGGGCTCCAGCTCCAGCGTAGCGAGTGGCAGCGATGTAGGCTTTTGAGGCGGGGCGGCGAGCCGGCGAGGAGCGGGCAGAGGTTCGGCCGGTTCGGCAGAAGCCAGGCAAGCTCTCCAGAAAGGGGTGAAGACCTGGAAGGGGCGGCCAGCTTTGTTCTGGATCGTCCAGGGTTCGTATAGCAGTGCGGCATTGCATTCCTCCGTGTGCAGTCCTGCAGCGCGCAGGGCTGCTTCGACCTTCCGGTCGCGGGCGATACTGGCAGGCTCGTAGCGGCGATTCCAGACCACGGCGTCTGCGACCGTCGCCTTGGCCACGCTGAGCAATTCGGCGAGAGAGGAGCCTTGGCGGATGAGCAACTCAGTCCCTGCGGCGTGGAAGTCCTCAGCCAACTGTGCCAGCGATTGATGCAACCACCAGCGCGAGGCGCTGCCGGGCGGCCAGTCCCCTTCTTCCTCCGGCGCCCAGATGAACACCGGCACCACTGGGCCGCCACGCCGGCAAGCCGACAGTAGCGCTGGGTTATCTGCCAGGCGCAGATCCTGCCGCAGCCAGACGATGGCGGGAGGGGTCCCACCATGGTTGTGCTTTTCAACTCTCACGGAGGGAGTAGATACCATTCCGGCTAGCGGAATTGAATAACAAAGACACGGTCGGGCGCATTCGTGAGTTCCTGGTACGGAGTCCCGGCTTTAGCCGGTCTGGCGCGCCACCGCCCTGCCCGTTGGCTTGCCAATCCTGGCCCTCGCCGGCTAAAGCCGGGACT
>CAIWJG010000300.1 GCA_903912925.1 uncultured Verrucomicrobia subdivision 3 bacterium | reverse complement strand
GCGCCACGCGTTCGCTTGCGCGAAGGTCATGGCCCAGAGCTCGTCCGGCGTGGGGTAGCGGGCGATTTCCCCCTCGGGCCCATTAGTCCCATGCGTCCCATCAGTCCCATACAGCATATCCACCTGGTAGATGCCCTGGCCGTTGGTGGAGTAGGCATACCGCACCGCCAGCTTGCCGGCGTAGTTCTTCGCCTGACCCACCCCCTCGGTCAGTTCCTCGTCCAGCGCCTTAGCCTCGACCACGGCCAGCTTGCGGTTGCGATAGACCAGCACGTAATCGGCGGTGAGCGGCTTGCCGCGGCGACCGTGGCCTTCGATGCGGCCGGGGGTGATGGGGTATTCGCGCAGGATCTTGCTGCCCTCGACGACACCCCAGCCCGCCGCTTTCAGCGCGGGATCAATGTGCTCGGCCCTGGTTTCGGCTTCGTTCATGGCTTGGGCGGTTTAGATTTCTTCGGACGCGGCAACTTCTGCAACTGTTTCGCGGCCTGTTCGAAGTCGGCATCCACCGGACGCGGTTGCGCGTCGGCCAACGCGCGGTAGCGGTCGTATTCTCGCTCTGCCTTGGCCTGCGCCATTTCGTGCGATATGCGCCCGGCATGGGTCAGGATGTCGCGCTCGTTGAGCCTCAGAAACCCGTCCAGCTTTTTGATCCAATCCACCATGTGCATGGGCACGCGCCGCATGGCCTGTCCTTGGGCGAAGATCAGGTATTGCTCGACAAGATTATTCAGTGCGGCCAACTCCGGCTCGGTGAGGTAATTCTTGGCGATGGCCACCTCTTGCTTGCGAATCACTGCCCCCCGCCAGTTTGTCAGCCCTAGGTTGGGCTTGGCCGCATCCACCCGGGCGTGCACAATCTCGGCGGCGGTCTGCCCGGTGATAGCCCAATGCACCTTGTTCTGGACGGTCTTGAAAAACAGCAGACTGATCTCTTGCGTGGGGTCGTAATCAATGCTCGTCGCGTAAATGTCAGTGATCTTCTGGTAAAACCGCCGCTCCGACGTGCGGATGTCCTGAATCCGGCGAGTCAGCTCTTCGAAATAGTCGAAAGGCTGGTCGGGATTCTTCAGGCGCTCGTCGTCGAGCACGAAGCCTTTGACGATGTATTCCCGCAGTCGTTGTGTGGCCCAGATTCGGAAGCGGGTGGCGATGTGGGATTTAACGCGGTAGCCGACCGAAATGATGGCATCCAGGTTGTAGAAATCCACGCGCCGCTGGACGGAACGCGCGCCCTCCTGTCGAACTGACAAGGATTCCTTGTGAGTTGCCCCGCGCTCCAGCTCGCCCTCCGCATAAATGTTTTGGAGGTGCAGGCTGATGTTCTGCTGGGTCGTCTGGAACAGCGCCGCCATTTGCGGCTGCGTGAGCCAGACGGTCTCACCTTCAAATCGCACCTCAATTTTCAGCTTACCGTCCTCAGTCCGATAAACGAGGAATTGGCCTCCCGGCGGGGGCGATGGCTTGGATTCGTCAGTCATGGCATGGACTCCAAAGTGGGCACGGCGGGTGAACTTGTAAATAATCCTTACAAGTTGGGCGAGCCAAACGAACCTTTCGGGATTTCCGAATGGTTGCGGAGCGCAGACTGTAATTCAAGACCTCGCGGGAAACCTGCCGGGTGCCCTCGGTTTGAACTATTAAGCATGACTTAATAGTTGCCGCCAGCGACTTCTGATTGATTACCCCAACGGGGTAACGGTCTCCAGCCCAGGGTTGCCGAGTCCGCGAGGCTACCCTGGGTGAACCCGGTGAAATGTCATCAACCCCAACGATAATGCCATCGGCGCGGGCGGCGCGGACGCAACCCCGTTGGGGTTGGGGAAAATGTTGGG
>CAIWJG010000299.1 GCA_903912925.1 uncultured Verrucomicrobia subdivision 3 bacterium | reverse complement strand
TCCCCCGCAAAACCGCCATCTTGTAGGCCGGGCGCCCTCACCCGGCGTACCCATCTCGTCCATAATGTGAATTGCTGAGTGATCATGCTTGGCCGTCAGCTCTTTACCTCTGCGGCGGAGGCAGCAGCTTGAGTAGCCGCCAACTGCCGCAACACATAAGGCAAAATGCCGCCATGCTGATAATAATCAATCTCGATAGGCGTATCTATGCGGCAGGTCACCGGCACCGTCTCGACCTGCCCATTCGCCCTCGTGATGCACAGATTCACATCCTGCTGCGGTTTGAGGTTCGGTCCCAAACCCAGCACGTCGAACCTCTCCGTCCCGTCCAGCTTGAGCGTTTGGGCAGTCGTGCCCTCTTTGAACTGCAACGGCAGCACCCCCATGCCGACCAGGTTCGAACGATGGATGCGCTCAAAGCTTTGAGCGACTACCGCCTTCACCCCCAGCAACGCAGTCCCTTTGGCCGCCCAATCACGCGAGCTGCCCGTGCCGTATTCCTGCCCTGCTAGAATTACTAGCGGCGTGCCTTCCTTTTGGTAGGCCATCGAGGCCTCGTAGATGGAAACCGTTTCGCCCGGCGCGCACTCGCATCCTTTGCTGGCGAAGCATCGGGTCACGCCGCCCTCGGTCCCGGGGACCATGAGGTTCTTGATACGCACGTTTGCAAAGGTGCCTCGCGTCATGACCCGGTCGTTGCCCCGGCGCGAGCCATAGCTATTGAAATCTTCAGCCCCCACGCCATGCTCAATCAGGTATTTGCCCGCTGGCGAGGTCTTCTTGATACTGCCGGCGGGGGAAATGTGATCCGTCGTCACGCTGTCGCCAAAGATGGCCAGTGGGCGAGCACCTTGAATCTCCCGGATCTGGCCCGGCTGCAGTCCGAATTCCTGGAAGAACGGCGGCTCCTGGATGTAGGTGCTGCTGGCATCCCATTGATAGGCGTTGCCTTGTTTCGCGGGTATCTCGTTCCATTTCGGATTCTGGCTGACGAAATCACGATAGAGCTGGCGGAATACTTCCGGATTAAGCGCGGCGTGCATCAGGCTGCGGACCTCCTCCAAGCTGGGCCAGATGTCCTTGAGGAATACGTCCTCACCGCCCTTACCCTTGCCGATGGGCTCCCGGCTCAAGTCGATATCCACATGCCCGGCGAGGGCAAACGCCACCACCAGCGGGGGCGACATAAGGAAGTTGGCCTTGATGCTCTGATGCACCCGCGCCTCGAAATTCCGGTTGCCAGACAGGACCGAAGCGGCAACCAAATCGTATTTGCCGATCGCTTCGTCCACCGGCACCGGCAAAGGCCCGGAGTTGCCGATGCACGTCGTGCAGCCATAGCCGACAAGGTTGAAGCCCAACTGGTCAAGATACGGTTGTAGCCCGGTCTGGTTCAGGTAATCGGTGACCACGCGCGAGCCGGGTGCCAGGGAGGCCTTGACCAGAGGATTGACGTGCAGCCCGCGCTCCACGGCCTTTTTCGCCAACAATCCCGCTGCCAGCATCACCGAAGGATTGCTTGTGTTCGTGCAACTGGTAATCGCGGCGATCACCACGCTGCCGTGGCGCATCTCCCCGCTCTTTGCCGTAGCCGAGGCAGACACGGGGAAGCTCTTGCCCACGTCGCTGGCGGCCCGGCCAAAACCGTTTTCGGCCACCGGCTTGGTGAGTGCGCCAAGGAACTCCTGCTTCAGGTTCTGCAGCTCGATCCTGTCCTGCGGCCGCTTTGGCCCCGCCACACTGGGCACCACCGTGGCCAAGTCCAGCTCCAGCTCCACGGAGTAGTCAATTTCGCCCTTCTTCGGGATACCGAACAATCCCTGTGCCCGGTAGTAATTCTCGTAAATCCGGCAATGCTCTTCGCTGCGGCCAGTCGCGCGCAGGAAGCTGACGCATTCGCCGTCAATGGGGAACAAACCCAGCGTCGCCCCATACTCGGGTGCCATGTTGGCAATCGTCGCCCGATCCACAACCGGCAGTGCGGCAGCCCCGGGCCCGAAGAATTCAACGAACTTCCCTACCACCTTCGACTTCCGAAGGATCTGCGTCACGGTCAGCGCAACGTCCGTTGCGGTTACCCCCTCGCGCAGCGCACCAATCAGATGCACCCCGACCACATCCGGGGTCAGGAAATAGACCGGCTGCCCCAGCATCCCCGCTTCCGCCTCGATACCGCCGACGCCCCAGCCCACAATGCCCAACCCGTTGATCATGGTGGTGTGCGAATCCGTACCCACCAAGGTGTCGGGATAGAAGAGAGTAGCTGGTTGATGGTTAATAGTGGCTGGGCAGGACAGGACACCCTTGGCCAGGTACTCCAGGTTGACCTGGTGCACAATGCCGATGCCCGGCGGAACGACCTTGAACGTTTCGAACGCCTGCATTCCCCACTTCAGGAACTCGTAGCGCTCGCGGTTGCGCTTGAACTCCAGCTCCAGGTTCTTGCTCATGGCATCCGGCGTGCCGTAGTAATCCACCTGCACCGAGTGATCCACCACCAGGTCCACCGGTACCAGCGGCTCAATCAGCTTGGGATTCCGGCCCAGCCGCGCGAGGGCTGAGCGCATCGCCGCCAGGTCCACCAGCAAGGGCACACCGGTGAAGTCCTGCAATACAATACGCGCCACCACGAAGGGAACTTCTTCCTTCCGTGGGGCAGTAGGCTTCCAGTTGGCCAAAGCGTGAACGTTTTCTTCAAGGACCCGCTTGCCATCGCAATTTCGCAATACCGACTCCAGCACCAGCCGGATGGAAACGGGCAGTCGTGAGACCTTGCCTATGCCGGCCTGTTCCAATTGGGGCAGCGAATGCAGCGCCCCCTGCTGGCCATTCCCCAGGTCGAAGCTTTGCAGCGTACCAAACAAATTCTGTGTTTTGCTCATAAGGATTGCCCAATCAAACTATAAACGCCTTCGGAAGAAAAGCTCAGAATACGTAGCTCAGGGCGAACATGTGCATATTCAAGCCGCGATTATGCGGGGACAGGTTGGCGTTGGACATGTGCTGAAAGCGGTAACCGAGCCGCCAGTGCGCGGCAAAGTCCCAGTTCAATCCACCGTAAGAGGTGAACTGCATAAAGCTGCCGAAGTTCCTCGACTCAAAGTCGTGCCAGCTAATAACCGTTGGGCTAATCCCGCCAGTTAGTGACACCGGAAAACGCGCACGGTTCAGGAGCAAGGCTGGCCCAAGCGTCCCGATGAACGCGTTGTCGTTGCCATCGGTAAGCCAGCCAGTTGAGAGGTCCAACTGTGACTGCAAATGCCAGGCTTTGCCCAAATCCCAATCCCACGGCAGATTCCAATTAGCAAACACCTCCTCCTGGTTGAAGCTTTGGCCGCTGAGATTCGAGGAGATACCCCCGCGCACACCCACCGATTCCAGGCGAAAATCCTCCGCCCGGCCGACGACTGCGCAGAGCAGCATGCAGCCAACGACCCACCCGCTTACACGGGCCTCAAAGCACGTTCTTTTGGAATAGACCACGGCGGGTATTCATCGCCCATATCGCCCGCGCGCGCAAGCTGAGATCGGGCAGGATGTAAAATCCGAAATCCGAAGGCCGAAACCCGAAGGAAATCCGAAGTTCGAAATCCGAATCTGGCACTTCCCCGACATCCGCCACCGCTCAGGCCAGTCTGGCGGCAGTTTCGGATGTGGGATGTGGGATGTGGGATGCGGGATGTTTCGGATTTCGGCCTTCTTTCGGGCTTCGGATTTCGGGGTTCGGATTTCCGCATGTGCGTTCGGGCAGGACTTCAAATCCGAAATCGGAAGTCACTCCCGCCGCAGGAACTTGGCGACTGCCTCGGTGCGGGTGCGCACCTGGAGCTTTTCGTAGATGCGCCGGATGTAGGTGTGGACCGTCTCGTAGCTGATGCCGAGCTTGTCGGCGATTTCCTTGTAGAGGAAACCGTTGCTCAGGCAATCCAGCACCTCCTGCTCGCGCTGGGAAAGGTTCTCGGTCGCTTGCGGCGACGGTCCCACCTTGTGGAACGACTGCGTCACCTTGCGCGCGATGTGCGTCGTCATCGGCGAGCCGCCCCGATGCACTTCGCGGATGGCCTCCAGCAACTCGGCGCTCTTGGTCCGCTTCAGCAGATAACCCGACGCCCCCGCCGCCAGCGCCGCAAAGATGTTATCCGTGTCCTCATAGACCGTGAGCATGAGCGACTGGATCTGTGGCGCAACCTGCTTCAACTGCCGGACGCATTCCACCCCGTTCATGCCCGGCAGATTGATGTCCATGAGCACCACCTCCGGATTATCCTTCGGCAAGGCCTCCAGCGCCGCCTCGGCATTCCCATAGTGGCTGATGCACTTGAACCCCTCGGCGCGACTGATCACGCGCGCTAACGTGCCGCGCAACTGGTCGTTGTCCTCTACAATAGATACGGTGATTGGCATAATGACTGATCAAAGCAGAAATTGAGAAAGCAGAAAGCAGAAATCGAAAAGCAGCACCCGCTGTTGACCCATCCCTATTTCTGCTTTCTGCTTTCCACATTTCTGCTTTGTCTTCACGCTATTTCGGCCTTCTTTCGGCCTTCGGGTTTCGGGGTTCGGATTTCCGCATGTGAGTTAGCTGGTCTGGGCCGGCCATGATGTTAAATCCGAAATCCGAAGGCCGAAACCCGAAAGAAATCCGAAGGCCGAAATCCGAATCGGGCACTTCCCCGACATCCGCCACCGCTCCAGCCAGTCTGGCGGCAGTTTCGGATTTCGGATTTCGGCCTTCTTTCGGCCTTCGGGTTTCGGGGTTCGGATTTCCGCATGTGAGTTAGCTGGTCTGGGCCGGCAGCGGCGCAGTCAGTCGAATGACCGTGCCGCGTTCAGAAGCTGGCCCCATGAAGAAGCTGCCGCCGATATCCTCCATCCGTTTGCGCATGTTGCGCAACCCATTTCTGGTCTGAGCGGCCTTGGGGTCGAGGCCGCCGAGACCGAGGCCGTCATCCTCAATTTCCAGGGTGAAGCTCGCCGGTTCCAGGCGCAGACGCAGCGAGACCGACTTGGCCTGCGCGTGCCGCACGACGTTGGTGATCGCCTCCTTCGAGGCGAGGAAGACGTTGTGGCGCAGCTCCGGGGAGATCGGCGTGCCGGGCAGTTGGGGCGGCGCCTCCAGCCGATACCGCAGCCCGGCCACCGCCAGGTAATCCTGGGCATACTTGCACACATAGGTGATCAAGCTATCCAGCGTGTCGTTGGAGGGGTTCACCGTCCAGACGATCTCGTCCAGCGCATGGGTGGTTTCCAGGGCGGTCTGCTCAATCTGTCGGGCATGGCCTGCCACCTCATCGGGGTTGTTCTTATCGCCCTCCACCAGTTCACCCAAGAGAGAAAGTTGCGTCAGGCTGGCGCCGACCTGGTCGTGAATGTCGCGCGCAATCCGGGCCCGCTCCTTCTCCAGGGCTTCCTTCTGTCGTAACGCCGCCAGTTGGCGTTGCAGCCGCTGCGTGGAAACGTAATGGACCGAACCAACAATCATGCCGAGCAGGCACACCGTCGTCAGGGTCAAGAACCACCACGTCTGCCAGAAGGGCGGCAGCACTTTGACCGTCAGCGTGGCACCCACGTCATTCCAAATGTCATCTTCGTTGCACGCCGTCACGTGGAACTGGTACTCGCGCGGCGGCAGCTTGGGGTAACGGACTTCGCGGACGTTACCGGGCAGTTCTTTAGGAGTCGTCTCATGCCCGATCAACTGGTATTTGAAGCGCCCTCGGTCCGGAGCCGCAAGGTTGAGACTGGCGTACCTGATGTACAGGGTCTCCTTGCCGGCGGGAACGGTTATGGTCCGCGGGGGCGCACCCCGCAGCGTCTCAGGATTCTGCAACTGGCCGTCAATCAGCACGGCTTCGATGACTACCGGGGGCGGATTCGTGTTCAGGTTAAGCCGGGCAGGGTTCAGCCAGGCCAAGCCCTGGATGGTGGGGAACCACAGCGTTCCATCCTGGCCACGCAGGGCCCCCGGCTGGGAGCCGGAGGTACACTCCGACGCGGGCAGCCCGTCCTGCTCGCCATACACACGACACGAAATCAGCGCGCTGGGGTCCTCGGCAAAGCGGTTCAGCTCGGCTTTCTTGAGTCGCAATAGACCGGCGTTGGAGCCGACCCACAGGTAACCGTGGCCGTCTTCCAGCAGGTAGCCAAGGCTGTTGCTGGCCAGCCCCTCCTGCTTTGAGTAGTGCGTCCATTTGCCGCCGCCAAACCTGGCCAGGCCGCCGGAGGTTGCCACCCAGAGCACGCCCTGGCTATCCACTTCCACCGCGGAGACGCTGTTGCCCGGCAGGCCGTTCGTCTTAGTAAAGCAGGTGAAGCGGCTGTCATGCATCAGGCTGAGCCCTCCGCCTTTGGTTCCTATCCAGAGGTTTCCTGCGGGGTCCTCGGCAATCGCGCGCACATCATCGGCGGAGAGACCGTCGCGGGTCGTAAAGAGCCGCAAGTCATCGAACCGCAGCAGCCCGTGCTCGGTGCCCAGCCATAACCGGCCCGCCCGGTCCTGAAAGATGGCCGAGACTTTCGAGTCCAGGCCTTCCTGCAAGGCCAGCGGCGCGAACTGGCCGAGCTCCAGTTGAAAGAGGTGCGGTCCCATCGCTCCCCAGGTGCCGCTGAGCACCCAGTTGCCGCCGAGCGCCCCTTGCTTGCGCCCCACAAATACCGACTTCACATCCAGCAGCGTGTCCGGATCCACATCCACCGGCAAGGTGCCCGGGATGAGGCGGAACCGCTGCGCGCCGCCTCCCGTATAATGGTCCACGCGGTTGCCGGTGTACCCGATCCAGAGGCTGCCCTTGCCGTCTTCGCAGACCGATTGCACGACCGACCCGCGCGTCCGTTCCAACACATCAAAGAGCTTCCGCCTGATCCGGTCCAGGCCGCCGCCATTGGTTCCGACCCAGAGGCTGCCCTCGCGATCCACGGTCATGCATAACACGGAATTGTGGGACAACCCGTCTTCCTTGGATATCCGGGTGGCCTTGCCTTCGGCATCGAACCAGTAAACCCCGTCGCCGTAAGTGCCCACCACCAGGTTGCCATCGAGGTCCTCACACGCCGCCGTGATCGTCAGCGTGCTGGCCCAGGGATACGCGCCCAGGTCGCGCTCCATACGGTCTCCGTTCCACTTCTGAATCACGCCATTGGCCAGCCGCCAATACCCGCCCCGCTTGCTGGCGAGAAGGAAGTTCAGGCGGATGGGGCTCACCTCATCCGTGACCACCGGAATGGGGTTCAGGGCAAACAGGCTGGTGTCCGTACCGACCCACAGGCGGCCGGATTGCTCCGCCACCAGCGCCCAGCAGGTGCTCGGCGCTCCCGAGCCAGGATGCCAGACAGCATCAACCTTCCCATCCCGACAACGCGCCAGCACCCCTTTATCCGTGTAAAGCATCACCGCTCCGTTTGTGTCTTCACAAATCGCCGTCAGGCTGCCAACCGGGCCACGACCGATATCCACGCTGGTCACCTTGCCCCCTTTGGCCAGGGCAATATTCCCGTTCTCGGCCCCAATCCAAAGATTGGTCTGCCGGTCCTCATACAGCCGGATGATCTGGCTGCTGTTAAGCCCGGGCGTGTTGTTCTCATCGAACACCGCGAATTGGACCCCGTCGAACCGCGCCAGGCCGGCGAGCGTTCCCACCCACAGATAGCCGTCGCGCGTTTGCGTCACCGCCAGGACTGCGCTGGACGGCAACCCCTGAGCTGGGCCGAAGACGTCCACCGCGAAGCGCCCCTTGGGCTCGGCTGCATAGGCCGAACCGCAGGCGCAGAGCCAAGCTGCGGCGGCAAGGGCGAAGGCCAGGAACATCCAACAACCAACACCCAACGCCCAACATCCAGCGACTGCGGAGCGCGCGGCCTTTCGATGTTGGATGTTGGATGTTGGGTGTTCCTTCCGTTTTGCCCAGATCGAAGGAAGCGCCGACTGACGTCGGCGCCTACGCTAGCGTAGAGCATGCGGCCAAGCTCCCCAATGGTCTTCGACATAGCGGCGTTGCTCCCCTGCCCTGCCCGGCTCGTCAAATCTGCGAATAGGGCGTCGGGACCAGGAACCGGTTATAGATCTTGGACACCGTATCCGCGTATTGCGGATCATTCTTGAGCTTGGTCCAGGTGGGATGGGCGCCGAATGCTCCCCAATGTTTCTTGTGCTCTTCCTGGGTCTCGCCCGACACCATGTAAGCCAGGTGCGGCAGGTTGCTGCCGATGAGCGCCTGTCCGTAAAAGATTGGCCCCAACCCGACCTCGCGCATCAAGTCAATCTCGCCTGAGTTGAACATCTCCACCTTCTTGAGCGCCTTGACTTCGCTGTGGCTCTCGTAAGTGCGCAACTCGAAGATGCGCGGCTTCTTCTCCTTGCAATAGGACGGCAGCTCCAGCTTCGGCAACCCGGCAAAAGCCAGCATCAGCCAACTGTCCATGCGGTCAAAGGCAGGGTTGGACTTAGGCGAGCTGAGATACTCGGCTCCGGCCTTCTGGAATTCCGGGTCGGCGCTCAGCCGGGCGGTGGCAGTGGCGAACACTTCCAGCGAGGGATACGTCGAGAGCATATACAGGGCCGGACCGTCCTTCGGGTCAATCTCAGTAAACACGCCCACGGGCTTGACCCCGAGCCGATTCAAGGCCGGGATGGCCGCCTTTTCGACATAGGCATCCAGCAGAGCATGATCAGCCCCCGCCTTGAGCCGGTAAACCCGCAGCTCGTAATATTCCCGGTTCTGGCCACCGGCCCGCTCAGCCGCCGATACATTCAGGCCAGCGGTGCCGAGCCCCGCCAGGGTGGAAGCTGCTATACTAGTTGTTAAGAATTCGCGTCGTTTCATCTCTTCGCATTGGTTGTGGACGGAAAGCTCCGTCGCAGGTTATTGCCTGTCGCGATTGAAGCCGTTTCCCGCGGCCAACGCCATAAGAATAATGGAAGCCCCCTCCCCCGCACTCCAGCCCTCGGGGAATGGGAGGATCCACGACGCATCAGGACAGGGTTAGCGTAGGCATAGCGCACGTATGGCCTGGAGCTAGCGTGCGGGTCGCTTGTGTTCGGCTTGTGTTCCGCTCGTATTCCGCTTGTATTCCGCTTATACTCCTCGTTTCGCTCCCCTGCCCGACCGGACGCTTCGGGTCTCCGATGTGCCCTCCCTCGGGGGGACAACCGCGCTGGCTTCCCACGGTGCGCCCCGCCAACCGTTGGTCTGTAGCCGGACACGAAGAAACACCCGCTTACCTACCGGCGGCACACCAAATCTCTTGACGTACAGCCTCCTGAAGTTATTCGTGCCTTCCACCGGCGTCGGCAACAAGCCGAGCACCCGGTAGTCCCAGTTGCGTCGCTTGCCGGCGTTGGATGGCGGCGAGGCCCACAGCATGATTTCCTCGGTGGGCGCGCGGGACAGCGTCAGCTCCAGAGCGAAGTCCCATTTGTCATTGGCGATGGTGAATGCTACCGCCGGGTTCTGGTCGAAGTCTGGTTGTGCAGGCGGGTCGAGCAGCAGTTCCTGACCGAGGCGCGCCCGCGGGAGGTTGACTTTGGAAAAGAAACCGCGCCCATCCAGCCGGCCGGCCTTGCCCAGAACCTTGCGGCTGGGCACATGTGGACCGGCCAAACACCAACGATCTCGCTGCTCTTCCGCGATCTGGTTCCACGCCTCGGCCACAATGCGCATCGCGGTGTCCGACTGGAATCGGGCCACCGTGAACCGCTTCCCGGGACGCCCCCGCGTGCGCAGGTGCTGGCCGTAGTGGTTTCTGCTGGCAACGACGTCGCCGCGCGCACCGCTCTGTGGTCCATCGAATGTTTTCATAACACTATTCTGTTTCCCCCTGGGGCAGCGCGGCCCGAACGTCAAGTTGCCCTGACACGCACCGCCGACCGGAGGCTAAACCGGAACCTATTAACCGAATGCTGGATCATACCACAAGACTCCCCCCCTCACGCAACCCATTCATCGGAGCCGCTTAGAACGAACGAAGGGCATTCCGGCCTAAATCCGGTTGACTAACATGGGGCGCCGAGAACATACTGCCGGCGTTCGGTGGAATAGAAACAGGGATTGGGAAGGCCCATTTCACGTCGAACGAGCCTGGAAAGGCTCTGAATGAGAAATCGGCTCGCCGGGGCGGAGATCATGAATGTATTCCGGATTCCGGGACTGGCCTGAATGGTCCTTCTACTTCTGAAACGGCTGTGTGAATTTAACGAACAGTAACCATCTCAAATATCGCGCCTATATTGATGGCCTCAGGGCCATCGCTGTCCTGGCGGTCCTGTTCTTTCACGCCGACATCGGTTGCCGTGGAGGGTTTGTCGGCGTAGATGTCTTCTTCGTCATCTCCGGCTACCTCATCACGGGTCTGATACTCAAGGATCTCGATGGCGGCCAGTTCCAGGTAGTTAAGTTTTGGGAGCGCCGAGTGCGCCGCATTCTGCCTGCTGTCGCAGTCGTCCTTCTTTCATGCCTCGCCGCCGGCTGGTTTCTGTTTTTTCCGCTGAACTTCAAGGAGCTGGGCCAATCCGTGCTCGCACAAGCAATGCTGGTGTCCAACATCTATTTCTGGCGGGAGTCCGGTTATTTCGCTCAAGCGGCCGAGGTGAAGCCACTCCTTCATACTTGGTCTCTCTCGGTGGAGGAGCAGTTCTACCTGCTTTTTCCGTTTCTGTTGATCGCATTCAAGCGATTCTCACGCAAGTCCCTTGTGCCAGGAATCCTTCTTCTTTGCGGCGTCTCCTTCAGCCTCAGCGTTTACTGCAGCTATCGGCACGCCTCGGTAAACTTCTACTTTCTGCCGACGCGCGCTTGGGAGCTCCTACTTGGCTCGCTCCTCGCGGCCCTTCCTGCGCAGCGTGCCTCTACCCGCTGGCTGGCGGAGTTGTTGAGCACTGGTGGGCTTCTTGCAATCCTGTGCGCCGTGTTCTTCTATGGTCCCGACACTCGATTCCCGGGTGTCTCCGCCCTGCTACCCTGTGTCGGAACCGCTTTTATTATCTGGGCAAACGACCATACGTTGACGTGCGTTGGGAAGGTGCTTGCCATACGTCCCGTAGTCTTTATCGGCCTGATATCCTACTCTCTCTATCTCTGGCATTGGCCAATGCTCGTCTTCGCCAAGTATTGGAATTGGACTTGGAATGGGAAGCCTGACCCCATCCCACAGAGCCAGCGTATGCTGCTCTTGTTTGCGAGCATGATCCTCGCCGTCTTGTCCTGGAGATTTGTGGAAACTCCGTTTCGCAAGCGCACGGTTCTCAAGAGTCGCGTTCAGATATTCTCATTTGCGAGCATCACCACCGCAGTCCTGTTGCTCGCGGGTCTGGCCATCCACCAAATGCAGGGAGTGCCTTCAAGGCTTCCTGCAGAAGCTGTGCGTTATGCAAACGGGAGCACCGACCGAGCCTTCCAGAACGAATTGGAATTGAAGCAAGCATTGGCCGGGGAATTCATTGAGTTGGGAACGGGCGACAAGCATCTGCCGATCAACCTGCTTGTTTGGGGGGACAGCCATGCGAAGGCGGCAATGCCCATGATAGATGTCCTCTGCAAAGAACACTCGATTCGTGGTGTCGCGGCAGCGCATTCAGCAACAGCTCCGTTGGTCGGCTATGAAAGCACATATGAATACTCCCTAAAGAAAGAGAGTATTGCCTACAATAATTCGGTCGTTAATTTCATCCGCAGCAAGCATGTGGGCGACGTAGTGCTAGTGGCAAGCTGGGGTGGTTATGAGACCAATGTGCTTCGTCGCGGCCTGCTCGACACGATAAGTGCACTGAGAGACACGGGCACCAGAATCTGGATCATGCGGCAGGTTCCAATACACCGTTGGGATGTGCCCCAGGCGCTGGCTTCTGCCGTCTTACATGGCCACAATCCTGAAGAACTCGGGTTGCCTCTCGCGGAATATCGCAAGGAGTTCCAGCGCCAGGATCCTGTTTTTGAAGGACTCGCCACAGAGTTTCCCGGTGTTACGGTTCTGGATCCGACCGATCTATTCGTGAGCCGCACGAATCTCTGCCGAGTGGCGAAGGACGGCAAGGCCCTCTATTCGGACACGACGCACCTTACCGTCGCTGGGGCGATGGTGTTGCGCCCCCTCTTTGAGCCCATCTTTGGCGGGATGGGTAAAGCCCCAGCGCCGGTCCCTGACAAAGGCGTCGCCCATTGAAAAGCTGATCTAAGGCCAGGGCAAGAGGGCACAGGAGAAGCGGAAAGCGGAAACCCGAGGACCGAGGTCGGTGATCAGGGATCAGTAATCAATGTGCCGGCGGCGAGCGGGGCCGCAAGCTTTGGGGGGCAGGGCTTGAAAAAAAGGCAGGCATCTGACATATTTGTCAGCATGAAGACGATAACAAAGCGCGAGTTGGTGCGAAATCCGGCTTTGGCTTCGTACCTTCGACCAGGGGAGTCCGTCCAGATCGAGGATGGAAAGGAACCGTTGGTAATTCTGCGCCGCAAGAAGCGAACTCTGACGGCTGAAGACATTCACGCTGAACTGGACCGGATTTGCAAAGGCGCACCGGAGATCGACACCCTGGCAGTGCTTAACGACCTCCGGGAATGAGCATCTACGCCGACGCCTCCTTTCTGGTATGCTAAGACATATCAATCCGGACACCTTTGTCAGTGGGGATAGGGATCAAATTACTCTGGCCAAGGCGAGAGGCTTCCGGGCGGTTTCGTTCATCTAAACCCCTGTTCGAACAAGCGATCAAAGCCTTTGGCACTCAGCCCGGCTGAATGTTGGTGTCAACGACGATCCTGGCCGGATTCACTCGGCCCCCTCGGGAGTCAAGCGCCGCTCGTTCGCCTGCCACCAGTCGGACTTGATGTCCTCAGACAGTTTCCATGCGGCTTCCGGCGTGAGCCGGCTGCGGCGGACGACGCTCTCGACGCGGAGCCAGGAGACGAAATCGTTGATCTCGCCCGGCGTCATGCCCTCGGTGGCGATGGTGACTTGTAGGCAGCCGTTCTCCGCTTTGACAGCAATCATGGTTGAAATATACAACGCCAAAGCCGGATTGAGCAAGCGTGACCTGCCAGCCTTGGTCTGCCGGCGTTCTGCAGAGTGAAAGGCCCGAGAGACAGCAATTGAGGTTAGCGGCTGCTCGAAACGGCCGCTCCCGCACTCGTCCTCGTCGTCGTGTTCGTGCTCGGTGCTTCTGCTGCTTACGATTACGACGACGAGGACGAGGACGATTGGCACGCCCGGCCTTTCAAGCAATTTCGTAGCGCGAGCCCTTCTATTGCTTCGGGTCGGAGGCGGCGGGAGCTGCGGCGGGCTCGTGGTACGGCTTGCCAGAGCGGAAGAGGTTTAGCAGTTGCTCGCTCATGGCAGCGAGTTGGTCGTTGCCGCCCGCCCTTGCGGCATCTACCGCCTTTTGGGACGTCTCGACAGCCTCGGGGAAACGTCCCGCCTCGGCATAAGCGACCGCCAGCGTGCCGAGCGCGCGCGGTTGCGCGTTTCCGCTGAGGCGGCAGGCGTGTTCGGCGAGCCGGACGGCCTCGGCGCCGTTCCGCACCGTTGCGTCTGCGCAAGTCGCGAGCAGCCAGGCAACGTTGTTGAGGGCTTCCGGCTGTTCGGGCTTCGACACAAGCACCTCGCAGTATTCGGCCACGGCTTCCCGGGGCTTGCCGGACTGAACAAACAGCGTCGCCAACTGCAAACGCGTCTCGGTGTCTGGCCGCAGCCGGAGCGCCTCACAAAACTGTGCTACCGCGTCTGCTTGCCTCCCCTGCTCTGCCAGGGCAGCCGCGTAGGAACGGCGAATGTCGGCGTCCTTGGGTTTGATTTTCAATGCCGCCTGGAAATGCTCTTCCGCTTCGGCAGGCTTCCCTTGCAACGACAGGAGCCGCCCGAGATTGGAGTGGGCCTGAGCGTTGGCCGGGTTGAGTTCGAGGGACGTTACCAAGTGCGCCTTCGCTTCGTCGTAGTTCTGCTGACTGGCAAGAATCCAGCCGAGGTTGGCGTGGGCTAACCACGCGGCAGTGTTCCTGGCGAGCGTGTCGCGCCAGAGTGCCTCTTCACTTTCGAACACTTGCGCACGCAGCATCGACACCACCGCAAGGCCTACTACCAGACCGGCGCATATAATCACGAGCGGCTTGTTTGTGGGCCCGGGCATTCCGAACCATGCGTGACTTGCCGATAGGGCGCGGCCACCGACGTTAGTCAGAACTGTCTTCTCTCCGGAAAGAATGCGCCGACTGACGTCGGCGGCTACAAGAGTGCCGCTTGCCCGGGCCAGCGTGTATGTGAGCCCTGCCGCCACCAGCGCCACCAGCGCGGTCAGGGGGAGATACACGAAATGGTCCGAGACCCGCGACAGCATTAGAAAATACATGTCAAAGAAGCCGAGGACGGGGAATAGCGTCACCGTGAAGCAGCCCAAGCCAAATAGCACATGCCGGCCCCAGGTCCGCCGTGACTGCCAGCACGCGGCCAGAACGCCGCACCAGAGCAGTAACGGCAAATACGATCCGGGGGCCGCGGCGTCGATCTGCCAGCGCGGGTAGATCATGGAGAGATTCAGCGGCAGCAAGGCTTTGCGCAGGTAAAACCAAAGGGCCATCCCGGCTCCGGCCAGGCGTCCCCAGAAGTGCTCGGTCTGAACGGTTGCCCCGGCGATGGCCCCGTGAGACTGAAACGAAATGCTCATGAGCCCGAACACCAGTGCAATCCCGAAGAACGGACTGGCGCGCAACCCATCACGCCAGGTGATGCGCCCGCGCTGCCACCATGCGCAGGCCACCAGCAGGAACGGCAGCATCACCGTCGAGGTCTTGCTCAGCAGCGCCAGCGCAAATGCAAGGAGCGAAAGGCAGTAGCTGGTGGAAATCCGAAGGCCGAAATCCGAAGGCCGAAGGGAAGGCCGAAATCCGAAGGCCGAAGGCCGAAGGTTAGAGTCGGACCGCAGATACAAAAGGAGGCTGAGCAGGAAGAAGGGTAGCGATAACGTGTTCTTTAGCTCCGAAATCCAGGCGACGGAGGCTACGCACAGGGGGTGGACGGCGAAGAGCATCGCCGCCAACCAGGGCGCCGGGACTTGCAAGCGTGCCAGGACCCGCCACAGCAAAATCGCGCTGGCCGCGTGGAGCAGGACGTTCACCACGTGGTAGCCGACCGGGTGATTGCCCCAAGCCAGCCACTCCAGCCAAAACGCCACGTAGGTCAGCGGGAAGTCAATGTGGAACCAGATCGACCCCAGGTTCAGCTCTCCCGTCACCAGTGGATTCCGGCGCACCACGAGCAGGTCATCCCACAGGAATTGTCCACCCAGCGCCGGCCAATACACCGCGAACACCGCCAGAAGCATGACTGAAATCCGAAGTCCGAAGGGAGCGCATTGGCGACAGGAAGGTGATCCCTCGAAGGGTGGCCCGCTCCGGGTTTCGGTCTTCGGGCTTCCTTCGGTCGTCGGACCTCGGCCTTCGGACTTCACACTACGCATGGGCGGCTTGCCTGAGCGCCACGTGCCGCGTCTTGCCGCTGGCGGTTTTGGGCAACTCCGGCACGAACTCGACTTCACGCGGGTACTTGTAATTAGCGACGAGCCGCTTGCAGTGCATTTGCAGGGTCGCCTTGAGTTCGTCGGCCGGCTCAATTCCCGACCGGAGAACAACATAGGCTTTGACAATCTGCCCACGCAGCGGGTCCGGCTTGCCGATGACCGCCGCCTCCAGCACGGCCGGATGTTCCAGCAGAACACTCTCGACCTCGAACGGCCCGATGCGATAGCCGGAACTCTTGATCACATCGTCGCTGCGCCCGATGAACCAGAAATAGCCGTCGGCATCCCGGGTGGCGCGGTCGCCAGTGAGATACCAATCGCCCCGGAAGTGGGCCGTCATTTCTTCCGGGCTAAGCCAGTATTCACGGAAGAGGCCTAGCGGACGGTGCGGCTTGACCCGCACGGCGATTTCGCCTTCTGTTCCTGGAGGCACTTCGCGCAACTGCTCGTCCAACAGCGCCACCGTGAGCCCGGGCGTGGCTTTGCCCATCGAACCCGGCCTGACGGCTTGGCCCAGGGAGCGGAAGTTGCCGACGAGCACGACTGTTTCGGTCTGGCCGTAGCCCTCGTGCAGCGTGAGGCCAGTTCCCTGGCGCCACTGGTGGAGCAGTTCCGGGTTCAGCGGCTCGCCCGCGCTAACGCAATGGCGGAGATGCGGAAACCGCCAGCGCGACAAGTCCTGCCGCACAATCAGCCGCAGCGCCGTCGGAGGCGCGCACCAGGTCGTGATGGGGAACGACGCGAGCGTGTTGAGCGTCAGTGCGGCATCGAGCTTGCCTGGCGCATCGAGTGCGAAGACACATGCCCCCATAAGCCAGGGGCCGTAAAGGCTCGACCACGCCGCTTTGGCCCACCCGAGGTCAGAGAGATTCCAATGCACATCATCGGGCCCCAGGTCCAGCCAAAGCTGCCCGGTCAGCCGATGGCCCAGGCCATAGCTCGCCTGCGTATGCAGAACCATCTTGGGGTCACCGGTCGTTGCGCTGGTGAAATAGAGGATTCCCGGATCGCCGCTAAGGGTCCGTTCTCCGGGAAAGCTTTCACTGGCCTGGCGCAGACCCTGATCAAAATCGGTCCAGCCGGGCCGCTCCCCACCCACCAGCAGACGGGTGCCATTGTAGTCATCCACCTTGGCGGCCGCATCCGGGCTGGCGATGATGGCGCTGGCGCGGGCGCTGGTTAGCCGGTAGTCCACTTCGCGTGGCGTGAGCAACAAGGTAGTGGGCACCGGGACTGCTCCCATACGGATGAGTCCGAGCATGGCAATCCACCATTGCGGCACCCGCGGCAACATCAGCAGGACGCGGTCGCCGCGCCGGACCCCGTTGGCACGCAGCAGATTGGCCGCCTGACAACTTAGCGCGGCCAGTTCCCGGAAGTTGAATCTCTGCTCTGAGCCGCTGGCAGCACTCACCCACCAGAGCGCGGGGGCCTCGGGACGCTCCCGGGCCATGCGGTCAATGACGTCCGTGGCAAAGTTGAAGTGGGGAGGCGCTTCGAGCGCTTCCGGGTACACACTGTCCATCGCGTTATTTTATAGCGCAAGTGGCGGTCAAAGTAAAGTAACCGGCGTATGGAACCGAGGCCGGGATGGCACTAGTCGTTGTAAGCGCTTTCGCCGTGCTGCGCCAGGTCCAGTCCGAGGGTTTCATCCTCTTCGGTCACGCGCAGGCCGACCACGGCATTAACGATTTTCAGGATAATAAAGGTGGCGGACCCGGCGAACAACATGGTGAAGACGACGCCCTTGACCTGGTTGATGAACTGGCCAATGCCGCCCGCGACGGACACCAACTGGCCAGCCGACTTCCAGGTAACGGCAACTGCGGGGTTGATCGCCGCGCTGGCCAGGAAGCCGAGCATCAACATGCCCAGGGTACTGCCGACGCCATGGACGCCGAAGACGTCGAGCGAGTCGTCGTAGCCAAACCGGGTCTTGAGCCGGGAGACGGCGAAGTAACAGGTCGCTCCCGCCGCCAAGCCAATGATCAACGCGGACGGGATGGAGACAAAGCCCGAGGCGGGGGTGATAGTGGCCAGGCCGGCGACCATTCCGGACGCAGCACCCAAAACGCTGGGTTTGCCTTTTTGCAACCACTCGCAAAACGCCCAACTGAGCGCGGCGGCGGCGGCCGAGAAATGCGTGGCGGCAAAGGCGCTGGTGGCCAGCTTGCCCGCATTCACCGCGCTGCCGGCGTTGAAGCCAAACCAGCCCACCCAGAGCAAACCGGTGCCAATGAGGCTCAGCACCACATTGTGAGGGGGCATCTGCTCGCGCGGGTAGCCCAGACGCCGACCCAAGACCAGCGCGCAGACCAGCGCCGAGGTGCCCGAGCTGATGTGCACCACCGTGCCCCCAGCGAAATCCAGCACCGGAATGGTCCCCCCGAGCGCCCAGTTGAACCATCCGCCCTTGCCCCAGACCATATGTGCCATCGGGAAATAAACGAAGGTCACCCACAGCACCGTGAACAGCAGCCAGGCACTGAACTTCATGCGTTCCGCCACCGCCCCGCTGATCAGCGCAGGAGTGATGATGGCGAACATCATCTGAAACAGCATAAAACTCTCCGCCGGCACGGTCGGCCCATAATCCGGATTGGGCGCGGTGCCGACTCCGCGGAGCAGGAAGTGCTGGAAAGGATTCCCGCAGAAGGCATTGCCATCACCGAAGGCCATGCTGTAGCCGAAGAGAACCCAAAGCACCGAAACCAGGGCCATCAGCACCAGACTGTGCATCATGGTGCCCAGGACGTTCTTCTGTCGCACCAAGCCGCCGTAGAACAGGATCAGGCCGGGCGCGCTCATCATCAACACCAGCGCAGAGCTGACCAGCAGCCAGGCGTTGTCACCGTTGTCAATACCGGAGGCGATATTGACCTTGGCTTCGAGGGCAGCGAGCCGGAACTCCACGGTGGCCGCCTCCGGCCCAGCGTAGGCAGACGACACCGCCAGGGAGAACAGCACAAGCCCAAGAAGAAGGAGTCGCGAAATAACTTGCCAGTCAGATTTACGGCGCATGGGCGCAAATTGGACTGAAATGCGTAGCAGGTGTCAAGTGAACCTGTCCGAGGCCGCGAAAATCCACGAACAACCTACTTGCACTTAATGACAAACCCTTGTAGATACTTTAGGTGAACTTGTTGTGTTGCACCCAACGGCACCCGTCCTGCACAGGATGGGCACTTTTCCTTTTACTGATGGCCGTGGGCGGTTGCGACCGGGGCCAGGTGAAGGAGTATCGGGTGGCCAAGGAACAAACGCCGGCGCAGGCTCAAATGCAGCCTGGCGCCCTACCCCCCGGTCATCCCGACACTTCGGGCTCCGCCGCTCCCGCGCTTCAATACAAGGGGCCAACGGGTTGGAATGAGGTTGCGCCGGGCCAAATGCGGGCGGCTTCTTTTCGTGTCCCCGGCAAGGATGGCAAGCAGGCGGATGTGAGCGTGATACCGCTGCCTGGCCTGGCCGGGAGCGACCTGGATAACGTCAATCGCTGGCGCGGGCAGGTCGGGTTGCCTGGCGTCTCCGAGGCAGAACTGGCCAAAATGGCACAACCGGTCGAGATCGCCAGCCAACCGGCCAGCCTCTATGAGCAAGCCGGCACAAACGCCGGTTCGGGGGATAAAAGCCGCATCCTCGCCGCCATCACGCGCCGCGACGGGACGGCTTGGTTCTTTAAGATGACCGGAGAGGCTGCCTTGGTGACTGAGCAGAAACCGGCCTTTATCGAGTTCCTTAAATCGGTGAGCTTCCCTGCGGCCGCAGCCCAGGCCCAAATGCCGCCGTCGCATCCGCCCCTTGATGGCGGCAATATGATGGGGCAAGCGGCGACGGCAGCCTCCTCTGGCCAGCCCAAACCGGCCTGGGAGGTGCCCTCCGGCTGGAAGGAAATCCCTGGTGGGCCATTCCTGGTAGCCAAATTCGCCCTCACTGGCGCGGCCAATGCCCAGGCGAACGTGAACGTCAGCATGTCGTCCAACGACGGCGGCGGCTTGCTGGCCAACGTCAACCGTTGGCGCACAACCCAGCTCGGCCTCGGGCCGGTGGCCGAAGCAGACCTTCCTAAGGATATCCAAACGATTGATCTGCCCGGTGGCAAGGCGTCACTGGTGGACCTCACCGGTCAGGACGCCAAGACCGGGCAGAAGGCTCAACTCCTGGCGGTCATCCTCCCGCGCCCAGGAGAAACCTGGTTCTACAAGCTGATGGGCAATGCAGATGTCGTCCAGCAGGAAAAGGACGCCTTTCTCAAATTCGTGCAATCCGCCAAGTACTAGCACTGCGCCCTGCTTTCCCATGTTCCCGGATTATCTTCTGCACTCCCTGCTCAGCTCACGTTTCACGTTTCACATTTTACGCTTCACCCGTCACGCATGCTCCTGGACTCTTTTCTCGACCGTCTGATCAACTTCTTCACGTCGTTGCGCCTCACGGTCGTGTGCCTCGCGTTGGCGCTGCTGCTGGTGTTTTGGGGCACCCTCGCGCAGGTGGATCTGGGTCTCTACAAGGCACAAAACGAATTCTTCCGCAGCTTCATCATCTATTGGGGGCCAAAAGGCGCCTCATGGAGAATACCCGTCTTCCCGGGAGGCTACCTCATCGGTGGTGTGCTATTGATCAATCTCATTGCGTCGCAGATCCGGCGTCTGACCTTCACGGTGAGCAATATCGGCTTTTGGATGGTCCACTTCGGGTTAATTTTGCTGCTGCTCGGCCAATTGCTGACCGACCTGCTTTCTCGCGAAAGCACGCTCCACCTGCGTGACGGCGAGAGCAGGAACTACTCCGAAACCGAGCGCGAAGCTGAGTTGGCGATCACTGACGCCAGTGATCCCGGTGCCGACAAGGTTGTCGCCATCCCACAGGGAGTGCTGGCGAATGAGAAGAGCATCCGCCCCGGCGACTTGCCGTTCACAGTGCGGGTGAAGCAGTTCTTCGGCAATTCCCTCGTGGCGAATCGGGAAACCGATGCCGCACAGCCTCCCGCTGCCACGCAAGGCATCGGCACTCGCGCAACGCTTCAGGCGGTGCCGCACGTCACCGAGATGGATAAGCGCGACATCCCCAGCGCCGTGGTGGAGATTGAGACTCCGCAAGGGTCCATCGGAAGCTGGCTGGTTTCCGAATACATCGAGCAGCCCCAGAGCTTCACCAGCAACAACCGGACCTACCAACTGGCAATGCGGCCGCGTCGGCATTATAAACCCTACAGCATCCAGCTCCTCAAGTTTCAGCATGACGTCTATCCCGGCACCGATACTCCCAAGAACTTCTCCAGCCGGATTCTGCTCCAGCATCCCCAAACCGGCGAGAAGCGCGAGGTGCTGATCTACATGAATAATCCGCTGCGTTACGCGGGCGAAACCTACTACCAATCGGGCTTCGATCCCGATAACAAAGGCACCATCCTGCAAGTCGTCCACAACCCCAGTTGGCTGACCCCTTACTTCTCCTGCGTCCTGGTCGGAATGGGGTTGATCGTCCAGTTCGCCAAACACCTGTTCGGCTTTACCTTCAAACGGAGGACCGTATGATCCATTCCTCCCCATTCACGTTTCACGTTTCACGTTTCACGCCCCTCGTTTCACGCTTAATGCCTCGCCCGCGGAGCACACCATGAAATTGGTCTTCAGACTCATCCCCTGGTTCTTCGTCGCCCTCTTCGGGGCCGAAATCATTGCCGTGATGGCGCCCAAGCGAGACGGCGAGTATCATGTCTCCGAATTCGGTCGCCTGCCGGTGCTGCTCAACGGCCGCATCCAGCCCTTCGACTCGGTCGCGCACAATACCCTGCTCCAAATCCGCAGCACCGGGGACGTGCCACTCGAAGAAGTGCCTTCCTGGAAATTCTGGTATCACGCCAGGAAGCTCAAGTCCACCGAGTGGCTGCTCGAAGTGATGACGCGCCCTGAGACAGCCGACACGCGCCCCATCTTCCTCATCCACCACGCCGAGTTGCTCGGGGAACTCAAGCTGCACGACAAGGGCGTCGAGAAGTCAGGCTTGCGCTACTTCACCTTCAAGGAACTGGAGCCGCTGGTCACTGAGATCAACGACCAAGCCCGGAAGGCCGGCGAGGTCAAGACGGAGGACCAGACGACCTTCCAAAAGCAAGTCGGCAAGCTGGCCAACGCCATAACGCTCTACCAGCGGCTCAAGGTAACGCTCCAGCCCGATGGCGCGAAGGATTTCGCCCAGCAACTCGTGGACTTCCAGAAGAACCTCGGCCCCGCCCAGGCTGCCGCGCAGGCCAGCGAGAATGGGAAACCATTCGATCAGGACGCGCTCCAGCGCATCGCCGGCCCCGTGCAAGCCTTCCAGTTGATGGCCCGGTTCAGCTACCCGCTGACCGTGCCGCCGTTGAATCCAGCCGAGACGCATGATGCCTGGCAGAACATGGGCAACAGTCTGCTCGACTCCGGCCGCACGGGCGTTCTGCATCCCGCCGCAACGAACCTCGCCGCCATGGCCACCGCTTACCACCAGCAGAAAGCCGACGACTTCAACCGCGCGGTGGCCAATTACCGCCAATGGCTGGAGCCGCAATTCCAGAAGGCGCTCACGAAAGGCAGCGCCGAGTTCTATTTCAACCGCGTCAAGCCATTCCTTCACGCGATGATTATCTACATCTGCGCGTTCGTCCTGGCGTGCGGCGCGCTGTTGACCCTCGCGGCGACGCCCAACCTCTCCGAATCGCTGCGCCGCTCCGCGTTTTACCTCGTCATCATCGCCGGGTTGGTCCACACCTTCGGCCTGGTCTTCCGCATGGTGCTCGAAGGCCGCCCGCCCGTGACCAACCTTTACTCCTCGGCCATCTTCATCGGGTGGGGCACGATGATCCTCGGGCTCTTCCTGGAAAAGATCTACCGGGTGGGCATCGGCAGCCTCATGGCCTCGCTGGCCGGCTTCATCACCCTGACCATCGCCCATAATCTGGCCTTGGGCGGCGATACGATGGAGATGTTGCGGGCCGTGCTCGACACCAACTTCTGGCTAGCCACGCATGTCATCACGATCACGCTGGGCTATTCCGCGACCTTCGCCGCCGGTCTGCTGGCGATCCTCTACATCTTCCTCGGCGTGTTCACCCCCCTGCTTCCCCAACCCATCGGCGCCGGAGCGCGGATGTCCCCATCCGCAGCACTGCCACCAGTCACTGGCCTTGAGCCCGTCCGTATGGCAACGACGCTGCCGACGACATCCCAACTCCCCGGGGGGGAGCACCGGAATAAGGGGGAACCGGATCCTGATTCCCAATCGCAAATCGCAAATCGCAAATCGCAAATCACCCTCGGCCAGGCGTTGTCCACTATGGTCTATGCCATCGTCTGCTTCGCCACCCTGTTTAGCTTTGTCGGCACCGTGCTCGGTGGCATCTGGGCCGATCAATCCTGGGGCCGATTCTGGGGCTGGGACCCCAAGGAGAACGGGGCCTTGCTCATCGTGCTGTGGAACGCCGTCATCCTTCATGCCCGATCGGGCAAGCTGACAGGCGACCGCGGCATCATGAACCTGGCGATCTTCGGCAACATTGTGACCAGCTTCTCCTGGTTCGGCGTGAACATGCTCGGCATTGGCCTGCACTCCTATGGGTTCATGGATGCCGCCTTCAAGTGGCTAATGATCTTCATCGGCAGCCAGGTCCTTATCATGGCCGTCGGCTTGTTGCCGTTCAGCCTGTGGCGCAGCTTCCGCACCGCCGACAAGACCCCGTCCGCCGGTTTGCCCGCCCCTGCCGGCACTGCGTAACCCCTGCTTATATCTTTGACGCCCTGCCCGGGTTCCCGTAGCGTCTGGGAGTAGTTGAATCAATCATGATTGGGTACATCGTAAAGAAGTTTATTGGCTCCAAGAACGACCGCGAGGTCAAGCGCCTCCGACCCTTGGTCGCTCGCATCAACGCCATCGAAGCCGGCTTGCAGAAGCTGAGCGACGATGAGTTGCGCCAGAAGACCGCTGCCTGGAAAGAGGAGCTTTCCCGGATTCAGGACAACGAGGAACTGTCCCGCCGACTCAGTGAAATCCTCCCCGAGGCCTTCGCAGTGGTCAAAAACGCCTGCCGGCGGCTGTGCGGCACAGAGATTATCGTCCGCGAGCACCCCCTGGCGTGGGAGATGATTCCGTTCGATGTACAGCTCATCGGCGGTTATGCCTTGCATACGGGTAGGATCGCCGAAATGGCCACCGGCGAAGGCAAGACGCTGGTCGCCACGCTCCCGGTTTACCTCAACGCCTTGAGCGGACGCGGGGTCCACCTCGTCACGGTGAACGATTACCTGGCGGCGCGCGACAGCGAGTGGATGGGCGCTGTCTATAAGTTTCTCGGCCTGACGGTCGGCTGCATTCTGCACGACCAGCCGCCCCGTGTGCGGCGCGAGCAGTACAACTGCGACATCACCTACGGCACCAACGCCGAGTTCGGGTTCGACTACTTGCGCGACAACGGCATGGCTACGCGCAAAGAGGAGCAGGTCCAACGCGGCCATTATTTCGCCATCGTGGACGAGGTGGACTCGATCCTCATTGACGAGGCGCGCACGCCGCTCATCATCAGCGGGCCGGCGGTGATCACGTATGACGAGCAGTATGCCAATTTCAGGCCGCAGGTCGAAGGGCTTTTCCATGTGCAGGAAAGGCTGTGCAATCGTTTCCTGTCTGAGGCCGAGGCCCTGATCCGCAAGCTGCACCCGGAAGACGGCTCCAATCCGCAGAACCGCGAGGCGCTGGAAAGGGAAGCCGGCATGCTGCTCTTCCGCGTCAAATCGGGGCAGCCCAAGTCCGAGGGCCTGATGAAAGTGCTGGAGGAACCCGAGAACCTCCGGCTGATGAACCAGGCCGAACTCCAGCTCCACGCCGATCAGAAGAAGATCGAGATGTACAAGGAGAAGGAGGAGCTGTTCTTCGCCATTGACGAGAAGGGGCATGAGGCGGACCTGACAGAGAAGGGACGCAATCATCTCAGCCCGCAGGACCCGGACGCCTTCATGCTGCCCGACCTGACCACCGCGCTGCACGACATCGATGCTGGGCCGGAAACCGACGCGCGCAAGCGGCTGGAGATGAAGACCAAGCTCCAGCAGGAGTTCGAGACCAAAGCCCAGCGCATCCACGCCATCTCCCAGTTGCTCAAGGCCTACTGCCTCTACCAAAAGGATGTGCAGTACGTGGTGCAGGACAACAAGGTCATTATCGTGGACGAAAACACCGGCCGCCTGATGACTGGCCGCCGCTGGAGCGATGGCCTCCACCAGGCCGTCGAGGCCAAGGAGCAGGTCGAAATCGAGCGTGAGACGCAAACGCTCGCCACCATCACCATTCAGAACTACTTTCGCCTCTACCACAAGCTGGCCGGCATGACCGGCACGGCGGAAACGGAGGCGTCTGAGTTCTTCGATATTTACAAGCTCGGCGTCCTGGTCATTCCGACGAATAAGCCAGTCGCCCGCAAGGATGCCAACGACTCCGTCTATAAGACCCGGCGCGAGAAATACAACGCGGTGCTGAAGGAGATCAAGGACGTCCACAGCAAAGGCCGGCCGATGCTCGTCGGCACGATTTCAGTGGAAGTCAGCGAGCACTTGTCGCGCATGTTGAAGCGGGAAGGGATTATCCATTCCGTTCTCAACGCCAAGTACCACCAGCAGGAGGCCGAAATCGTCTCGCGCGCCGGCCAGCGCGGTTCGGTGACCATCGCAACGAACATGGCCGGCCGTGGCACCGACATTAAACTTGGGCCCGGCATCGCCGAGGTAGGCGGCCTGCACGTTTTGGCAACCGAGCGCCACGAAGCGCGCCGCATTGACCGCCAGTTGCGCGGCCGCTGCGCGCGCCAGGGCGACCCTGGCTCCTCGCACTTCTTCATCTCGCTCGAAGACGACCTGATGCGCCTGTTCGGCTCCGACAAGATCGTCAAGTACATGGAGAAGATGGGCCTCGAAGAAGGCCAGGAGTTGGAGCACCCGCTCCTCAACCGCTCCATCGGCCAGGCCCAGAAGCGCGTCGAGCAGCACAACTTCCAGATCCGCAAGCGCACACTCGAGTACGACGATGTGATGAACAAGCAGCGCGAGGTCATCTATGGCTTCCGCAACGAGATCATCCACGCCGCCGACGTTCGCGATCGGCTGATGGACATCATGGAGGAAGTCGTCCTCCAAAAGGTGGAGCAATTCACCACGGGCCAGAACGACTTCCATGAATGGAAAGTCCGGCCCCTATCCGATTGGGTGAACCTCAACTTCCCGATCGGCATGCCGGAAGGGGAGATCATCAAAGCCGCCGAGTCCGGCAAAGAGGTGCCAGTCAAGGGGTCGCTCTTCGACAGCCTGAACCCCGCGCAGTTCGCGGTATGCAACTTCATCTCCGACAGCGTTCGCAAGGCCTACGACATCAAGATCAGCTTCGAGAACCCCGACGCGCTCAAAGAGGTCGAGCGCTACACCATCCTGAGCGCGATTGACAAGCTGTGGCAGGAACATCTCTACGAGATGGACAGCCTGCGCTACAGCATCGGTCTGCGCGCGCACGGCCAGCGGGATCCGCTCATCGAGTATAAGGCCGAGGCGTTCAAGATCTTCGAGGAGTTGATGGTCAACATCAAGACCGAGATCTGCCACAACATCTTCCGCAGCGCTTCCAGCCTGATGGCATTCGAGAATTTCCTGCGCAGTGTGCCGCAGCAGACGACCCACCAGTCCACCAGCGCCTTCGGCGGCACCACTACCGGCACAGGCTCGACGCCAGTTCAGCGCGGCCCTTCGCAAGGGAGCGACATCGTCAGCGAAGCCGCCGCCGCCGTGGAGAAGGCCAAACCCGTCCGAGTGGGGCCGAAGGTCGGCCGCAACGACCCCTGCCCTTGCCGCAGCGGCAAGAAGTACAAGCAGTGCTGCGGTAAGAACTGATAGGCTTTTGGGCTATCGCCATCCGCCGCCGATCCATACCCAGCCGCGGCCGTGCCGCGACCAATGGCCGCCCACCCAGACCGCGGTGGGACTGGGCCGTAACAACCATCGGCCACTAACCCAGACCCAATTGCCGTTCCAGGACCAATAGCCCGGGATCCAGGCATAATAGGCACCCGGTGCGAACGGTCTGACCTCGACCAGCGGCGGTGGGGGCGCCGATGGAACGAGGACAACCTGCTGTGGGGGCGAGGCCGCCGGTTGAACAGGCGGCGCTTGCGCCGGCACCGGAGCCGGAGCCGGGGCTGCCGCAGGAGCCTGCCAGTCGGCTGTAGGCGCGGCTGGCTGCCCTGGCGGCCCGGCAATGAAGGGGGCCTGGGCCGGAGCCGGCAGGCCCTGATAGGCGACGGGGGGAGGATAAGGCTGCCGAACCACATAGGCCGGTGGAACATGGTACACCGGCACGTAAGCAGTCTTTGGTCCCGCGCAGCCGCTGACTAAAGCCGCAACCGCCGCGAGCGTCGAGCGCGCAGTCCACACATTACTGTTCATAAGATTAAGGTGCTTCATATCCAATCAGTTGGGCGGTGCCAAGGCCTGCCAAGCGTGTGGTGTAGAGTCGGATGAGGCGTGAAACGTGAAGGGAATCCGAAATCGCGCATCACGTTTCACGCCTCACGCACTCGGATTTCGGCCTTCGGGTTTCGGATTTCTACCTCCACGGCCTTACCCACTGCAAATGCTGACGGGCGGCTATTGCGGAGCGGCGGCCCCCCGGATAAATCGTGCCAGGTCGGCCTTCTGCTTTTTGAGGTCGGGCAGGTTCAGGTACATCATATGGCCGGCAGCGTAGGTATCGAGGGTGATATTCTTTGCCAGGTCAGGGTCCACCTGGAGATGGTTGAGGGTGTAGCGCACGGCGGACCACGGCGTTGCCAGGTCGTAAAGGCCGCTGGAGACATGAACGCGTAGGTATGGGTTGCGCGTGAGGCTATCGGCCAGCGTCTCAGCCACATTCAGGTAGCGGTTCTGCTCGCCCCAATCCCATTGCAGGCTGGTAAGAATCTCATAGGGTAAGTCACTCTTGTAATTCAACTCCGCCCGGACGTATTGGTTAAAGGTCGAGGCGAACACGCTGGCGATGGCCTCGGTGGTCGGGTCGTATTCCATGCTGCCGCTGAGGCGATCCCGCACGTAACCCTTGTAGCGGGCGTCAAAGCGGCCGATAATTCGGTTCTCCGCGCGCAGGAGTTCCCCCGCAAAACGGCCCATCGGCGGGCGCAGGTTCGCCCGCTCGATGAATTCCTCGGAAAGGCCGGTCAAGCGGGCCGTTTCTTTGACGACCGACCGGTGAGCTTCAGCCGGCAGAGCAGTCCCGAGCAGAAGGGCGTGGTTGTAATCGCCATCGGCGAAGGTCTCGGCCTTGGCCATGACCTCGGCAAGCGGGAGTTGCTGGAGGTCGGGCGGGAGCTTCTTGTGGTACCAGGCCGCAGCAGTATAGGTCGGCAGGTAGAGGACGTAAGGCAGATCGTTGCCGCGCGCGAAGGCGATGGTCTCAAAGTTCAAAACCGTGGACACGAGCATGATGCCGTTGACATTCATGCGCTGGTGCTCCCGCAGCTCGCCACTGAGCCCCGCCGCCCTCGTGGTTCCGTAACTCTCCCCAATGATGAACTTTGGCGAGCCCCAGCGGTTGTTGCGCGTAGTGTAGAGCCGGATGAAGTTGGCCACCGAATTGAGGTCGCTCTCGACGCCGTGAAACTTCCTGGCGTCGTCGGGCTTGACGGCGCGGCTGTAACCGGTGCTGACGGGGTCAATGAACACCAGATCAGTCTCATCGAGCAGCGAGAACTCGTTATCCACCAGCTTGTAAGGCGGCGGCAGGGAGCTGCCGTCTTCTTTGAGAAGCACACGCCGGGGACCGAGCAGCCCCAGATGCATCCACACGGACGCCGAGCCGGGGCCGCCATTGAAGGAGAAGGTGACGGGGCGCTGGGCCAGGTCCCGCACGTCGCGCTTCGTGTAGGCGATATAAAAGATGGCAGCGGTAGGCTTATCCTCGTTGTCGCGGAGCAGGATCGTGCCGGCGACAGCCGTATAGTCCAGCTTCTGACCGTTGATGCTAGCGGTGTGCTGGGTCTCGACCAATTCTTCTTTGGGCTCGGCGGGCTTGGCAGCCTCCTTGCCGTGGTCAGCGGCTGGCTTCTCTGCCGGTTTCGCCGGCTCATCAGCCGTGGCGTAAACGAAAGGCGCAGCCCAAGCCAGCAGGCACAAGGAAAGCAGGAGTCGTCTTAGTACTCTGGGTCATAAGTGCGGTGACGTATTATGGGGGGCAGTCCGCCAGGGTATAATTAGGCGAGGCCTTGAGTTTTGCCATCAGTTCCCGTAGTTCGACGCGTGTGAACCTCCATTCGAATGGCTTGGCGATCTGTTCATAGTAGGGCTGAAAGTCCAGCAGCCTTTTGGCGACGGCCTCGAGGGAAGGGAAGTCATTGGGCGTTAGCACTTTTCTCTGCACGACTGAAAAGTAGATCTCGATCTGGTTAAGCCAACTGGCGTGAACCGGCAGATGAACCAGCACCAGGTTGGAGTATTTTTGCTCCAATCGCTGGCAGGCAGCCTGCCCTCGGTGCGAGGAGCCATTGTCCACGATCCAGAAGACCCGTTTGGCCTGGCGATAAGGTTCCTGGCTCATGACTAGCTGAACCAAACCGTCGAACGGAACGATGCCCGTAGTCGGGTCGCAGCAGCCGAAGATCTTGGCGCGCCGGACATCCCAGGCGGCCAAATAGGCCAAGGCACCGCCGCGTTCATATTCAAACTCAACCCGCATGGCTTGGCCCGGTTGGGCCGGTTGGGTGGGGTGGATGCGAACGCGTGCCTGGATGCTGGTCTTCTCATCGGCTGAGATCACGTATTCATCGCTGCCCAAGGGTTGGTCTTGCCAGTAGCCTTGGTAAAGATCCAGCACTCGTCCAGCCTTGTGCTCGAACTGCGGATCGCGGGGGAAAATCCAACTGCGATGCTGCCAAGGGCGGAGGGCATCCTGGTCGAGCCATCGCCAAATGGTGGCCCCGCTGATCTTGGCAACGATGCCCCGCGCCACGACTTCCCGGGCCAAGTCTTGGCGGCTGAACCGGGAGAGTGGCAAGTCGGTCTGGGCGGGCAGTTCACAGGCCAGAGCCTTGACCTGCACGACCACTTCTGGGGGGAAAAACGGGCGGGCGCCCGTTTCGTGGTTCATCCTCCAAACCGGGCAGACGTTCCTCGAAGAACCGTTTGCGCCACTTGCTAACGATCTGGCGCGGGACACAAAGGCTGGCGGCAATTTGGTCATTGGAGCGACCTTGAGCCGCCGAGAGCACTATCTTGGCACGGAGGACGGCACAATAGCGTGCCGTATATTTTCTGGCTTGGGTTTCCAGGAGAGACTTCTCGGTCTCGCTGAGTTGGATACTGTAGGGGCTAATTCGAGGCATTGACTCGCTCATATGAGCGAGGGAAGCCTGGCAAATTGCCGCCGGAATGGCAACAATAATACGTCCTCGTACTTAGTGCCATGGG
>CAIWJG010000298.1 GCA_903912925.1 uncultured Verrucomicrobia subdivision 3 bacterium | reverse complement strand
CTTCACCCGCGCAGCGTCAAGTACAAGCGGGCGCGCGCAAAGCAATTTATTATCAGTTGAAAACGCCATTCCCGCTTTTCCCAGTCCTTGGGATTATGACCCTGGCCTTTTCCCAATCATTGGAACTTCATGGCGCCGAGCCCGTGCCGGCCCCGGTGGCTATCTCCGCAGCCGACTTCGGGGCCATTCCGGACGACGGGAAGAATGATCTCCAGGCCTTGCGGCTAGCCGTGGCGGCGGCAGTCAAAACGAAGCACTGCCGGCTGGTCATCCCGCCCGGTCGATACGATCTGGCGGAGGACACGGCCATCGCGCTGCAGGCCGCGGCGATGGGGGGCAAGATGGGGCACAACTTCCAGGATGTCCTATTCAACCGGGACTTCACGTACGTCACCGCCCTTGATTTCACCGGCGCGGACGATGTCACCGTGGAAGCCAAAGGCGTGGAATTCCTGATGGACGGCTGGATGGAACCGGTCTCCCTCCAGAAATGCCGCAACGTCACCATCAATGGCATCACCATCGACAACAAGCGGCCGGCCAACAGTGAGGGTAGGATCATCGCCGTCGGCACGGGCACCGTGGATGTGAAGTTTGCGGACTGGTGCCCGGTCACGGCGGAACTCCCCTTCATCCGCGTGATGGTTTATGACGACGACGCGCGCTCCCTGATGGGCGCCGCCTTCGAAGTCGCCAAGCCGGAACTCATCGCGCCCCAGACGTTGCGGTTCCCGGCCCGCAACGGCCAGTGCAAGGTCGGGCGCACGTTTCTGGGCTGGCACAGCTTCCATTTCCGCCCCGCCATCCTGCTCTACCAGGCTGAGAACACCGTGCTGAACGACGTCACGCTCTACGCCAATGCCGGCATGGGTGTGGTGGGGCACCTGAGCACGAACATCACGATGAACCGCCTGCGGGTGATCCCGCGCGCGGGCCGGCACATATCCACCAACACCGATGCCACCCACTTCGTGTCCTGCCGCGGGCTCATCCGCTTCGACCATTGCGAGTTTGAGGGGCAGGGCGACGACTCCACCAACGTCCACTGTTTCTACACCGACATCCTGGCCAAGTTGTCCGGGGATCGCTGCACCCTCGCCACCTCCCGGCGCTTCGAGATCCACTCGGTCAAGCGCGACTTTCCCCGCATCGGCGACACCCTGGCCGTTGTGCGCCGCCGCACCCTCGAAGAAGTCTCCTATCTCCAGGTGAAGTCGGTCGAACTCTCTGAGAAGGATTGGTCCTACACAGTTGGGTACGAGGGCAGACTCCCTGAGGATCTTGCAGACTACTCCATCGCGAACATCACGGCCTCGCCCGCGCTGGAGTTCGTGAACTGCCAGGTTCGCTCCCATCGCGCCCGCGCCGTCCTGGTCAAGACCCGCCATGTCCTCATCGAAGGCTGCACCTTCGAGAACACCACCGGCACGGCCATCCATATCGGCGCCGAGGGCAATTGGATGGAAGGCGTCGCCTCGGCCGATGTCCTGGTCCGCGGCAACAAGTTCACAAACTGCGGCTTGGGCGCGACTGACGGCACTATCGACGATGCCTCCGCCATCGCTGTCCAGGTCAACGCCCAGGACACCGGCGTCCCCGGGCTCCACAAGCGGCTGCGTTTTGAGGGCAACGAGATCATCGGTGGCCGCCACGCCATCTCGGTTAAGGCGGCGGAGGACGTCGCCATCTGCGGCAACATCTTCAAGAATATCACCGCCGAGCCCATCGTGGTTGGCGCCTCTCGCCGCGTCCGCGCCTACGACAATCAGGGTGCCGAACCGCTGCAGACAGATGACCTTCGGGTTCGCGGCGCAGTGACGAAATAAAGGCTATCCGCCTCTTCATGCCTGCTCAACGCCCGTCATCAGCGCTGCGCGGGTGAGGCCAATGGCTCCCATGCGGTTCTGCTTTAGCCCTGTTTCCATGGCGTGTCTCAATTCATGATCTTTTGCCGAATCCCCCGCACGCTATTACTTTGCCAGGCATGCCTCCAGCCCTTGGATGGTCTTGATCTTGGGGTGTTCGGGGCCCTCCTGTACCCGCTTCAGGAAATGCTGAAACACTGCGTCCAGAATTTCGGGCTTCATCTCTGCGGGCCCCGTGTCCGACGCTTCCCCATTGGTCAACCCCATGTCTAAGCCATAAGGGTACTGGATGTCTGGCCGGGTCCGGAAATGCGTGTGAACGTTGCGGATGCCCGGCTCCGTCCACGAGCAGGTCCAGGACGCGTTGCGGTAATTGGCGACCAGCGGCAGGCCGGGGAAGTCGGTGAAAGAGCCGTTAGCCACCAGCCCGTAAAAGTAGTGCGACCCCTCCATCAGGACGAGGGCTGGGTTGATCGCGCGCCAGTCCTGCACCTTGAGCGTCAGCCCCTCCAGCAGCCCCAGCATCGCCCGGTCGGCATAGGCCGGCCGCTCCCGAATCCGATAGGAAACATCGTTCACCAAAAACAGATTGCTTTCGTCATAGACGAAGCCGTCGATCTCCCGGCCATATTCCTTTAGCAGTGCCTCCAGATAGCCCAGGTACCATTCCTGAACCGCCAGCGAGCTGGGATCCTGCAACGGGCCGCCGCCGCCGCACGGCCCGGCCCACCCGGCGCGGGTCTCTCCATTAGCCTGCACGAACGTCTGGCCTGGGCCCATCGTGGGCGCACCCGTGCAGTTGGTCGAATCGGCGAAATAGAGGATGACACGGAACCCCCGTTCCTTGGCGAACTGGATTCGCCGGTGCATCTCGGCCTTGCTCATGGCGATGGCTGGCTTGCTCCTGCCCCGCGGATTGGCGAAAGCCTGCCAGTTCTCTAGCAACGTACCGCTGGCGTGGTCGTAGCAATACCGCCCCAGGTTGTCGTACCAACCATGCAGGCAAACGACGATCTTGCCTCGGTGCGCGGGTGGGCAGCGCCGGGCCATCACCTCGATGTCCCGGTACCATCCCTGTCCGTCATCGCCGTTGTAATCGTAATAGGCGAGCGCCACTTCGCGCACCCAACCCGGTGCGGGCGCCACTTCGGGGATCGTGCGGTAGAAGCTCATGAAGTTGCCGTCGGCCCCCTGCCGGTGAAACTCCAGCACCGCCGTCCGCCTCTCCTCTTTCAGCGGCACCGTCGCCCCGGCATAACGGTTGACCAGGCGGATTTGCGCGGCCCTGCCGCTCCGCAAGCTGTGAAACTGAGTCCCCGAACGCGGATCCGAAGAGACCGCCAGCATCCAATAGGGCTTCCCCGGTACCGCCGGCGGGAAGGCAATCCCCACCACCGGCATTGAGAGCCGAGCCCCGGCCCGGTCGGTCGAGCGGAGCCCCATCTCGAACCACGCGCTCACCGGCCGCCCCTCTTCCAGCGCCTGCGCCCGCGCCCCAAGAGTGTAGAGGGCGGTGTCTGGCGTCGGCGCGCCCGGATCCTGGACCAATTCCATCGCTTCGGTCACCATCGCTGCGCCCGGCTTGCCTGTCACTTCGAAGGCGGTCGTGACGGTCAGGTCGTGCTTGAGTTCCTTGTCCAGGGCCAGCGCGGTTTGCTGCCGCATCACCCTGCCGGACTCCAGTAGTTCCACCTCGACCCTGTAGCGGCCGCAGACCGTCCCCGCCCCGGCGCCGCCCAGAATTTCGTACTGGAAGACCGCTCCGTTCAGCCGGAGCTCATGCGACTGCAGCAGCAGGCGCACACGCTCCTCCCGCTCCCCCAGCTTCACGGTCATGGCGGGTGCGGGCAGGCGCACTGCTGTTCCGGCGGCCGCGACCCAGCGCAGCGATGATTCCTCGCCAGCGGGTGCCTGCATTTCCAAGCGCGGCCGGCCAGTGGCGCATCCGGCCAGCAGGATCAGGCCGGTCATCGTTGCCGTCCAGGCCATGGCTCGGTTCATCAGTGCGTTTCCCATAGTGATAAGAGTTTTTTGCGCGGTGATCCACGCGTAGCGTTGCGGGGTTTTTTGCGCCGTGCAACCGGGGAGCAATGCGCACCGGAAGCACAGGATGGTTTTCAGAGTGGTGATCATGGTGAATACGAAATTGTTTTGCTTTCGCCCGTATGCAGGTTGAGCGAAGTCAGGTGCTGGCCTTGGCACACGCGAGTTGCGGTGCCGCCGGTGCTGTGGATCGTGGCCGACAGCGGTTTGCCATCTTTCCACGCGAGGTCCACGGTGAAACCGCCGCGCGCCTTCAGCCCTTTGACTGAGCCGTTGGGCCAGCCTTTCGGCAGTGCGGGCAGCAGTTCGATTTCGCCGTCATGCGATTGCAGAAGCATCTCGGCGACGCCAGCGCAACCGCCAAAGTTACCATCAATTTGAAAAGGCGGACAAGCATCGAACAGGTTCGCGTAGCTGCCGGCTCCTTGGCCGGTATAGTTCAGGCCTTTTTCGCCGGTCGGGTGCAGGAGCGCGGTGAGAAGTTTGTGTGCGCGATCACCATCGCCGAGGCGTGCCCAAAAACTGACGCGCCAGGCCAGCGCCCAGCCGTTGCTCTCGTCGCTGCGGGCTTCGAGTGATTTACGGCTGGCGGCGGCCAGTTCCGGCGTGCCGCGGCGCGTGATTTCGTAGCCGGGAAACAGCCCATACAGGTGCGAGGTGTGGCGGTGAGTTGGGTCCGGCTCGGGGTAGGGTTCGAGCCACTCCTGCAAACGACCGTCGGGGCTGATCTGGTTCGGGGCCAACCGGGCGCGCTTGGCCGTGAGTTCGCGGCGCAGACCGGCGTCCACCTTCAGGATTTCGGCGGCGCGGGCGGTGTTGCCGAAAAGCTCGCGGAGCGCCTGCATGTCAATGGTCGGGCCGAGGCAGACATGCGCGACTTCGCCGCCAGGCAGCTTGAACTGGTTCTCCGGGGAATTGGACGGGCCGGTGACGAGCCACTTCTTCTGCGGCTCTTCAACGAGGTTGTCGAGGTAGAACAGCGACGATTCTTTGAGGATGGGATAGGCCCAGCGCAGGAACGCGCGATCCAGCGTAAAAGCGTAATGTTCCCAGAGATGCTGGCAAAGCCATGCCGAGCCGCTGACGGTCGCGCCCCATGACGCTGATTCGCCAGGCGAAGTGAAGCCCCACGGGTTGGTGATGACATGCGCCACCCAGCCGCGCGCGTTGTAGTAAGCCTTCGCCGTCTTGCGCCCCGGCTCGACCAGCGACGCGATGAGTTTGTGCAGCGGCTCATGCAACTCGGAAAGATTGCAGACCTCGGCGGGCCAATAGTTCATCTGGACGTTGATGTCGAGGTGCCAGTCGCCATTCCACGGGGTCTGAATTTCCTCAGCCCAGATACCCTGCAGGTTGGCGGGCAGTCCGCCGGGGCGCGAGGAACTGATCAGGAGGTAACGGCCAAAGTTGAAATAAAGAGCCGCCAAGGCCGGGTCCGGCTCGCCTTGCGCGAAACCGGTCAGACGTTGAGATGTTGGTAGGGTGCTGTTGGCAGTCGTGGGCAGATTCAGTTCCACACGGTTGAACCATTTCCCGTGATCGGCCTGTTGCGCCCTGCGCAATTCGTCGAAGGACTTCTTGGCCGCCTGGTCGAGATCGCTTTGGGTCGTAGCTACCGGGTCGTCCAACTGGCGACCGGCAAATCCTTTGTAGTCCGTGGCGGCGGTCAGCAGCAGCACAACCTCATCCGCGTTTTCCACGACCAGAGTCTTGCCATCAGCCTTCACCAAGCCGCCGCGAGTGAGGGCGCGCAGCCGCGCAGCATAGCTCACTCCCTTGCCGCCAAGCCCGTCGTTAAGGGTGCCAGTCATCAGCAACTCGCCGGCCTGCGTTGTCCGGGTCTCGAACCGTTCCGGTCTGCCCAAGGTGATGGTGAATAACAGCGATCCCGGCTTGTCAGCAGTCAGGCGCGAGACGAACACTTCGTCGGGAGCGCTGATGAAATGCTCGCGTGTGAAGCGCACGCTGCCTTGCCGGTAAACCACTTTCGCCAACGCCGAGCGTAGGTCCAGCGTTCGTGAGTATTCCTCAGCCGCGACCTGCGAATTGCCAAACTTCAGCCGCAAGTCGCCGAGCGTCTGGTAACAGCCGAAAGGCAGGTTGCCGCCATTGCCCTGACCGGAGCCTTTGCCATGGCAGGTGAAGTTGGCGCTGACCAGTTTCTCCGCCTCGACATTCTTGCCTTCGAGCAAGAGGCGGCGGATTTCAGGCAGGGACTCGTGCGCATCCGGACGGTCGGCGTCCTCGCGCGAGCCTGACCAGACCGAGCTCTCGTTCAGCACGATTCGCTCTTCCGTCAAGCCGCCGAACACCATCGCGCCGATGCGCCCGTTGCCGAGCGGGAGCGATTGGTGAAAACTCGTGGCCGCGTGGTCAAACATCAAAGTGGTCGTTGAATCGGTCGCACACACTGCCAAAGGCACCGCGAACAGCAACACAAGCAGGCTACGGATGGTCTTCTTCATGATTTGGCACTTCATCGGAAAACCAGGTAGAGCACCACGAACGTCACCAGCACCACCGCCGACATCACGCGGTAATCGGACAGGCCGGTGCCGCACTTGGCGCGCACCGGTTCGGTCCAGTGTTCCCAAACGAGCGCCTTAGCTTCTTCCTTGAGCGGCTCGGCAATCACAAGCGAGGCGACCACTTGGATGAGGACGCAGAGACAGAAGAGGCCGACGAGGAACACCGGCAGAATCTTGATGAAGGCGCAAAACAACTGATAGGAATTGGCTTGTGGCGCGCCCGCCCGTACTGAGCGCTGCGCGGGTGAGTAATGACCTGCTATTCTCAGTTTTTGTACTCATCATCCTATCCTTTCTTTCCGATGAAACGCACCTAAGCAGGAGTCACTGAATAGGCTTGCTCCGCCGCGAGCTCAAGTTCGACTTTCCCACCTTGCACCGGGATTCTCTTCGGCTTGTGATCTCCCAACGGGTAGAGCTGGGTCATCAGGACTTCCGTAAGCTTTTCCCATCCCGGCGGGAGCGTCCATTTCTTGCGGCATCCATTCAGACTATAAGCGATGCATTCTTTGTCGAGCCACAAGGCCGGGACGAAGAAGTCCATGCCGTCTACGTAGACCCTACCGTGATGGCTCAGTGTCAGCGAACGGTCTTTGTGACGAACGGACGTCTTGGCGCCGTTTTCAAAATCGACAGTGTAAAACTCCGCAGTTTCAACCAACCGCACCGGCCGCGATTCGTTCAGATAGCGCCAGGGCAGGGTTTTGGTATAGAATTCTTTCGCCAGGGCGGGGATAGAACTGAGTCCGTGGACGTCGTTGTCCTGAGATTTCCCCCAGGCTTCCTCGTAGAGGCACCCGCCTTCGGGCCGTCGCGGTTCAGGTGTGCCGAATGGCTGATACCACTGCTTGGCGCCGCCCATGCGCGTATTCCACAGCGAGCCGCCTCCGCACAGCAGTTGAGGCGGGTATTTCAGGCGACCTCTTTCTTCCAGATTCAGGTGCAACGCCATCGGAATCAGCCCAACGAATCTATAGTTGATATCTTCCGACGTACAGTCGACCCCGCGGGAACGCCAATACTTGATCATCTCCGCCATAGCATCCAATTCCTGCTCCATGGTGGTTCCATGACCTGGGCTAAGGCAAGGTACGAATGCATCCAAGTGTACCGACCCGGTCTCCGTGAGCGGCAGAAGTTCGAGCAGGGCGTCGATCCTCCTCTTTGTATAACCAGTCTGCCATTCCCTTGTCTTGCACACGGAATACACTCGTTCTCCGCCACAGAGCCCGCCCTTTCTGAGCGACCCGTCGGCTTCCTTTCCGATCAGGTCGTTATCAACGTACTCCTGCCACAGCGGGCTGTTTTCATAGGCATCGGTCACGTTAATGTGTACCCCAACGAACGCGTTGTGCTTCCTGGCTTCGTTTATAAGCCAGATCACGCTCGTTCGCGCATCGGCATCGTTTTGCCTTTTGATACGATGGTTCACCTCGGACCATGCCGGGTACTTCGAGTCGTGGCCATCGAATTGCCAACCGACAAGATAAATGATCTGTTTGAGCCCCCGGGTCAAAGCCGATGTTTGCTTGGCCACCTCAGCCACTTCGTCCAGCGACAAGGTGTGTTCGGCACTGTCCTTACAGCCTATAATGATCTTGTAGACGAGGCTTTTGTGATACTGATGTCGATAGCCGTGCTCGAGCCTCGGCAATGACTTGGCATTCTCGCTATTTGAACTGATAGAAGCATCTTTGTCACTGCTCGCGTCGCAAAAGGGTGGCGGCATGCCGGCAACGATTGCCGTCGCGATCCCAGCCTTCAGGAAATCCCTGCGGTCTATCATTGCCTGTCTCCCTCATCTAAACTAATAGGAATGCGCTTTTCGCGCGCCCGTCCGTACTGAGCGCTGCGCGGGTGATCGTTGCCCGCACCCTCGTCCCGCACGCTCACCACCCCCGCCCACACCGAGGCCGCACAGCAACACAGCATCAAGATGCTCCCAACCCACCAATCCCTCAGTGGGTGGTGCGGGCGAGCAAACTTCAAAGCCTGACACTGCAACATAACTACAAAGAGTCTGCACGCGCGTATAATGGGATGCACCACATCTTATGTCCCGGCCGGACAGGGACATTTGACTCTATGACGAGGAAGGCAGCGGCCGTCGCTATCCGTCTACAGTAACAAAAAAACTTCTGGTGTTACGTGGGAAAAGGTTTTGCACGCGATGCAGCCGTGGTTGATACGTTTGATCGGGTGTTGGCCTTGCTGCGGAACACAATTTCCACCGAAAATCAATGATTCTACCTAACATAGTAATATTAGGTGACGCCCGGCGGCGGACCAGACCGGGGGAGTCGGAGGCAAGCGACCCGGGTTGGTGTCATCGGCGCGGTCGTCCGACGGTTCAGTCAGCGCGACACCCCCAGCCCCGGCCCAGCGCCGACGGTGGCAACCGGCGAGGCGGCAGCCGGGCAGTTGCGTCCATGGGATTGACACCCCCCACGCTACCAGGCGGGCGACATCCGGCAGCTTGTCCGACGTTTCATATGGGACCATGGCCCCAAGGTTAGCGTCTCGCCGATTGATCTGGGCGTAGCCGTTCGGCTTGCTGATCTCTGGAGCCGAGGAGTCGGCAGCCGGGCCATCGTCGGTGGATGGCTCGCTGGCATCCTCGGGGTCGACACCTCCCGCGCGCGATGGAGTAGGCGTCACCTGGAGGATTAGTCCCAGGACGTATGAGGATGCCTTCAAGCCTCGTGTCTCGTCGGACTGTATTCTGAAGGTGGCGACCAGCCCGTCAGGAAGGCGGGAACCGGGGTCTCGGTGCGACACCCCTTGCCCGGTAGCAGGATCCCCAGAATCTCCAAACCACGCGCGACCCGGCAGCGGCATCGGCGCGGCTGTCCCCACCATCAGCAACGAGGGCAGTTGTGGTAAGTGGAACGGGCGAGGCGGCAGCCAGGCATTGGTCGGCGGCTGGGTCGCGGGTGTCGGGGCTCGCCATCCCCTGCACCTGGTATGGGGCCAGCCCCGCAGCCTGTAGTTCGCTGAGTTGTGGCGTTGAACGAGTCGCGGGGTGGTTACGATACCGATTGGGGTTGGAGTGAGGCTCGTGACTGGTGGGTTGCCGGACTCTGGAGTTGGCGACCGACGATCGCCAAGCAGTCGGCCAACCCACGGGCGACGGTAGCCTTCTGATGCGGCAGCCGCTAGCTCGTCTGGGGATTATAGCGGTATCCTGGGAGCGATTGATGAGGAGGTCGTTAGGCTCCCACGGCTACCATCCTCGCGCCACCGGCGGGAGGGTTGTGCTGGTCCAGCGTGGGTGGCCGCCGCTCCAGGGTTCGTTGAGTTGGTGTCTTTGGCGTAGCTTGGTGCCATACCAAGGCACTGGGTAAGATGACGCCCGGCGATCGGCGTGTGGTCGGGCGGAATCTGCGAAGTAGTCGCCACCCAGTCGAGGGCCACCCTCCGAGGTCGCGTCGGGTTGGTATGATGTGCGTGGCAGGTTGGCGAACGTCGGCGACTCGGTAGCGAGCGCGAACATCCGCCGGGCTTGCCACTCGCCACGACCCGAACGGCGGCATCCGAGGGCGGGTCGACCAACGGTCAGCTTGGACCCGCCCCCCCAGCCCCGTGTTTCGTCGAGTTGGGGTGTTGAGCGTAGCTCGGGCGTCATACCAAAGCGCCGGGCTCGGTGAGGCCCGGCGAGCGGCGAAGACGGCAGCCAGGTCGCGACGATCCCCCTTCGGACTTGCCACCTGCCGGGCATCCAGGCGCCAACGGCGCACGCCTGCCCCGTTCCGTGCGAGGAGCGCGGCCCCGGCGAGAACCATCCCCAGCCCGTGGCAGCGGCGGGCTATGTTGAGAGTGGCGGTTGGCGAACAAGGTCGGGGTTAACCAGCGTTTGGCAGTGAGGCATATTCTTGCCCGGATGCCGAGGTGAACCAGCCGCTGCAGGGTAAAATGGGTCAGGCGAACTTGTTTCGCGGCAATGATGGAAGCGGACTCACGAGAGCGGACTGGGCCGGCGCGGCGGTTTTCGACAGCTCTGCGCCGAAGACCGCGGTTGCCGCCATCAGCAAGCCCAGCAGGCCAAAGCGGAGCGGTGTGTTCTGGGGGTGGGGGATCATGCCAGTCGGCCCCGCGGATGAGTGAGCAACAGCATGGGGCGAGGATAAGCGATCCGGGCTGGGAATGGGAGCAAGTTGTTCCGGCTGCTGCGACCGGGCGGGGCAGACAATAATCCTCTATGATCGCGAAATTCAGTTGTGAACTCGGTGACCGCATAAGGCGCTGTGGCCTCAGTGGTTAGGACAATATTGAAGTAGAGGTGGCTCAGTATATGTCGCTGAG
>CAIWJG010000297.1 GCA_903912925.1 uncultured Verrucomicrobia subdivision 3 bacterium | reverse complement strand
GCCCGTATCTGGTTGCAGCAGAACAGGATCCATAGAAGTTACTTGGAAGAATTGCTGGGACGCTCCCGGATTGTTGGTCCGCATCGAGGCCGGCGGCAAACGCACGCTGGGGCGCTTCGTCAACCGGCAGTTCCAGGCCGCGAAGACCAGGCCGGCCAAGCGATGAGTCTGCCGCTGGACCAGCGCCCCTTCATCGGGGCGCTGGCGGGGTCGAACGGCGCGGGCAAGACCACGTTCTACCACGCCCATATCCAACCCGCCGGGTTGCGTTTCGTCAACGCCGACGTGCTGGCGCGGGAACTCGACCTCGATCCCTACTGAACCCCATTCCGCCAGGTTGCGGTCGTTCAGAACGGTCAGCGGGTGAGACTGAATCCCCCGATACCCAGATGGCTCAAGCCGCTGCTGCCGTAACGACCTTCGGCAGAAAGCCCGGTCACCACCCGCTGCCCTCCGGCTTCAGCCTTTAGCCTTTAGCCTTCAGCCTTTCGGAGATAACTCGCCCAGCGTGACCGCTACTTCTTGCACGCAGGCAACAACCCCAAACGTGCCAACGCTACCCAAGCGCCAGCCCCTCTTGGGGCTAAACTACGATGACCTTTAAGCCCGCCAAATACGGGGAAGAACGCTAAAGAGACCAAATTCCGGAACTCTTCGGCTCACCTTCCGGGTGAACATCGCTTACAACTTGTTCGTTCGAACCAAGGCCCCGCACGCGGACGCGGCGAAAGTTTGCATTTGGGCTGTTTTCCGATGATACTTTCCTCGAATCGTTATGCCAGTCATTTCAATGTTTTACGGTGTGATCGTGTCCATGTTCTTCCTGGATAACAGGAGGCATAAGCGGCCCCACGTCCATGTCCGCTATCAAGAGCATGAAATCGTGCTGTCGATTCCGGATGGCGAAGTGCTGGAAGGGAGTGTTCCAAACAACAAGTTGAAGCTGGTGTTTGCGTGGATGGAAATTCACCGGGATGAGTTGCTGGCTGACTGGGAGCTGGCGGTTGCTGGCCAACAACCATACAAAATTGAGCCTCTGAAATGAACCGTATGAATCCACGCGTTAAATCGGTCCAATCAGAGCCAAACTATCGTTTGAGAATCGTTTTCACGGATGGGCAATGCGGGGTTTTTGATTGTTCTCCGCTGCTTGATTTCGGGGTGTTTCGCGAATTGCGGGAGCCTGGCTATTTCCGCAAGGTTACCGTGAGCAACGGAACGGTTTCCTGGCCAAATGAACAGGATATTTGCCCAGATACACTGTATGAGGAATCGGTGCGGGATAGGTAATCGGAACCGGGCGGGCGGTCTTCTTCAAGGGCGATCCTGACAGCAAAAATGATAGGCAATTTCTTGTGGCGCGCCCGCAGGACTGAGCGCTGCGCGGGTGAAGCATGACAATCTAACGAACCCCTTTATGGTCTGAACTCGTCGCGGGGAGGTGGTTGCCACGGTCGGGATCTGCCGCGAGAGCCCAGTAGCCGGGTTCGGCGCGAGGCGGGGCGGAGAGGGGAGGTTGGGATAGTCAATAGCCAATAGCCAATGCGAAGGGCTAAGGATCATTCGCCGCGAAAAAGCGCGAAGGACAAGAAGCGGCTACAGGCTCACACCTTTTGCGCTCCTTGCGCCTTTTCGCGGCAGGGTTTGCATTCCCTCATGCGCTTCGGAATGAACAGCGAAGACGCGAAGTCGCGAAGGGGGAAACGAAATGCAGCTTTCACTCCGGCTTGGCGCCTTCGCGCCTTCGCGCCTTCGCTGTTCATTCGGGTTTCGGGCTTCGGATTTTCCTCACGGCAATCGCTCTCACAGGTCCTTCGCTGCGGCGCCGGGGTTGCGACGGATGCGCCGGACTGGGTGACCGAACCAGCCCAATTATTTCCGCGTGGCGGCGAGCCATTCTTCCGCCTTTTTCTTTCCTTCGGCAAACGCCGCCGGATCGGCGAAGAGTTGCATCTCCCGGAGCAGGTCGCGGCACTTCTTGTCCCTGCCAGCGGCGCCGACGTGCGCCCAGAACGAGGCCTCGGCGGCGTCCCGCGGCACCCCGCGTCCTTCGTAAAGAATCAGGCTGAGCTCGTTGAAGGCGTCGGCATTCGACTGCTTCGCGGCTTTGCGCAGCCATTCCACGGCTTCCGGTGCGGCGTTGGTGCCCTTCAGCAGAAAGAGGTTGCGGCCGTAGTTCTCCTGGAATACCGCGTCGCCCTGCTTTGCCCCGGCCAGCAGCCAGCGTAAACCCGCGTCGGGTTGCCCTCTTTTGAAGCAAATATTCGCCATCGACATTTGCGAGGCCAGGTCACCGCTCTCGGCTTTGGCCCGCACGTCCTGCTCGCTGGCCTGGGCTCCGTCCACCATGCCCCGGATCAGCCGGGTGCGCGATTCCAGGTCGGCCGCCCGGCTCGACAAATAGCTCGCCGCCCCGAGCTTCAAAGCGCGCTCGAAGCATGCCACCGATTGGCGGTCGTCTTTGAGCCACTGGTAGATCTGGCCCAGGGCCAGCAGGATTAGGCCATTGTTCGTTGACAGGGCGTCGGCCCGTTTGAACCACTCCAGTGCAGATCGATACTGCACGTTCTCTGCCTCGATTACCCCACGGCTGTAATAGTAGTCCCAGCGATTGGTGCATGCGGGTGCCAGCGCGTCCCACATCCGCCGCGCCGCGTCCGGTTCCCCATGCTGTGCCAGCTCGGTTATCACGCGGGTTTGCGTCCAAGGGTCCTCCGGATCCAGTTTCCGGGCGACCTCCACGCCGGCTTTGTTGCCGCCCTGGAGCATGTGGTGGGCGATGGCCTGCACATCGTCGAGCATCCGGAGATTATCGCTTGGGTTGCCCAGCGTTCCCCAGGTGGGATCGAAGTAAAGAACCCGGCCGGGTTTGACCTCGATGGCGGCCCGGTCGTGATAACCCGAGTCCTCCTCACTCGAGAGCTCCACGTGTACCAGCCACGCCGGCAGGCCAATGGCGTGGGCCAGGGCGACGAGCCGCGAGGCGTAATGGTGGCAAACGGGGAGTTTGGAAAGCGCCGTGGTATTGGTGGCCTGGCGCTCGTTGGCGTCGCGCTCCTCGAGGACCACGCCAAACAGCAGGGTCGCCTTGGCGGTCGCGTTGGTCAGGTTGGTCGTCAAGGCCGATGCCTGGGCGATGAGAGCTTCCGTGACCTTGAGCGGGTCCTCGACCCGGCTGCATTCCTCGGGCGTTAACCGCCGGCTGAGCTCGGCCTGCAGTTCTGCCTTTGAAAACTGCCGGGGCGGAGATTGCTTCGGGGCGTCTTTGTCGTAGGCCAGCCAGAAGCTGGCACCCATTTGCTGGAAGTATTCGCGCGCCCATTTGTTGGTGTTGCAGTGGCGCTGCAGCCACAGAAACTCCCGGGCCAGCACCCGCATGCTGGGGAGACTGGCCGCCGTTTTGGCCATCGACGCATGCAGTTCCGCGTCGTCCTCATCGTCAATGTTCACATCGTTGACGAGGTCCCACGCTTTTTCCTGCTCGCCGAGCCCCGCCAGGGCGGCCCCAAGCGCGATGGCCGCCGCCGGCTCATTCGGCCGGGCTGCGTGCGCCTCTTCCGCGACCGGCTTCAGTTCGCCCCAGCGGCTCTGGGAAATCCAGATCGGGAAGAGGACGCCCGCCGCGGTCGGGCACCCGGGATGGACCTTCAGCGCTTGGAGGAGCAATTCTTCCTGCCGGGCTTCCGTTTCCTTGCCTTTCAGGCAGGCGAGCGAACCCAGGTAACCCACGCACAGCCCTGGCGCCAGCTCGGTCACTTTCAACGCTTCCGCCTTTGCTTCCCCGAGGTTCTCCTCGGCAAGCAGCGCCTTTAGCAGCGACGTCCGTGCCGAGATGTAATTCGGTTCCGAGCGAACGAGCGCACGCAGTGCCGCCAGCCGTTCGGGGTCCGGCGCTCCCGTCTTGTCGCGATTTAACAGCACCAACCGGTCGATCGCGTCGTTGGAAACGGGGAACTTCCGCCACGCTTCGGCTCGCGCGGGATTGGGCTTCACGCCCAGAGCCGCGCACGTCTTTTCCGCGATCCCGGCTATCAGGTCCTGGGTGGATTTCTCTTTGAACTCCAGGACCACCGGCGCTGCGCCTCCCCCAGCCTCGACGACCTGGAGGCGCACCTGCCAGCCCTGGTCGTCCCGCTGGAACTCGCCCAGGACGATCTGCCTGAGCTTGAGTTCCTGGGCCACTTTGTGGGCCAGCTCCAGGCTCACGGGCTGGTGGCCGTCCCAGGCATTGTTGGTCAGGGCCTGGAGAACCTTCGTGCAATAGACATCCAGGCGCTGAGGGGTGGCATCCTGGAGTTCGTTGCTCAGCCGATCCGGGAACGCCCGGCTCCAAGCGGCGTGTTTTGCGCCCGCGCTGCGGTCCGCAAAGGGAAACACTCCTACGCGGATCAGGTTTGTGTCGGCGGCCGGCGCGGGACTTGAGGCGAGCAAGAAGAGGGCGCAAGTCGCCAGGAGCAGGCGGCACGCCGCCGCGGCCCGTGAAGTTCGTGGGTCGGTCATGTGGACGGCTGAAGTGCCGACGAACGTGCAGCTCACCGATGCGGCGGGGCCGCATTCGGTGAAGCGCCGGGTTCGGCTGGTTTCGTCGCGTGAGGAGGAAGCTTCACATGCTGAGGGTCGCCTCGCCGGTCGAACATCATCTTGATGGAAAGACCTGCGTCATAGTTCCCAGTGACCGGGGTCAGTTCGTCCTTTTGGCTTCGCTTCATATAAGCCAGGAACACCACGCCGTCCTCCAGCGAGAACGGCGCCGCGATGGCCCCGTTGAATCCCGGGATTCCCTGCGGATGCTGGAAAAAGGGAACAGACAACAACTTCTGTTCCAAGTTCCCCTTGAGCACACTCAGCACCTTGCATTCGGCGGTGTAGCACTGGTAGAAATTCGTGTCCACGCGCTCCCCTGCCTTAGGCTCCCGCTCCGTGATCGCTTGGACCTTAAGGACCAGAATAACATCGGCCCTGGTTTGCAGTTCCTGGTAAGTGGGCACTTCAATCGGCCTTGAGTGAGCCGACAATATGCACGCAAACATGACGATCAGAGCTAAGCGCATGTGTTTCCTTTCTCCGCCGAACGATCAGCTCACCGATGGCGGCCCCTCCGTGGCTCCCGAATTGCCAAGCTGCGTGGCGGGGCCGCCATTCGGTGCAGCGCCTTGTTCGGCGATACTCAACCGCTGAATCTTCTTCCGACACTCGTCTGGGGTGTCGTCAATTCGATAGTCGCTGACAATCCTAGCTCGTGCGGGAAAGGCTGATTCCAGGGCATGCCACCCACGCACGCGCCTCTCTCGGCTTGGAGCGGTCAACATGTCAATAACGACTGGCATTTCGCGTTCGAGGTCCTCACCACGCGCACCAAGCTCCAGCAGTAGCGCGTTTGGAGCGAGAAAACCCGGATCCCGCAACATGGCTCGAAGCTTCGCTGTCGTCATGCCTCTGAAATCCCGCTTCATGGACTTGAGCACCAAAACGAAAGGGACTCGCCCACAGACCAAGCCGACTCCGCCACCAAGAGCGCCACACATGATCCCGGGAATCGTTCCAAGGCGAGAGCCGAGAGCAAATCCGCCAAGAGCTCCGAATACAAGCCCCATTCCCGGCAGAATATGGAAGACTGTGATCATGCGAGCGAGTTCGCCGAACGATGAGGATGAGCCGTGACGAGCAGCGCGCCCTTGACGCCCGGTTGCAACACTGACATGCACGCGCTGCTCGTCATCGGCTCAATCCTTTGGTTAGCGAATTTCATCGTAGTCAATCCACCCAAATGGCGATGCGCGACATCTTGCCAGTGTGTCCGCACCACGGACAAGTCTCGGCTCGGTAATGCCCCGGATCTCCAGTCCACCCGCTCCGCTCTTTCTCCGACATCTGCGCCCACTGGGGGTGCGTGTAGAAATTCCCGCAGTGCAGTCCCTGCTGAACCAACCTGCAGTGACCCTGTGCGTCCACGTGCCCAGCATGACAAAATGGACACTCAACCCTCCACCCCGCACAGATGCAGAACGTGCAAAGCATGAGAAAGCCGAGTCCCACGGCCAACTGTATCTCTGACAAGCGCACGGCAGCCGCAATGCGCGGGAACACTTTCAATAGCCACCAAAGTCCAACGGTGAGCAGAGCAACGCCGCCAATCATCACAGATAACGCAACAAGGATCATGGCGCGTGTAATGGGCTAACGTTCGCGGTGAGTGGCGCCGGGCCACAAGCGCAAAAATGCAAACAGAAACGCTCGACCGGCGTCCACTCCACCGCGTTCGTTAGCCAGCCGTCTGATTCCTGACGGTCCGTATAGCCAAAGGTCGACGTACCAGCAAAGAATCCGGCGAGCCAAAGGACCTGCTTTACCGCACTCCACAGCGAGCAGCGGACTGTAAATGGCTGCTGCCCACCCGCCCCAGCTTGCGAGTAGAGGCTCACGAATGACTTTACCGCCAGGTGCGCTATGTCCGCTAAGCGCCACTGTGCAAGTTAAGCGCTCCATTGGGCCGTAACTCAGGACGTAGACCGCGCCCCCCACGAGGACGGTCATGACCAGCCGAGAAAGCCAGCGCCGGGCAGCACCCACCGAACTTGCGCTCTCCACGCTGTCAGTGTTCATGGCTAACGATCAAGATCACCGATGAGCGGCATCCAGGGCCACTCGAATCGTGAACAGATGTGCGTGCCGCTCATTCGGTGGATCGCCTCGTTAGGCCATACCTGGAACTTCCGAAGGGTAAAACAAATGCCACGCATAATAGATAAATACAATGATAGCTGCTATGGCACAAACCTGACCTGCTGACCTTCCGCACCGCAAGCCAGCAATCGCAAAGAGCAGTCCAACACCCAACCAAATCCCCAAGTATGTGAACTGCGTTGAAAATGCCGCAAAGTCGAACCTGAAGAGAATGAAATTCTCTGAGGCATGATTGAGAAGCTCGTATATGCCCACCATCCATGCGATGGAAATCAAACCTGCCCAGCATCTGAGGCGTGTGGGTTTCATGTTGGCCTAACGCCACGGATCACCGATGCCGCGCCACTGGCGGCCAACATGCAACCAGAGCACTATCGCGGCATTCGGTGTATCCGTTTTGTTCGGCGGCGTGTGGTCAATGGTCGTGACCTGCATAAATCCACATCGGCTCCGTCTTG
>CAIWJG010000296.1 GCA_903912925.1 uncultured Verrucomicrobia subdivision 3 bacterium | reverse complement strand
GCGACGATGAAAAACGCCATCCTCCAGACCACCGCCTTGGCCCATCACAACCACGCGGCCGCCCTCGCCTCGTTGCTAACTTGGAATTTCCAACTGTTCCCCACAACGCAAGTAATACACTAACCCGCGTGTAGTATACTTCGGATTTCGGCTCTCGGATTTCGGATTTCCTTCGGTTTTCGGGTTTCGGGTTTCGGATCTCCGCCCCGGCCCTCCTTCGGACCTCGGATTTCGGGCCTCGGATTCAGGCACATCGCAATTGACCTCACTGCCCCCTGCTGAATAGTCCGATATCCGAACGGCGGCCAACTCAACGCCCCCGCCGCCTCGCATTTTGTGCGTGCTTTTTGGGCCGGTAGCTCTTTAACTAGACCCCATGATCTTCTGGCTTCTTGCCTTGGTGCTGTTGGCGTCGCTGGCTGGGCTTGGATACCGGCAGGGTGCTATCCGGATGGCATTTTCTTCGGTCGGCATCCTGCTGGGCGCGCTCCTGGCCGGACCACTGGGAAAACTACTCAAGCCGCTGCTCGTCGGTCTCGGAGTAAAGAACCCAGTTTTGGCCTGGGTGCTCGCGCCGCTCATCGTGTTCCTGATAATCTCGATCGCCTTCAAAGTCGGGGCGTACACCGTCCATCAAAAGGTGGATGTGCACTTCAGGTATCATACCGGGGACCTAAGGTTCGCGCTGTGGGAACGCTTGAGCCACCGGATCGGTTTATGCCTGGGCCTGTGCAACGGCGCCCTTTATGTCATCCTGATTGCGTTCGTGATCTACGTGTTCAGTTATTGGACCGTGCAACTGGCGACCGAGGCCAATGACGCAAGGATAGTTCGTGTTTTCAATCGGCTGGGCGAGGACGTGCAGAGCACAGGTTTTGCGAAGGTGGCGCGGGCGATCGACCCGATGCCCCAGGATTGGTACGACGCGGCGGACGTGGCAGGCCTCATCTACCGGAATCCGCTGCTGGAAGCTCGACTGGCTCGTTACCCGGCCTTTCTCGCGCTGGCGGAGCGGCAAGAGTTCCAGGACATCGGCAACGATACGCAGTTCACTGAGCTTCGGCAGCGGGGAGAGCCGATCAGGGCGGTGCTCGATCAGCCCACGGCACAGACGATTCTTCAGAATCCCGACCTGCTCAAATTGATTTGGGCCACTGTGGTTCCTGAGCTCAAAGATTTGCCGGCTTTCCTGACAACCGGCAAGTCGGCCAAATACGATTCGGAGAAGATTCTGGGGCGCTGGAATTTCAACGTGAACGTCGCCATGAGCCTGCTCCGCCGAGCCAAACCAAACGTCTCTTCTACGGATATGCAAAAGTGGAAGCGATGGATGGTGTCAGCGTTCGCCAAAACCAGCTTCGTGGCCATGACCGATCACCAGGCGATTCTGAAGAACGTGCCGCAGATAAAGCTGGCGGCAGCGGGTGCGGCACCAGCCGGCAGCGGGCCGCAGACCTTGAAGGGGAAGTGGAAAGCCTCGGACGGCAAGTATCAGATCGCCTTTTCGGGCGGAAGCAGGGATGAGGAGCTAGCCGCCACCCTTGAGGGTGATCGCCTCACCATCGGGATGGATGGGCTCGATCTGGCGTTCGACCGCGAGGATTAGCCCTGTAGGCCGCGTGCCCTCACGCGGCGTTCGGGGGTATGAATATCCGGATTAGCCTCGAGGTCAGTTCCGGCCGGGAATGGTCAAGCTGGCGGGGTCAGCACGGAGGTCGAACAACGGCCCGTCCGTCGGTAGCGCGCTAAGAGAGTTCGAGAGCGAGCCTTCGAGTCCTGCGGCGGGGTTGATCAGCGCCGTGCGGTTTTCCGCCATCGCATTCGCAATCTCCATTGGGCTGTCCATTGGGCCGGAGATCGATGCCTCTGCGCCCGGGATCAGCGCCACAGGCTGAAGATCGGTTCTCTCCGAGTAAATCACACCGGTAATGAGTGTGGCGCACACCGCCAGACCGAATGCGCCGGCCAGGATGGGCTTGGCTTCAAAGGCCGCCCAAATCCGCTGCAGCCACGGGGCTTCCCAAAGCACTCGCCCCACCGAGGCGTAGCCGTCGCCCCGCTCGCCGCGCTTGACGCGGGCAATGACCTGACTGGAGAAGTCGTTGAAATAACGCGGGGGGGGCTGCTCGTAGCGCTTGAGCTTCAACAAGCGCCGCAACTGCTCAAAGTTCTCGGTGTCCTGACTCATACTTACTGCAAATAATCTGACAAGTATGCCTGCAACTGTTGCCGGGCGTAAAACAACCGTGACCGTACGGTGCCAGCATTGCAATCCATAATTTTTGCTATTTCTTCATGCGACAGCCCTTGCACATCATGCAATGTCACGACCAGTCTATGGGGTTCAGACAGCTTCTGCATGGCAGCGTTCAATTTTTCCTGCAGCTCAGCCAGGCCAGCTTCACGGCGAGGCGTCTTGTCCGATATCAGCGCCACCAGGTCAGGGTCATGCTCGGCATTGAAGTCCAAGTCGTCCAGACTCATGTGCGTCTTATTCTTCCGCTGCTTGAGGAAGTTGAGGGTCTTGTTGACGGCAATGCGGTAAACCCAAGTATAAAAACTGGAGCCGCCCTTGAAAGATCGGAGGGCTTGAAAGGCCTTGATAAACGCCTCCTGGGCCAGATCGTTGGCGTCCTCATGGTTGGACGTCATGTGGTAGATGGTGGCGTAGATGCGTTCCTGGTAGCGGCGCACCAAGTCGTCGTAGGCGGACAGGTCACCCTTCAGGGCGCGCTTGACCAGGACCATCTCCTCGACCGGAACCGGCGTGTCCCCCGCGCCGTTGGCAGGTTCATCTGAGGGGTTGGCGGCCTCGCGGCTTGCCGGCTCAGTCATAGTCACAAGCCGGTCGCGCGTACCGAGCCTAGCGCATCAGCCTGCCGAGCCAAATACTCGGTCAAACCCAGCAGACCCGAACGGCCATTGGACACAGGCAATGCTTGCAGCGACCGGCGTGCCTGTTCCAAGAACTGACGGATGATCTCCAGCGAAGCTCCCAGGGCGTCATACTTCGCGAGCAACTCATCCAGGCGCTTCATCGAACTGGCTTGCCACCCTTCCACCAACTCGCGCAAGCAGATCCGATCTGCCGCCGTCGCCCGTTCCCAAAGCACCAGCACCGGCAAGGTCAGCTTGCCTTTGGCTACATCAGAGCCCAGCGACTTGCCCGCTGCGGTTTCCGAGCCGAACAAATCCACACAATCGTCATACACCTGGTAGGCGGTGCCGAAGGCCAAGCCGAACCGCCGCAACGCCAGCCGCCCCTCGGACGACATGCCGCTAAGGCCGGCACTCAGTTCGCAGGAGAGCGCGAACAGCTCCGCCGTCTTCATTTCCAGCACCTTGAAATACTTCTCCCGGGTGAACTGGAAGTCCCGCCGGTGCTGGATTTGGACGATTTCACCGGAGCAGACCGTATTGGTGGCCGCGGCGACCGCACGGCAGATGTCGGGAGTAGGAAAGCTCGCCGCCAGCTTCAGGGCGTGGGCAAACAGGCAATCCCCGAAAAGGACGGCGATTTCGTTGCTCCAATTGGCCGCCAGCGTTGGGCGACCCCGGCGAATGTCGGCCTCGTCAATGACATCGTCATGCACCAGCGTGGCCAGATGCACCATCTCGATGATCACCGCCGCCGTGATATGGGCATCGTTGATCTTCCCCAGGGCTTTGGCGGTCAAAGCTACCAGCGCGGCTCGCAAATGCTTGCCCTGCCCGGTTAATGCGTAATCCGCATAACGGGCTATGTCCGGGTCGAAGGCCTCGACCTGCTGCGCCAACCGACGACCGACGGCTTCGAGGAACGGCTCTACCGGCTCGATGATTTGCTTCCAGTCACTAGCCGGCTGGGCACTCGAGGCGTCGGAAACCGGGACACAAATGACTTTGGAATCAGCCGCAAGCATGTGCGCGAAGTCTAAGGTTGCAGGTTATCCAAGTCAAGGGATTCGGTGTTTCGGTGTTTCGGTGTCTTCATTCTGCATTCTGCATTCTGCATTCTTCATTCTTCATTCCCCAGATTTCCCCTTTACCGGCAGAGGTTTAGAAAGCACATTCCATACCTGACGACAGAAGACGCCGCTTGAGGACGCGCGGCCGGCGCACATCAGCAGGCCCCGCATCCTCAAGCGGCGTAAAGACTTATAACAATCGGGATAATTCAGTGATTCGATTCCTCCAGCGCCGCTGGCGGTGGCTCTGCGTCACTGCCGTTGCCGGCACGCTCCTCGCCCCGTGCGCCGGTGCGTGGATATTCGGCACCTTGTATTGCGCGCCGAGCAACCATCCGGTGCGGCTCCCGCAGGACCTGGCCGTGGAACCCGTCGCCTTTCCCAGCGCCAGCGGCGCTACCATCTCCGGCTGGCTGGTCGCAACGAATGCCAGCCGCGGCGTGGTCATCCTCCAACATGGGGTGCACAGCTCCAAATCCTCCCTCGTCGAGCGGGCGCGGTTCTTGTCGCAGGCCGGCTATGCCGTCCTGCTCTATGACTTTCAGGCCCACGGCGAAAGTGTCGGCAAACGAATCACCTTCGGCTTCCTCGAAAGCCGCGACGCGCAAGCCGCCGTGGCCTTTGTGAAGAACCGCTTCCCCGGCAAGCCCGTGGGCGTCGTCGGTATCTCCCTCGGCGCGGCGGCCGCCGCGCTGGCCCAGCCGCCCTTGGACGTGCAAGCGCTGGTATTCGAGTCCATGTTCCCGACCATCGTGGACGCGACCAAAGACCGCATGGAAATCCAGCTCGGCCCCCTGAGCCGCTGGTTGTCGCCGTTGCTCACGGCGCAACTCCCGCTGCGCGGCGGCTGCGGCGTGGACGATTTGCGCCCGGCTGTCTGCGTCGAGAAGATCACCGCGCCCAAGCTGTTTCTTGCCGGCACGCGGGATCGGGAAACCAAGATCGCCGAGGCAGAGGCCATGTTTCAGCGCGCGGCCGAGCCCAAGGAATTCGTCCCCATTGACGGGGCGCGCCACGAAGACCTGCTCAACTTTTCCCCCGGGCAATACAAGCCACTCATCCTCAACTTCCTGGAGGCCCACCTGAAATGAATGCGGGCTTCCCCACACCCTTTGCCGAACTGCCCGCCCTCAACCAGGTTGCGATACCCGACCTCTGGCAGCAGCAAGCCGTCTCCTCTCTGCGCGAAGGCAAGGACGTCGTCGTCCAGGCGCCCACCGGGGCCGGGAAGACGCTGGTCTTCGAGCTCTGGTCCAACCAGGGCAGGAACCCCGGCCAGGCCATCTACACCGTGCCCACTCGCGCGCTGGCCAACGACAAGCTCGCCGAATGGCGCTCCCGCGGCTGGGATGTCGGCATCGTCACGGGCGACCTGGCTGAGAACCTCGGCGCTCCCGTGCTGGTCGCGACACTGGAAACCCAGAAGCAACGCCTTATCCAGGGCGACGGCCCGTCCCTGCTCGTCGTGGACGAGTACCAGATGCTCAGCGACCTCGACCGCGGCCTCAATTACGAGTTGGCCCTGGCCCTGGCGCCGCCGCAGACTCAGTTGCTGCTCCTGAGCGGCAGCGTAGGCAACCCGCAAGAGGTCGTCAAATGGCTGGGGCGGCTGGGCCGCCAAGCCGTCCTGATCCGCCACGAGGAGCGCCCCGTGCCGCTCGAGGAAGTCTACGCCAACAACCTCAGCTATCACCTGCCAAACGAGATTCGCGGCTACTGGCCACGGCTCATCGCCAAGGCGCTGGCCGAGGACCTCGGGCCGGTGCTGGTCTTCGCCCCTCGCCGGCAAGCCGCCGAATCGATGGCTTCCGAGCTCGCCCGCCAATTGCCCACTCCCAACCCCCTCCAGCTCAGCACGGAACAGAAGCTCATTGTCGGCGAACACCTCGCCAAGCTGCTCAAGGCTCGGGTCACCTACCATCACAGCGGCTTGAGTTACGGCTCCCGCGCCGGCGTCATCGAACCCCTCGCCAAGGCCGGCCAACTGCGCGTCGTAGTGGCCACGATGGGGCTCGCTGCGGGCATCAACTTCTCCCTGCGCAGCGTCGCCCTCGCCGCCGAATCCTATCGCCGCGACGAGGCCGAGCAACTGCTCAAACCCGATGAACTGCTCCAGATGTTTGGCCGCGCCGGCCGTCGCGGCTTGGACGAAACCGGCTATGTCCTGATCACCGCCAACGAACTGCGCCTGCTCGACTCGCACCCGTGCCACCTCTCGCGCAGCGGCGCGGTGGACTGGTCCGCCCTCCTCGGCATCATGGTCGTCGCCGCCCAACAAGGCCGCGACCCCTTCCGCGAAGCCGTCCGCGCCCAGGAACGCCTGTTCACCACCAAACCAATCTTCCTCGGAGTCGAGGAATCACTGCATCACCCGGATGTCCCGTGCCGCCTCCGCACCGACGCCGAGCGCGCCCGCCACGTCCGCAAGCGCGTCCGCGAAATGCTCAACAGCCGCGGCGAGTGGGAAACCATGCGCGAGCCCATCTCCACGCCGCTAAAGAACATTCGGATTTACGATTTACGAACTACGAATGACGAGCCTTCGGCTGTAGCTGCGCCCCCATCCGCCCCCCAGCTCGTAAATCGTAAATCGCCAATCGTATATCGCCACGTCCTTTCCCACCCCCCCGCCATCGACCGCATCGGCACCGGCACCCTTTGCATTCTGTCCGAGGAGCAGGGCAACAAAACCTACGGCCGCGCCCTCACCGTCGCCGACCGCCTCGGCCCTGATCGCGTATTGCTCGCCAAATGGATACGCCGCCTGACCAATTGGAATGGCCGCCAGGTGCCTCTCCCAGTCTGGGAGGAGAAGATTGCCCCGCTCCTTAAGGAGAAGCTGGCGCTACAGAAGACTCCGGTGACCAGGTTCGAGAACCAGCCCCAGCGCATCCTCGCCCTGGTCAGCATTGCGGACCTCACCCTGCGTGTGCCGGTGGACCGCTACGGCGTTGCCCTGTGGAAGCCCATCGAGCGTGAGGTCCTGGCAGCCGATTGCGCCCAATGCCCGCACATTCCTATCTGCCGCCAACTGCCCACCAGCACCGGCGTCGCCCTGCTCTGGCGGCGGCTCGGGCTCGTGGACGCCGCGGGGGTCCCCACGCTACGAGGTCGGCTCGTCAGCTTCTTCAGTCAAGGCGACGGCCTGGCCATCGCCGCCGCGCTCGAAGAAGAAACCTACCCGCTCGACGAGTTAATCTACGACGTCGCCAACCTGGACGCCGGATTCCGTTTCGCCGGGGAGGACATCAACCGCTGGGGCGGCCGGCTGGGGATTGTTTGTCACGAGAGATACGGCCTCCAATCCATCCCCGGCTACCTCGAAAACGGCGTGCCCCCCAAATACGGCGCTGGTGCCGAGCAGATCGTCGCCTCCGTCCACAAGAATCCCCTGAACAAGCAGGGCTGGATTACCGACCTCCTCGGCCCGGGCGACATTGACCGCGTCATCATCGAATGGCGCAGCCTGCTCCGGCAGATCACCCACGCCCCCGACCTCGAATGGCCCCGATGGCGCGCCCTGCAAGGCCTCGCCAAGACCATCCTCAACGAGACCGAATCCCCTACCCTGACCGACCTCCCCCCGCTCGAATACCACCAGACTCGCCGCGTGGACCACCGCCTGATACTCCGGCGGCATTAAACGGAGTGCGCCCTTCATCGCTGCATCTTACACGCATCTGGCGAACGCGAGCAACGGCCGAGAGCCTCTCCCTCTCCTCCTTTGGAGGAGAGGGGCGGGGAGAGGAGGCCCACCATTATCGAGGATGCGGTTCGCGGCGACATTCCACCGGCTCGCCGCCAAGATAGGTCTGGGGTGCCGGCG
>CAIWJG010000295.1 GCA_903912925.1 uncultured Verrucomicrobia subdivision 3 bacterium | reverse complement strand
TCACTTGGGCGAACGGGATTGCTCGATCCAGCGCCGCAACCAGAAAGTGGTGGAAGAATGCCCCTCACCGCTGCGGAACGACAAGAAGTTCAACAATCTGTGGGGGAAGATGGGCAAGGCGGCAATCAAGATCGCCGAAGCCGCCAACTACACCAACGCCGGGACGGTCGAGTTCATCGTGGATACCCAGGGCAGCTTCTACTTCCTGGAAATGAACAAGCGCATCCAGGTCGAGCACCCCATCACCGAGGAAGTGACCGGCATTGATCTAGTGCGCTATCAGATCATGCTGGCGATGGGCGAACCCCTGCGGCATTCGCAGGGCGATATTCAGATCAAGGGCCATGCCATCGAATGCCGCATCAACGCCGAGGACCCGTTTGATGATTTCCGCCCTAGCCCGGGAAGGATTGAGATGTATTACCAGCCTGGCGGCCGCGGCGTGCGCGTGGATAGCCATGCCTACGCCGGCTATACCATCCCCTCGGCCTATGACTCCATGATCGGCAAGCTCATCACTTATGGCCGGGACCGGCGCGACGCGATGGACAAGATGAGCCGCGCGTTGGGAGAATACATGATCACGGGCGTCAAGACGACCATCTCCTTCCAGCAGGCCATCTTGCAGGACCCGAATTTCCGCCGCGGCGTGTATTCGACGACCTTTATCGAACAGCTTCTCGGCGGCGCCCGCCGCGAGCTGATCGAAGAGAAGGCATAAGCAGCAGTGGGGGGTGAAACGTGAAACGTGGGCGCGAGCTGATCGAAAAGAAGGCATAACCACAAAGCAGAGATGAAAGTCACTTACTACGGCCATTCGTGCTTCGCCGCGCAAGTCGCCAACAAGACTCTTTTGTTCGACCCGTTCATCACCGGCAACGAACTGGCGAAGGCCATTGACGTGAAGACGGTTCACGCAGACTACATCCTCATCTCGCACGGCCACGCCGACCACATGGCCGACGCGGCGGACATCGCCAAGCGTACCGGCGCGACCATCGTCTCCAATTATGAAATCACCGAGTGGTTCGGCAAACAAGGGTTGCAGAAGACCCATCCGTTGAACCACGGCGGCGGCTGGCAGTTTGACTTCGGCCACGTGAAGTTCGTAAACGCAATTCATTCCAGCAGCCTGCCCGATGGGACCTATGGCGGGAACCCGGGCGGATTCGTCGTCGAGAGCGCCGACGGGAATTTCTACTACTCGGGGGACACGGCGCTGACAATGGATATGAAGCTCATTGGTGAATCCACCCGGCTGACGTTTGCGGCGCTGTGCATCGGGGACAACTTCACCATGGGCATCAACGACGCCGTCAAAGCGGCAGAGTTCGTGCGCTGCCGCGAGATTCTGGGCCTGCATTACAACACGTTTCCCCCCATTAAAATCGACGGACCCGCCGCGATCGAGAAATTCAAGGCGGCGCAGCAACACCTGCACCTGCTACTGCCGGGCGAGAGCCTCAATTTAGGTTAAACAGAACTCCATCCTGAAATCCGAAAGCCGAAATCCGAAGCCACTCGTTTTGCATTCCGCCCCTTCTTATTTCTGCTTTCCTTGGCCCGTGAAGTCTTCCTGCTACTTCACTGGGCTGCTTTCCCAATTTCAGAGATCCTGAGCCCGTGGAAACGACGTGAGCCCCGTTCCCCCTCACCCTACCCTCTCCCCAAAGGAGAGGGTGCCTGACCCGCCGCCAGGAATGTCCCAGCGCCACAAAGGGTCGTAGCGCGGCGGATACTTCTCCCTCTCCTCCGGGGAGAGGGTAGGGTGAGGGGGAATGGGTGCCCCGAGCTGGAAATGGGCTCAGTCAAATTCCACGCCGCCCCAAACCCAGGCAGCGGGTCAGGAGTTCTGAATTTCCGCTTTATCTTTTGTCGGGCGGCCTGAGAAACATCTCCACCTGCCGAATGCTCAGCGGTGCCGGCGCCTCGCTGGCGACCTTCACCTCGTGGACTTCAGTTCCTTTCAGCGCCGACGCAGGAACTCGGAATGAAGTCAGACGGAGGTCGCCCTTGGCGGACTCGTCACCAAGGAATTCGCATGGGGTTCCGTTCACCCGTAGCGTCAGGGCCGAGCCGACACCCCCTGGCGCGGGGGCAACGCCAACCACCACATCACAAAGCCAATGGCGGTCCGGCACGGGGCCGAGCCTTATCTGGAAGGTCGCGTCTTTGCCAGTCGCAGGCAGCGGCGGCCGGTATTGTTCGCCAGGCGCGGTGATGTCGCAATACGTGACGCCTACGCGCCGGGGCAGCTTCTGCACTGATTTAAGCGAGGCCATGGCCTGGAGAGTTTCCTGATAGGCCGGCGGTGGAAACGTCCCCGGAAAGTAGTTGAAGAGATAGACAGTGTCCGCACCTTGCGACAGAACGCTAGTCGCTGCCCCGATGGCCAGTGCGGGCGAGACCGTCGAAGCCGGGCCCCCGGGAACTGGTCGGTAAAGAACTTCGAGCCCGCCAAGCAGAGCGACCTTCGTGTTCCCCAGCGCCTGCCGCCACTGGGAGATAGGCAGATCGAACTCCAGGGTCGCCCAACGCGGTGTGGTCACCAGCACATCAATCAGGCCTTCTTTGGCCCAACTGACGGCGTCGAGCCCCATGGCCACAGCCACTTCGGGCCGCGAGGGCACCCTGACTCCGAGGCGGATTGGGTGCCCGCGTTTGGTTGCGGCATCACCGACCCGCTTGCGGACCTCGCGCATCCAGCCCGTCAGGATGGGCGCCCCTTCCCGTTCCTTGTCCGCGCTGAAGACATACGGCTCCCGCATGAAATCCAGCTCAAGGCCGTCAGGATCGTAGCGATCCAAAGCTTCGGCAACGAGGGACATGTAGAAGGCGCGAACCTCCGGGTTCGCATAGTCCAGGCAGGTGGCGAAATAGCCCGAGCAGTTCTTACGGCGCAGTTGTGGGTTCTTGACCCAGAAGCTGCCATGAAAGGGATGCGCGGGAATATTGTTCTCGTGGCAGTCGTTCATGCGCAGGGTGATCCAGGGAGACATCTTATCGTGCCGGCAGCGCTGGATCACACGGGCGGGATAGTCAACACCCTGTTGATAGACGGCCAGCATGTTGCCGATGCCCTTGCGATAGGCCGCCACCTCTGAGCGTGGTATGGAGGCCAGGAATGGCTGGTCGTCGGGGCCAGCCGGATCATAACCATCCCAGTAGGCATCCCACACCTGGCTCCGGTAATTGGTGCGGCGGGCATTTATGTTGCACAGAAACACCGTGACCCCGGCCCGGGCAATCCCATCCACAAACCCGTCGAGCGTCTCGCCGGCTTTCCCCGCGGGAATTTGCGACGACCAGAAGAAATCAGTGTCGTCCTGGTTGTAATACAGTCGGCTGCTTGACTGCGCACCCAGGGCAACCTGCACAAGGGCGAGCAGGCTCAGCAGAATTGTCGGCTTCATATAATGAGTCGAGAATTGCGCCTGGGGAGCATTATCACAAGCGGATTTGACTAGAACATACAACAACTTCCCTGTAAGACTTGGCCTGCAATACAATGAAGCCTCACCATTTTCAAAACGGCCCTGAGTCGCAACTCCGCGGTGGAATCATAAACCCGGACCCGGCCATTGATGCCGCAAGAGCGTCCGTTTCCCGGCGCCAGTTTCTTGGCAGAACCATTCTGGCGAGTGCCGGCTTGATCGCCGGCTCGTCGGGTTGTTCGAACTTGAAACGCCAGCCGAGCAGCTCCGCTCGGGTCGCTTTCGTTACAGCGAACCTGGTGGCACAGGTCTCAGGCTACAAATTCGAGCTGGCACACTGGGGCGAACAACATAAGCAAACCGTCGCCGCCACGGACGCGGCGGCGTGGCGGTCCATTTGCAAGGAGATCTACGCCACCGGCTTCCGCGCAATCGAGATTTGGGAGGCGCACGCAGCCCCGGAGGCGATGAACCGTGAGCGTGGTGCCACCTGGAAGGCAATCATGGATGAGCAAGAGCTCAAGGCCATCGGCTACGGGGGCATCTTGAGCCGCAAGACGTTGGAAATCTGCCAGTGGCTGGGCATCCCTCAACTCAACGGTTGGATCGGTGACAACACGCCCGAGCAGGCGACGGCCATGTGCCGGGAAATGGGCGTACACTTCAACCTGGAAAATCATCCCCAGAAGAGCGCCGGCGAGCTGCTCAAGATCGTGGGCGGTGGCAATGAATGGCTGGGGATATGCATCGACACTGGTTGGCTTGGCACCCAAGGGGTCTCGGCACCGGAGGTTATCCGCGCCTGTGGGCCGCTGGTCCGCCATGTTCACCTCAAGGATGTCAAAGCCGTCGGTGCTCACCAAACCTGCCTGCTAGGCGAAGGCGTGGTCCAAGTGGCGGCCTGCATCGCCACGCTGAAGGAAATCGGCTACTCCGGCTGGTATTCCTGGGAAGATGAGCCAGAGGACCGCAACCCCTTTGATTCAGCCGTGCGCAACCGCCGTTGGATCGAGAAGCAATTGGCTGGCGGCTGATGACTGTAGCTCGCCAAAAGCTCGTGGAGCAGGCGATCGGGTTTGAGCGGCCTGAGCGCGTCCCGGTTGTCTTTTGGAATCGCGACCAGGAGGAGGGTGATATCATGCTCTATCACCTGGCGCTCGGTGCGCCCGGGGATGGCACCCCGAACGCCTGGAACTGGTCCGAGAACGAATGGGGCTACCGGCTGGAATCGCTCGGCGATGGCACCATGGGCCACCCCGTCGCACCGTTCTATTCTGAGCTGCCTGAACCTGTAGGCCGCGTGCCCTCACGCGGCATTCGCATCCCTGCCCTGCGTGAGACAGAGCGGATGTCGGCGGTGCCGGCATTTCTCAAGACCTGCGGCGACCGCTATCGCCTCGCGAGTCTGGATCTGAGCGGATTCACCGTCTATACCCTGCTGCGCGGCTTCGAGAATGCCATGGCCGATTTCCTCGATAACCCGGAGGGGTTTGCGGCACTGATGGACCGGATTATCGCATTCGAATGCGAACTGATGAAACTGGCCGCGCGAGCTGGGTTCCATGGCATCCACTTCGCCGACGATTGGGGCACCCAGACGGGCCTGATGATTTCGCCCGAGCTGTGGCGGCGACTATTCAAGCCGCGCTACGCCCGGCAGTTTGCCTACGCGCACAGCTTGGGGCTGCACACCTGGTATCACTGCTGCGGTGCCTTCGATGCGATCATGCACGATTTCCATGAGATCGGCGCGGACGTCATCAACATCTCGCAGCCGAACGTGGTGGGAGTGGCAGAGGTGGGGCGCCAGTTGCGGGGCCGCCAATGCTTCATGTTGCCAATCAGCTACCAGACCGTCTCCATCCGGGGCACGCCGAAGGAAATCTACACGGAGGCGCAGCGGCTCTATGACCTCTTGGGAACGGCGACGGGCGGCTTCATCGGCTATGTGGAGGAATACAGCGTGATGGGGATGTCCGCTGAGAATTACCATGCCTGTGGCGAGGCATTCCGTCGGCTTGGTGGTGGGGGAAGCAACTGCGCCCCAGTAGTGTGAAGTCGGCTTGGGCCAAGTGCTGAGCCTAAAATAACATGCAAAGCGTATGACAGACTTGAGGAAAGACACTAAGGGCCGGGTAACTATTCAGGTGTGGGGCAGACCTCCGGTCTGCCGGTTCACGGAGTCTC
>CAIWJG010000294.1 GCA_903912925.1 uncultured Verrucomicrobia subdivision 3 bacterium | reverse complement strand
CCCGGCCTACATCCCCCACAAAACCGCCCGCTTGTAGGCCGGGTGCCCTCACCCGGCGCCCCCATCTCATCCATAATGCGAATTGCTGGTGTCGTTACGCCGCGATGACTGACACAAACGATACAACGAACGGTAAGGAGCGGCAGGCCGAAAACCCCTGTTTTCAAGGTTCAAATCCATGTCGGGCAGCCAACTTCCCAATATGAGGCTAGACCCATTCATTTGCAGCCCCCCAATATCTCGTCTGCTCGCTGTTCTGAAACGTCCTCGTGAAAGGCGTCGTTGCACATCATCACCGGTGCGGTGCCGCAGGCGGCCAGGCACTCGACGAACTCGACCGTGAACTTGCCATCCTTCGTCGTTTGCGCCCCATGCGCGTGCGGGTCCAGGCCGAGCTTCGTGCAAAAGTGCTCGTGCAACTTGTAAGAGCCACCCAAGGCGCAGCTCAGCGTGCGGCAGATCTTGAAATGGTACTTCCCCAGCGGTGCCCGGTGGAACATCGGGTAGAAGGTCACCAGCTCGTAAACGTTAATCGGCTGCAGCTCCAGCTTGGCCGCAATCCATTCCACTGCCTGCCGCGAAACGTAGCCAAAGCGCTCCTGCACCGCGTGCAACAGCATCAACGAGGCGCTTCGTTTCTTGGGGTAGTGGGTGATCAACTCATCGATCTCCGCGGCTATATCCGGTGGCACCGCGAAATCCGGCTGCTCCCGCAGCGGGTTCGGAATCGGCTCCATGGAGTGAATCTCGCTCATCGGTCGCACTCCCCCATGACAAAATCAAACGAGCCCAGAATCGCGACCACGTCGCTGATCATGTGACCCGGCAGCAGCCAGGACAGGACGCTCAGGTTCACGAATGATGGCGACCGGATCTTCAGCCGGTGGGGTGTGCCCCCGCCCTTGCTGTTGATGTAGAAGCCCAGCTCGCCCTTCGGATTCTCGTGCCCGAAATAGATCTCACCCGGCGGCACGTTCACGCCCTGCGTCACGTTGATGAAATGATGGATGAGTTCCTCCATGCGCGTCAGCACGCGGTCCTTGGGCGGCAGGACGATCTTGCCGTCGGACACGTTGACGGGGCCGCCGGGCAATTGGTCGAGGCATTGGTGCACGATCCGCACGCTTTGGCGCATTTCCTCCATGCGCACCAGGTAGCGATCATAACAATCACCCGTGGTGCCGACCGGCACCTCGAACTTCAATTGATCATAGACCAGATACGGATGCGCCTTGCGCAGGTCGTGCTCGACGCCGCTGCCGCGCAGGTTCGGGCCGGTCATCCCGTAATCAATCGCCACGTCTCGGGGGATCACGCCCACGCCCTGCGTGCGGTCCACGAAGATGCGGTTGCGCGTCAGGAACGTCTCCGTCTCATCAATATTCACCACCACCTCGTTCAGGAACTTGCGGCATTGCTCGGCCCAGCCGGGCGGCATGTCGCGCGAGAGCCCGCCGATGCGCGTATAAGCCGTGGTGAACCGCGCGCCGGTCAGCGACTCGCAGAGATTGTGGATCTTCTCGCGTTCGGTAAACGTGTGCAGGAAGACGGTCAGTGCCCCACAGTCCATGGCGTAGCAGCCGACCCCCAGCAGGTGTGAGGAAATCCGCGCCAACTCGCAGCAGATGACCCGAATGAACTGGCAGCGCGGCGTCAGTTGGCGGTCAATGCCGAGCAACTTCTCGACGGCGAGCACGTAGGCGACGTTATTGGCCAGCGGCGCGAGGTAATCCAACCGGTCCGTGTAGGGGATGAACTGAGTATAGGTGAAGTTCTCGGCAATCTTCTCGTCGCCGCGATGCAGGTAGCCGATCTCAGGTCTGGCGCCGGTGATGATTTCGCCGTCCAACTCCAGCACGACACGCAGTACGCCGTGCGTGGCCGGGTGGGAAGGCCCGACGTTCAGGACCATCTTCTCGCCCTCGAGATCGCCGGTGTCCGGGCCAGCCGGGGCCTGGACAGCAGACCCCCTCGCTTCCGCGAGGCGCGCCGCAGTGTCCTTAAATTCAATGTCCCGAGCCTCAGCCATGCCTATTTCTTTGTTTCGCCCGGACTTGGGACGTGTGAGCCACCCTGCCCCTCGCCTTCCCGAGCGTTCGGCTCGGGAATCCGCATGCGTGGCTCGCGCGTAATCGTGTCCTTACCCCCGGCAATGGTTACGAATGGCCCGCCTTCCAGCGGCGCCGCATTGGTAAAAGCAACCTCCGGCACGTCGGACGGCTTGCCGGCCAGGGGAAAGTCCTTCCGCAATGGGTAATAGGGATAGCCCTCCCACATCAGGATCCGGCGCAGGTCAGGGTGGCCGCGGAACCGGATGCCCATCATGTCATAAATCTCGCGCTCGTGCCAATCCGCCGTCCGCCAGACCCCGGTCACGGTAGGAACCTCGCCCTTTTCCTCGCTCACATCGGTCTTGATGCGCAGGTAGCACAGGTGGCCATAGCCGTAGAGGTGATAGACAACCGTAAAGCGTGGGTCGTCCCCGTAGTTGTCCACGCTGGTAATGTCCACCAGGTAGTCGAACCCCAGTTCCGCCTTGGCCGCAGCGCAAACCTCCGGCATCCGTTCGGCGTCAGAAACCCGCAGCGTCACCTCGCCCCGGAATTCGACCGGGTCGGAGATCAAGCCGGGGTATTTGGCTTTGAGCTGTTGTGCTAGTTCCAGGGCAGTCATATCGCTTTGCTGGGAGTCGAGGATTGAGAATCAGTCAGGACTCTCAAGCCACCTTCTTCAACATTGCTATGGCCGGTTCCCTGGCCACCTTGTTTTGCAACTTGATCAGAGCGTCGAGCAGCGCCTCGGGGCGCGGAGGACACCCGGCGACGTAAACGTCCACCGGCAGCAACCGGTCAATCCCCTGCAACACCGAGTAGCTGCGATACATGCCGCCGGTCGAGGCGCAAGCGCCCATGGCGATGACCCATTTGGGGGCAGGCATCTGGTCGTAGATGCGCTTTACCGCCAGAGCCATCTTATACGTCACCGTGCCGGAAACGATCATCACATCCGACTGCCTGGGGGAAAAGCGCATGACCTCGGCCCCAAAGCGCGAGATATCGTACCGGCTGGCCCCGGTGGCCATGAGTTCGATCGCGCAGCACGCCAGCCCCATGGGCATGGGCCAGAGCGAATTCTTGCGGCCCCAATTCGCGCCGAAGTCCAGCCCCTTGCGGAACCAGTCGATCGCCGTGTCGCGCCGGGTGACGATCACGTCACCCTCGACCTTCGAATTGTAGCCAATTTCCGTATTTGTTTGCATCGGGTCATGCGAAGCCCGGGACCGCTCCGCCCTGAGCAAGCTAACCAGCCCACAAATCTCCATCAAGTTGAAACTGTGACTTTTCCGGGCATGAATTTATCAACCCCGGGGCGCGTCCAAATATTAGATTGCATTGCGAGCGGTTATTTGCGCCAATCCCGGCCACATCCGCGACTGCGCAAGTAAGGAATTGAAGAAGATGAAACAGCTTAAGCTCATGGTCATTCTAGGGTGCTTATCCTCCCTGCTGGGGGGATCCGCCTTGGCCGCCGACAAACCCGCCAAGAAGCTGACCTGCTGTGAGCAGGCCGCCGCCGACAGCAAGGAGTGCAAGCATAAGTGCTGTATTGCCGCCCATAAAGACGGCAATTCCTGCGAGAAGTGCAATCCAAACAAGGAAGACCTCAAGCTGAAGAAGAAGAAGGCCGACCAGAAGGCCAAGAATTAGGGGCTGAAGTTCGATTTAGGTCGGTGCCACTCGCTTGGCAGGTGAACAACGAAGGCGCAAAGAGGAAAAGCTGAGATGCTGAAGGCGACTGGCTGGGATTCGGATCTCGGAATTCGGCCTTCGGATTTCCTTCGGATTTCGGGTTTCGGGTTTCGGATCTCGGATTTCGGCATCCCTCGGCCTCCCTTGGCGGTTCGGACTGCGGGTGGCTACTTGACCGCCGGTTCGGCGATGACGAGGTCGCCTTTCACTGCGTCGAGGGTGGCACGCACGCCGACAGGCAGGGTGGCGTTCAGCGGGATGTGACCGAAGGGCAGACCCGTGGCGACAGGAACTCGCAGGGGGAGCAGCCTTTCCCGGAACACGTCTTCCAGGGTTTGGCGGTACTCCTTGGCGTTCCTGGCCTTCGGGTCATGGCAGTTTGCATTGATGCCGATGGCAATGCCCGCGACTTGCTGGAGCAGACCGGCGTTGAGCAGTTGGGTTAGCAACCGGTCGAAGCGGTAGGGCGCTTCGTCGAGGTCTTCGAAGAAGAGAATACTGTTCTTGAAAGCGGGCTGATACGGTGTGCCAAGCGTGGCGCAGAGCAGGCTGAGATTGCCGCCGATGAGCGGCCCGGAGGCGATGCCGCGGCGCAGGATGGCGACGGTCTTCGGCTGGTAGCCGTCACGAATGCCGCCCGGCGGCGAGGGCTGCATGAGAGTCTTGAGGAAGCTTTGCAGGGTGAAGTCGGGCGAGTCCTTCTTGAGGAAATCCGAGCTAAGCATTGGGCCGTGGAAGGAGACGAGGTTGGACTTGGCCAGGAAAGCACAGTGGAGCGAGGTGATGTCGCTGTAGCCAATGAAGATCTTGGGGTTGGCGCGAATGGCCCGGTAGTCGAGCATCGGCAGCAGCCGTGCGGTGCCGTAGCCGCCGCGGACGCACATGATGGCCTGCACCTTGCGGTCGGTGAACATCTTCATCAGGTCGCCAGCGCGGTGACGGTCGCTGCCGGCGAGGAACCCCCAGCGTTTGCGGACGTTGGGCGCGAGGCGGGTCTTGAACCCCAGCCGTTCGAGGAAGGCGACGGAGCGGTCAATGCTCTCCGGGTCAAGCGGCGCGCTCGCGGGGGCGATAATCCCGATGGTGTCGCCGTAGTTAAGGCGGGCAGGAATTATGGGCATGAAGGGTAAGATCCGAAGTCCGAAATCCGAAATCCGAAAGAAGGCCGAAAACCGAATACCGAATTCGGACTTCGGGCTTCGGACTCAGGATTTCGCAGGGGCTGGTCATTAGTCGCGGAGCGTAAGAAGCTGGTCTTTGGTCTGGGCGAAGGCTCGTTCCAGTTCTTTCGGCAGGGTGGGGGCGCTACGGACATTTTTGTCGGCCGGGCCCGATTTAAGGCGCTGCATAAAGACCGTGTCGGACTGCTTGGTCTTCGTCGAGGAACAGCAGGTCGCAGGCCTTCTGTTCCAGCGCCTTGAGGACTTCGAGACCATTGGCGGCGAGGTCAGCGCGATAACCCAGCTTCGGCAGGACACTCAGGCCGACCTTCTGGTTGATCGGATTGTCGTCGGCCAGCGGCAGGCGCAAGGGCAGCCGGCGGGCAAGATCCGGGTCGAGGGTCGGCGCGGCCTGGGACTTCTTCTCGCGCTGGACCTGGACGCTCATCGCACGGCACAAGGCTTCGAGCAACTGCGCCGGGTGGATGGGCTTCCCGACACGCCCCTGCCCCACTCTACCCGGTGCAGTGACCCCAATTGCCGTCGAAACCTTGTGCATGATTCGCTCGCTGTTCTGTGAGCCTGACTGTTAACCCCTTAGCCGCCGGAAGACAAGGAGGAACTGAACCAGCAATTCTCACTATG
>CAIWJG010000293.1 GCA_903912925.1 uncultured Verrucomicrobia subdivision 3 bacterium | reverse complement strand
ATTTCAGCCAGCGGCCTGCGGCGCGAGGCGGGAAGCTGGGCTGAATCGGGATCAGACGCGTAACCGACCGTGATGACGACCACTGGTTTCACGGAGGTTGGCCAGCCCACAATCTTGGCCAGCACGCGGGGCCTGATCCAACCAATCCAGCAGGTGCCCAGGCCGAGTTCGGTGGCCGCAAGCACCAGGTGCTCTCCGGCGATGCCAATGTCCACCCAGGGGTAATCAACACCGGTGACCGAGGGCGCGAGCCGGTGCGTTACAAAAGAGCGTTCCATGCCGATGATGACGTGGACGGGAGCGTCCAGCGCCCACTTCATCCTGGCACCCGGCAGGAAGCCTTCTTCCACTACTCGCCGCCTCACTTCGGCATCGCGCACCACGGCAAACCGCCACGGTTGCTGGTTGCAGGCCGACGGGGCGAGCCGGGCCGCCTCCAGCATCTGCATCAGATGCGCCTCGGGGATTGGGGTGGTTTGGTAGGCGCGGCAACTCACCCGCCGTGCGATGGCAGCGCTCACCGCCATTGCCGTTGGCTCGGTGAGTAATGCAGAGCTCGATTCCATGCCCAATCGTGGTCTATTTGGCTGGCCAGACGCAATTGCAATCCGGGTCCGCATTGACAACCCGCCCCAGGACGCTCAATCCTCACGTCCTGATATGCCTGTGGACTTTCAAATGAAGACAACGAGGACCATCACTCGCTACCTGAAGCTGCCCTTACTGAGGAATCCCCGGCCGGCACTACACCAAAAGCTGCGGAGGCTTCTCCCTCGCCCCTTCAGAAGGGGAGAGGGCAGGGGTGAGGGGTTGCTCGGGGTTGTCTGTCCCGCAGTCTTGTCAGTAGCTCGCTTCTGGATCGTGCTGCTGGCGGCGAAATTGGTGACTTGCAACGCGGTGGGGGGAGAATCGATGCTGGCACCGGCGCTGAAGGCCATTGAGGCAGGGGACTTTGGCGGGGAGGCAGTGACGCGGGCGCAGTTGGACCAGTGTCTGCCGCCGTCGAAGCCGCATCCGTTCGGGCAGCGGGAACATGTCGTGCTCCAGCTCGACGGGGAGAAGAAACCCGCCACTCGGCCCGCGCAGATGCAGTGGATCAGCCAGCCGTGGAACGGCGAGAACGCCCAGATGCCGTATCTGGTGTATCTGCCTGAAAAGGACCGGGTGCTCATGCTTGTCCAATGCAGGCAGCCGATCCACTCGGCATTCATCACCAGCGCCGACCACGGTGAGACGTGGAGCGCACGGCGCTGGTTGAGCGTGGATAAGCCTGGCACCCTCACCCCGACCCTCTCCCAAGGGGGAGAGGGAGCTACCAACGGACAGCCCAACAGCGTGGGCCTGGGGCTGACGTGCCTGGGTGATGGGAAACTGCTGGCCTTTCCCGAGGATCTCAAGGCGCTCTGGAACAGTTCGGATTACGGCCAGACCTGGAAGAGCACGGCTGTGAGTGATCCGGGTTCCGAAAGGTATGCCTGGGATCCGTTATTGGTGGTGCGCGGGGCTGGCGGTCGGGTCGAGCGCGTGGCGCAAGGTTGCTGGAAGCCGACTGGCGTGGCCTGGGGATCGCCCGATGCTCCTTACTCGCAAGCCTATCTCCGCAGCAGCGTGGACGAGGGCCAAACCTGGAGCGAGGCGGCCAAGGTGTCGCAGTGGCTCGGCGTGAATGAGGTCAGCATGATCGTCGCCGGTAACGGCGATTGGGTGGCGGCGTGCCGCATAGACTATCCGAAACGGTTCGCCCGCTATCAGTTCGATCACTATGGTGGGCTGGGCATCTCCATTTCAAAGGATCGGGGCAAGACGTGGTCCGACATGAAGCGGCTTTATGAGTGGGGCCGCCATCATCCGAGCATGGTGTTGCTGCCCGACAAGCGGATCCTAATGACCTACGTTGTGCGTCTCGGTTACCCGAACAACGCCCAAGGTCTCCCGCAGTTCGGGGTCGAGGCCGTGATCAGCAGCGACAACGGGCGAACCTGGGATTTTGGCCACCGCTATGTGCTGGCGACGTGGACTGGCACTCTGAAGGATGAGCGTTCGTGGTTCTGCAGCGTGCAATCCACTTCGACGGTTCGGCTGCCGGACGGCACGCTTCTGACGGCCTTTGGCACGGGGTTCAACAACACTGCGGAGGCCACCCGTTGCAAGATGGATGTCGCGCTTACGAAGTGGCGGTTGGAGTAAGCCGGCCCTGTTGAGTCGGAGGGCCCGAACATCGAACATCGAACATCGAACATCCAACATCCAACATCGAACAGCCAACAGCCAATAGCCAATAGCCAAGGGCCACTGTCTGCGCCATTATTGGATGTTGGGCGTTCGATGTTGGATGTTCGATGTTCTCCTTTTTCGGTTCAGGGGGAACCGAGCGCTCGACTGCAGAGTTACGGCCGAACATTCCTCATCGTGCCGCCGGCTCCAATCGCCTCCAATACCCCAGGCGGCCCGGGTTCCACGTGCAGACGGCGATGTCGCCGTTGGCTAGCCAGATGGCATCGTGCGGGTGCTTGAAGCCTTGCGCGCCGAGCAACTTGCCCACCTCGATCACGGAAACGACCTTGTTGTCCTTGTCGAGTATCACCAGGGGGCCGTTGAGGTCGGGCACAAGCATGTGGTCACCCCGGATGTCGGCGTTGCAGGGGGCGGTAATCTCCTTTGCCTCGATCGTGCTGTGGTAGAAGCCGGCGAGCGTGAAATACTCCAGGCGCTTGTTGCCCCGGTCGGCGGTGAGCAGCAGCTTGCAGCGCGGGTCGTAGGTGATCCCGTGCGGGCAATTCAGTTCGCCGTGTGCTGAGCCCAGGCCGCCCCAGGATTTGCCGGCATACACGCCATCCGCGGCTTTGAGCTCGTGGATCATGCTGCTGCCATACCCGTCGGCGACGACCACCCGGTCGCTGCCCGGAGTCGCAGCGGCGTCGGTGGGCTTGTAGTTGCCCATCTGCGGGGACCACTTCTGCGTCCAGAGGATCTGCCCCTCCAAAGTGGTCTTGTGGACAGTCGCGTCATTGTTGGCGTGGTAGAGGACGAGCTTGCCGTCTTTGTCGGAGTGGATATTGAGGCCGTGCGGCACGCCATGAGCCAGGGAGTTGTCGCTGCCGAGCAGGACAGGGTTGGTGCCGTCGGGCGCGAACTTCACCAGGCAGCGCGTGTCCGCTTCCACCTTCTCCGGCTCGAAGGTGAAGTAGATGTTGCCATGGTCATCGAGGCACAAGCCGTGGCCGTTGCGCATCTTCACTTCGGGCGGCGGTATCAGCCGCGTCGGGACGTACTCAAAGCGGAACTCGCCGGAGCCGCTGACGATGGCACCGCCGCTGGCCGGTTGCGCGTCGGGCGGGGCCGGACTGTTAGCGGCGGCAAGCTGGAACGTCTGGTCGGGGAAATGATGTTCGTGCGCATGGCCGTGCCCGGCGAAGGTGCCGGCGGCCAGGGAGGCGCTGGTGAAAAGGAAATCGCGTCGGTTCATTGCTTTTGTTCTTTCGGAGGTGCGCTGTCTGGTGAGTCTAACCCAAGCTTCGCCAGGAAGGGTTTGGGATCCTGGTCGAACTTGGCCTTGCAGTCGTCGCAGCAGAAGGCCACGAGTTTGCCATCGTGGAGGCGAGTCCTGGTCGGGTCCACGTCTTTGCCGGACACGGGGCATTTGGTGTTGATCGCCTTAGCGAGGCCGAGGTTGCCGGGCGGCGGGTTGGCCAATTGTGCCAGCTTCGCCAGGTGAGGCTTTGGGTCCTTTGTGAACTTGGCTTTGCAGTTGTCGCAGCAGAAGGCCACGATTTTGCCTTCATGCACTGTGGTCCTGGTGCGGTCGGCGAGCTTGCCGGATACGGGGCAGACGGTGTTGATCGGAATGGGGCCGGGGTCGGCGGCAGCCGAGGCGGGCGCGCCTGCCTCGACGGCTATATGCTGATCCTTGATCTGCGCCTGGAGTTGCTCGATCTCCGCTTCCCACTTGGCGATCTGCTCCTTGTCCACGCGCGCTTCGGCGAAGGCCTTCGCGGCCTCCGGGGTGACCTTGCTCTGCCAGAGATAGAGCTGCCGGAGCTTCGCGAGCCGTCCCAGAGTTCCCAGGGCGGCATCAGTCACGGCGGTGCCGTAGAGATTCAGGGACTCCAACTCGGCTAAACCGGCGAGGTGCGCGACTCCGGTGTCGGTGATGGCCGTGCGTTGAAGGTGAAGGCGGGTGAGGTGGCGCATTGCCCCGACCTGCGCCAGGGCGGCATCCGTGACGCCGGTGCCGGCGAGGTCGAGCCACCGGAGGTTGGCGGCAAGGGGAGCGAGCGCGGCAAGGTCGGCGTCCGCGAAGTTCGTGCCGGCGATGCTGGCATTGCACTGAAGCCACGGCTCGCTCGGCGAAAGCGCGCTCACGGCGATGTTCAGGTCGTCCGTTAACTTCTCGGCAAGGGGCAGAACTGCGGCTAGCGGCAGGGGTTGGACAACGGACTCGGCTTTACCTGCACCAGCCATTGCGCCGGCAAAACGCTTGTCCAGGATCTTCTGAATGTCCGGCGGCACCTTTAACTCGCTGATCTTCTTGTCGTCGGGCGCGCCGGCATTGATCCACCATCGGAGCAGCGCAATATCGTCGGCTGCAGGTTGCGGTTTGCCAGCGGGAGGCATGTGGTCCTCGTGATCGGCCGGGAGAACGATCCGCTTGATCAGAGGGCTGTCAGCGGCCTTGCCCGCGACGATCACCGGGCCGTTCTCGGAGCCCTTGATCAACGCGGGATGCGTGTCGAGATGCAAGCCGGCCTTCGCCTTCTCCGGGCCGTGACAGGAAATGCACGTGTTACCCAGCATGGGCCTGATGACATCCGCGAAAGCCTGTTTGTCCGCGAGAGTGCCCCCTCTATTTCGGCCGGGCGCTGGTGTGCTCGCGCCGCCGAGCAGCGTTTGCAGCGATTCCGGCGCGTAGCGGGTGAGGTAATCCTTGCCGTGAGTTAGAGAGCCGCCGTAATGGCTGGCCCACACGAGGACGCCAAACGTGGCAGACAGGGCCACTCGGTAGAGCTTCTTCAAGTCCAGCCAATAAACCAGCCCGATCACTGCACACATGACGGCAACGGCGATGCCGGTCCATTTATGCCATTGCAGCAGGCCCGCTTCATAGCCGCCAGCGAGAGAGAGCAGCCAGCCGCAGACGGCGGTGATGATCGAGGCCGGCACAGCGAGGGCGAGGATGGCCCCAGCGGACGCGTTGGCCTGCTTGAGCCGTGGCCAGCACGCCAGCAATTCGAGGAATGCCAATACGACAATCAGCCCAATCGGCAGATGCACCAGCAGTGGGTGAAAGCGGCCGAAAAGAAGCAGCGTATCCGAGGGGGGGGTCATCTTGCACCCTCCCGGATGGTTGTAGGAGCCGACGTGAGGAGGCTCTGACTGAGGGCAGAACGGCAGAGCTCCCAAAGGATTAGAGCCGACTGACGTCGGCTGCTACAATCCACGACAGTCTCCCAACCCTCTCTCATACCAGTATCCCTTTCACTGGGTTGGCCTCTTCCACGCCTGTCAGGCGTTGGTCGAGACCTTGAAACGTATAAATGAGCCGCTTGTGATCAACGCCCAGCAGGTGGAGGATCGTGGCATTGATGTCGCGGATATGCACCGGGTCGCGCACGATGTTGTAGCTGAAGTCGTCCGTCTCGCCATAGGCAGTGCCGCCCCTCACGCCCGCGCCGGCCAGCCACATCGTGTAACAGCGTGGATGATGGTCGCGGCCGTAGTTGGTTTGGGTGAGTTCGCCCTGGCAATATACCGTGCGCCCAAACTCGCCGCCCCACACCACGAGCGTGTCTTCCAACATGCCACGCTGCTTGAGATCGAGGATCAGCCCCTTGCAGGCCTGGTCAATGTCGCGGCATTGGAGGCTGAGGTCGCGGGGGAGGTTCTCATGCTGGTCCCATTCGCGGTGGAGGATTTGCACGACGCGCACGCCGCGCTCCACCAGGCGCCGCGCCATCAGCGCGCTCGCGGCAAACGTGCCTGGCACGCTCGCCTCCGGGCCATAGAGATCCAGCACCGACTTGGGCTCTCCGCAGATGTCCGTGAGTTCCGGGACCGAGGTCTGCATCCGGAAGGCCATTTCGTACTGAGCGATGCGGGTCTGGATTTCAGGATCGCCGCTGCGCTCGAACGCGGCCTGGTTCAGCTTGGCCAAACCGTCCAGCATCGTGTGGCGTGTGGCCGCGTCAACGCCTGGCGGGTTGTTCAAGAACAGCACCGGGTCCCCCTGTGACCGCAGCGCCACGCCCTGGTGCTTCGATGGCAAAAAGCCCGCGCCCCAGAGCCGTTGGTAGAGCGCCTGGGCGGGGCGCTTGGCTGACCAGCGGGGAGTCATGACTACGAACGCCGGCAGGTTCTCCGCCTCGCTGCCGAGGCCGTAGGAAATCCAGGCGCCAATGCTCGGCCGGCCGGGCACCTGGTTTCCGGTGAGCAGAAACGTGGCCGCGGGATCATGGTTGATGGCTTCGGTGTGGACGGTCTTGATGACGGCGAGTTCATCCACTATCTGCGCCGTGTGCGGGAGCAGCTCACTTACCAGCGTGCCGCACTGGCCGTGCGGGGCGAACTTATAGATCGTGGGCGCGACGGGAAAGCGCTTCTGCCCGCTCGTCATCGTCGTCAGCCGCTGCCCCATGCGGATCGAGTCGGGCAGGTCGGTGTTGTAGAGGCCGCTGAGCCGGGGTTTGTAGTCCCACAGGTCGAGCTGTGAGGGCGCGCCGTTCATGAAGAGGTAGATGAGCCGCTTGGCCTTTGGCGCGAAGTGTGGCAGGCCCGGCAGCGACGGGTGGGCGCGCTGCTGCCTGACGTTCGCCGCGGCGCGCAACAGCCCAGGCCCGAGCACTGTGGCCAGCGCGATGCGCCCGGCCGCAAGGCCGGTGTTCTTAAAGAACAGCCGCCGGGTCTGGCGCTGGTGGAATTCAGTCAACGGTTGCATGAGGAGAGATAACCCAATCAGTCTCGGGTAACAACACCATCGAGGTTCAGGAGGAGATTTGCGACCATCGTGTAGGCCGCCAGTTCGGCAGGCGGCACGTCACCAGGCACTGGTGACTCGCCCACACGGATCGCCTGCTTCGCCGCTGCTTCATTCGCGCGGAAGGCCGCGCGTTGGGCGTCGAGGTTTTGCGCGAGGATGGCGCACTCGTTGTCAGCCGGCATTCGGGCGGTGACCAGGCGGAAACCGTAGCGCAGCCGGTCCGCGTCGCTCGCGCCGCCCTCATGGAGCATGCGGTAGCCGAGCTGGCGGGCGGCTTCGAAATAGGTCACGTCGTTCATCATTAGTAACGCCTGAAGGGGCGTGTCCGTGCGCTCGCGTCGTGTGCGGCACTGCTCGCGGGACGGGGTGTCGAGAGTCGTCAGGGACGGCGGCGGTGCGGTGCGCTTCCAGAAAAGGTAAAGGCTGCGGCGATACAGCGCGTCGCCGTGGTCCTGTGTGTATTTAGCCGTGTTACTATCGGTGTAGCCAACGGCTTCCCAGATGCCGCCGGGTTGGTAGGGCCGCACGCCGCGCCCGCCCATCTTCGGGTTGAGCAGGCCGCTCACGCACAGGGCGTTGTCCCGCAAGACCTCAGCGTCCAGGCGATATTTAGGTCCGCGCGCGAGCAGACGATTGTCTGGGTCCGATGCCAACAGTCTTGGCGTCGCCCGCGAGTCCTGCCGGTACGTCGCGGAGGTGACAATCATTTTAACGAAGCTCTTCACGTCCCAGCCGGTATGGATGAATTCGGTCGCCAGCCAGTCCAGCAACTCGGGATGCGAAGGCCATTCGCTTCGCGTGCCTAAATCCTCGCTGGTCTTCACGAGGCCTGTACCAAAGAACTGCTGCCAGAAACGGTTCGCCGTGACGCGCGCCGTCAGTGGATTTGTCCCATCTACCAGCCACTTTGCGAACGAGAGCCGGTTTGTCACGTCGCTCTGCGGCAAGGGCGGCAGCACTGCCGGCACGCCCGGGGATACAGGGTCGCCGTGCTTGTCATATTGACCGCGGAGGAGCAGCCAGGCCGGTCGTGGCTTCTCCAATTCCTGCGAGACCATGGTCCCGGGAATTTCCTTGTCCAGCGCCATGAGCTTTTCGCGGATAGGTCGGGACGCGTCGCGGAGCGCCTGCAACTCCGGCCCCGCTTCGGCATATACTCTGGCTAGGAAAAACTCGCGAAGCCTTTGCTTTTCCAAGCCGTCCCGCTTCGCCGCTTCCTTCTTGAGCCCGGCTTTAACGTCGTCCGGCGCCTGCGAATCATCCCCCAACTTCCCCTCTGATTTCTCCCACGCGAGGAGGGAGAAAGCGGTGTTCTGGGCGGGGTCGGCGGTGGTGGAGAGGCCCGCTTTATCCCAGTAGGCCGTGCCATCAAACATCGTGAAGCCGATGCCGGTGATTTTCTTGCCCGGCTTCAGATCAAGTTGGGCGGCCTCTACTTCGAGTCGGACCCACTTGCCTGTCTCCGGTAGCTTGCCGAGAAGGAGCTTTTCCGGCGTGCCTTTCTTGCCGTAGGGAATGGCGTCGTCATCACCCCAGTTCGCGCGTCCCGACCAACTCCCGCCGACGCTGCATTGGAGCATGATCGCCTTTGGCGGGTCCTTGGGATCAAGGAAGACGTAGGCGAAGAACTTGTCGCCCGCGCTTACCGTGAGCGGCTCTTTGCAGTCCGGGAACGAGACCTGGTGGAGGCCTTTGCCGCTGCGCTGGATGGCGCGCTGGCCACTGAAGACCGGGCCCTCATTCGTCGAGATCCACTTGTGGGGTGCGTTCCCTTCGTTAACCTGCGGCGCGGTGCCGATCGGAAAAGCGTCGTCAATCCACACAATCTCCTTCGGCTCCATCTTGGGCGCTATCGTCAAAGTGGCCGGGTCGGTATAGTTCAAGTTGGAGACCGCGGCCTGGCTCTTGTTATCCAGCTCCGCCAATTGGTGGTCCAATTCTTTGAGCTGCTTCTCCTGGTCGGGATTCGGGAGTTGCATCGTGGGAGGGGGCAGCAGCGCGTTCTTGTCGAGGGTCTTTTCGGAGATGTTGTTGAAGATCGAGAATACCTGGTAGAACTCCTTCTGCGTGATGGGGTCGAACTTGTGGTCGTGGCAGACGGCACAGCCCATTGTAAGGCCCAGCCAGACGGCGGAGGTCGTCTCGACGCGGTCAACGCCGTAGCGGACCTGGAACTCTTCGTCGATCACGCCGGCCTCGCCGGTGGAGACGTTGCAGCGGTTGAAGCCGGAGGCAACGCGCTGCTCGCGTGTGGCTTTGGGCAGCAGGTCGCCGGCGAGCTGCCAGATCGTGAACTGATCGAAAGGGAGGTTGCGGTTGAAAGCATCTACCACCCAATCCCGGTAGGGCCACATCGAGCGCTCGTTGTCGAGGTGGAGCCCGTGGGTGTCGCCGTAACGTGCCACATCGAGCCAGTACCTCGCCATATGCTCGCCGTAGCGCGGCGAGGCAAGCAGGCGATCCACGAGTTTCTCGTAGGCGCCCTGGGTCTGATCGCCCAGGAATGCATCAACTTCTGCCGGCGTGGGCGGCAATCCGGTGAGGTCGAGTGAGACGCGGCGGATCAAGGTTTCCCTGGGCGCTTCGGCCGTCGGCGCTAACTGTTTGGCCTCAAGCGTGGCGAGGATGAACCGGTCAACGTCGTTGCGCGGCCAGTCGGCCTTCCTCACGGTCGGCGGGTTGGGGCGGGTGGGCGGATCGAAGGCCCAATGCTTTTGATACTGCGCGCCTTGCTCGATCCATTTGCCGAGCGCGGCGATCTGTTTCGGCCTGAGCTGCTTGCCCGAATCGGGCCGGGGCATGTGAACTTTCGGATCGGTGGCGTTGATGCGCCGCCAGAGTTCGCTGCCCTTGAGGTCGCCGGCTTTGATGGCTACCGTCGCATCTTTATTCGTTGCGGTTGCCCCCTCCGGTGTGTCGAGCCGCAACTCCGCTTTCCGTTTCGTGGGGTCAGGCCCATGGCAGTTGAAGCAGTTGTCGGAAAGTATCGGCCGGATATCGCGGTTGAACTGGATCGGGGCCGGGGAAGCTTGATCGGCCTCAACCGCAGGGGCTGACGGACTCCCGACAAGCGCTGCGGCGACGCCAAGCAAAGCTGCCATCCAGCCAGGCGCGCCAGTGGAGCGCCTCGCGGGCCGGTCGAAACTGTCCGAGAGGAACCTCATGTGCGCATCAGGTTAATAGGGTGAGAAATCATAGGTCAGGCGAACAGTTCGGAGATCGGGTTACCCTTGCCGTCCCGTGTGACATAGAATGGACGCCGCTCGATCTCGTAAGCCAGGTCAGGCGAAATCCCCATTGCGCGGTAGATCGAGGCGTGCAGATCCTCGATGACCACTCGTTTCTCAAGCGTCTTGCACGGCCGCTCTTCGGCTGTTCGGCCATGCACGTAGCCGCGCTTGACGCCGCCGCCGAAGAGCAATACGGAACCGGCGTCCGTGAAGTGGCGATGCATCCCGTAGAACTTGGGATCTTCAACCTTCTCCGGCACCTCAACCTGGTCTTTGACCGTCTTGTCGGGGCGGCCTTCGATGAGCGCGTCCCGGCTGAATTCGCTGGCTAGCACGATCAGAGTGCGGCTGAGCAACCCGCGCGCTTCCAAATCGAGCACCAACTGCGCTACGGGGGCGTCGATTTGCTGCTTCATGGCCGCGGCGCGCGCATGTCCGTTCTCGTGAGTGTCCCAGTTCAGGAAGGGAATGTATTCGGTGGTGACCTCGATGTAGCGAGCGCCCACCTCGGCCAGGCGGCGCGCGAGAAGGCAGCTAAGACCGAAGCGACCGAGCATCTGCTCCTCGTATTTGGCGCCGAAGCGGTCCTGGGTGGCGTTGAAGTGGCGGCCAGGCTCATAGTTGGACGCGTATTTGCGGATGTTTTCGATCGGTTCGAGCGTGAGGTCGAAGGCCTTGGCGGCTGGAGAGTTGAGCAGCCGATAGGCGTTGTCTAACGAGCGCACGAGCGAGTCTTTTTGGTAGCCGCTCCCGTATTCCCCAACCGGACTGGCAGCGAGGAGCTTCTTGAGGAACTTCTCGCGGTTCTCGAATCGGCCCGGAGTCATGCCTTCTGGCGGCCGCACGCTCTCGGCGGCCTCCTCCGGGAACGGGACGTTGAATGGGCCATACTCGCTACCCAGAAAGCCGGCGGTGGTGAACGCCTTCAGCTCCTCCCCTTCGCCGACGTCAAAGCGTTGGCCGATGTTAATGAAGGCCGGGACAACTGGATTGAGCGGTCCGAGCGTGCGAGCAATGACGGCGCCCAAATGCGGAGCAGCGACCGTCTGCGGTGGGGCATAGCCAGTATGCCACTGGTACTGATGCCGGGAGTGCAGGATGAACCCCAAATCGCCGGCCGTGTAGGAGCGAATCAGTGTGCCGCGATCCATTACCCGCGCCAGGTTCTCGAGCCCTTGCGAGAACTTCACCCCGTCCACGCTGGTATTAATGCTCGGGAAGGTGCTCAGGAATGCGCTCGGCGACATGCCCTTCTCGTACGGCGTATAGTGCTTGGGATCGAAGGTTTCCGTATGCGCCATCCCTCCACCCATCCAGAGCACGATGATCGTATCCGCGGTCGGCTTCGGCTGCTCATGCTTGGCTTCAGCGGCAATAATCTGCCGAGGGTACCCGGCGGTCAGGGCGGAGAGCGTGGCTGCCCCGGCGGTCCTGAGGAAATCGCGGCGAGTCCAATTAGGAGCAGTGCGCATGGCTCAGTAGATGAGTTGGAATTCCGGCAACATCACCATGGCCCAAACCAGGTCCTCGATCCCCTCCCGACGAGTAGGCTGTCCGAGCAGATCAACGGCGATAGCCTTTTCGGTTGCCCGGGGTGGGCGGCTCAGCGCATTGCGGTAAAGCCGATCAATCAATTCACCTGGCAATGGGTCGGCAGCGGCGAGTTGCTCGGCCCCGCGGTGCAGGATCTTCGCGAGCGTTTCACCGTTGGTCAGTTCCAGCGCCTGCAGGGTTGTCGCTACGGTCGGACGCGAAGTGACCACCTGCTCCCGGTTCGGGCGGCCAAGGGCGACAGCCAGAGGATCAGCGGCCACGAGGCTGGCACGGATTTGATTCGTTACGTTTCCGAACGCGGCTTTCGGGAACCAGACCCCGGTGATTTGGCCAAGGGCGTCCCGAAACTGTTCGGCCGACATACGGCGCACCCCCGGACCGCGAAAGACAAAGGTTTTTGATTCCGCCAGATCCACCGCCGGCAATTGATAAGCCTGGGATGTGAGTATCAGAGCGATGGTATGTTTGACGTCGTAATGGTGAGCGACGAGGTCCTCAGCCAGCCAGTCGAGCAGGTCCTGGTTCCAGGCCGCTTGCTCCATGTCGTCCACAGGTTCCACGAGGCCGTGGCCGAAGAACTGTGCCCAAAGCCGGTTAACCAGGGTGCGCGGCAGCCGCCCATCCTTCGGGCCGGCGATGATTTCGGCCAGCCGTTTTAACCTGGCCGGCTTGTCCGCGGCAGGATCGATCTCACCGAGTTCTGGATAGATAAACCTGGCGGCGGCCGTTTGGCCGGTTGGTTTGTCACATTGGAACAACTGCAACGGGCCATCGCTATAGATGCTCGCCAGACCGTAGGAGTCCGACAACCGCCAGTCGTTGATGAGGCTATCGTGGCAGGAGGCGCACTTGAGGTTCACCCCCATGAATACCTGCGAGATGTTCTGGGCCGCCTGCAGCGGCGGCGATTGGCTGGCGTTGACGACGCCGCGCCAGACAATTCCCTTGCTGAAGCCCTCGCTTTCCGGCGTGGGATTGACGAGCTGCGCGACGAACCGGTCGTAGGGCATGTTGGTAGCCAGGGCGGAATAGAGCCAGTGGGTGATCTGCTTGCGCCCGCCATCAATGTAGCCCGTCCCGCGATAATCGTTGCGCAACAGGTCATTCCAGAACGAAAGCCAATGTTCCGCATAATGCTGGTCGTCGGCCAGCAGGCGCTCCACCAGCAGAGCTCGTTTGTTTGGATGCGCATCCGCGAGGAACGATTCCAGTTCGTTTCCCGGCGGCATCAGGCCAACCACATCGAGCCAGGCCCGGCGGGCGAAGAGCCGGTCGTCGATTACGGCCCCGGTGAAGTAGGGGGCCTTCACGGGGCGGGCCTCGGGATGGAAGTGGTTGGTCTTAAAGTAGGGTTCCAGGATCTGGTCAATTGGACCCGTCTGGCTCGCCGTGGAGATCTCCAGCCGGGGGGAGTGCGGCAGCAGGTTCAGCGGGGCAGGGCGGGCGAAGGTGATCCCGGGGTCCCAGGCCAACCCCTGATCAATCCAGGCACGCAACAAGCCTATTTGATTGGCGGTAAGACGCGAACCCTTCTTAGGCATCACCTCGTCCGGGTCAACCCCGGCGACCAGCGCGATCAGCAAGCTCGCCTGGCTTTGGCCCGCGACCACCACGGGTCCGGAATCGCCTCCACGCAGTAGCGTCTCGCGTGTATCAATCAGGAACCCCCCTTTGGCCCGTCCGCGCGCATGGCACTTGATGCAACTGGATGCGAGGATCGGCTCTATGTCCCGTTTGAATTCGACTGGGCGAGCCGTCGGCGGCGGGAGCGAGCGAATTTGATCGGGCGTCAACGGCGCAGCCCCCACGGAGCCAAAGGTCAGGGCGAGCCCCAAAGGCAGCCACATCGCTTGGCGATTATGTGTCATTTAATGGCCACACTAAACTCGACTAATCAGATTGGCAAGGGGTGCTCCGCCGAATGCTTCAGGCGCACGGCCAGGGCCAATTCATGAAAGGGGCGGGGATCAGGGCTGATCTAAGGCTCTCCCGTTTCCAGCGAGCAGCTCTCAAATCCGAAGCCCGAAACCCGAAATCCGAAGGAAATCCGAAGGGCGTGCGGGCGGCGGGAGCTTTTCGGATTTCGGATTTCACGCTGAGGATGCCCGCTAAACACGCTAAACACACTAAAAGGAATTTTGAATTTCATTTCTGTCCCTTACTTTAGCGTGTTTAGCGTGTTTAGCGGGCATCCGGTTCTGCTTTCGGATTTCGGTTTTAGGCCGATCCTAACCGACTTTAGAGCGCCCCTGCCTTTTGACCTTCATGAATTGGCCCGGCGCACCGGCAACTTTCGGAGGAGCCTCCTTGACTTTGACGCGCAGCGCCCCATTATCGTAGCGCGTGGGTGACGTATGCTAAGACTCGTTATGCTGAGCCCGGGAATGACCGGGCGCGCGTTGCAATTGGATGCGGACAAGTGTACTATTGGCCGCCTGGAGGATAACACATTCCCGATTGTCGAGCCGTCGATTTCCAGTCATCACTGCGAGATTCTATTGCGCGGCAGCGAGGTGGTAGTCCGCGACCTCAATTCGACCAACGGCAGCTACATCAACCGTGAGAAGGTAGCCGAGGGCGTTCTGAAGCCGGGCCAGATTCTGCGGTTGGGACAGGTCGAGATGCGGCTGGAAGCCGATAGCCCTGCGGCTCCCGGGAAAACACACCTCGACCGTACGACCGTTATCCCGGGGGGAGTGAAAATGACCGAATTGGAGCAGGGCGCGCGCGGCGTAACCTTCGACACCAAGGGGTCGGGCTTCTCGAAGAAGGACAACCGAGTCAACGTAATCTTCATTATCATCGGGGTGGTCCTTGGCCTCGTGATTATTGGATTGCTGATATACATCGCCTCCACGATTAAGAAATAGGCGCGGCTTGACTCCGTGCCAGCCCAGCACCAGAAACCGCTCTAGAGCTTGCGCGGGTTAAGGGGTGACATGAACCGTGAAACGTGAAGGAAAGGCGAATGACCGGGCACGCTCCCCAGCGCCCGTTTCACGTTTCACGTTTCACTTTTGCTTTAGCCCGGGTCTTCGGCTTGGTGGTCTGCGCCAACTTGCTGACGATCTGGTGCCGAACTTTCCCAACTTGGCCTGCCAGATTCTTCTCCACGTGTTCCCTCCAAACGAAACGGCACGGACAGTCCTTGTTTGGACACTTATCCAAGCGGACCAATTGCTTGCGTCGTGCCCGCACCAACGCGTTGAGCCTCAGGAGTTCGGCTTCAAGCTCGGTTGCCGCTTGCGGTTTGCCATTCGTTGTCATCAGTCTAGGTCTCTATACTAACATCTTCGCCGGCACTTGTCACCTGTTTCGACTGGAAAAGCAAAAGTTGAAACGCTGAAAGGCTGAAAAGGGGTGTGCTGTTGTGGCCAGGCCGACCGGATCAGGCAACCCTTGAACGCCGTGTGAGGGCACGCGGCCTACAGCCCATTTTCGCCCTGCTACTTTTCCGGGCATTGTTTGAACGGGATTGCGTCGCCCTTGTCTGATTAATGTGGGTTAAGTTTGGTGTTTCATGTGGTTCGGCGCAGTCTGGCAAGACTGCGCCGTTTTTCTTGGCCCAAAGGGTGCCGTTTTCGCATTCTTCAGGTGGCAGGAGGGCTGCTTCTACAGAATTGCCTGGGCAGCTCTGACTAGTGCCCCGGCCTCCTCGGCTGTGCCGATGGTGATGCGCAGGTAATTGCAGACGGTTGGGTCACTGAACCACCGCACTAGTATTCTGTGGCTGCGCAGTTTCTGGAGCCAAATCCGGGCGGGGAATTTCGGCGGGCGCACGAGGATGAAATTGGTTTGGCTCGGGACAACTTGGAAGCCCAAAGCCTCAAGCTCCCGGCTGAGATGCTCGCGGGTGGCGATGATCTTCCGGAAGTTGGCCCGATAGTAGGGTAAGTCGTCAAGCGTGGCGCACGCCGCGATTTGGCCCAGGCCGTTGACGTTGTAGCTGTCGCGGATCTTGTGGAGGGCGGCGATGAGTTCCGGGTGGCCGACGCAATAGCCGACGCGCTGGAAGCAAAGTGAGTAAGCCTTCGAGAAGGTCCGCGCGACGAGCACATGCGGGTATTGCAACGCGAGGTTCATGGCGTTTTCGGCGGCGAAATCCACGTAGGCTTCGTCCAGCAGCACGACGCCCTTCTGGGTGCGGCAAAGCTCTTCCAACTGCGCGGTGCCGTAGCCTCGACCGCTGGGCGCATTCGGCGTAGTGACCAAACTCAGGGCCGCCGGGAAGTCCCATTGCCGCGCGCGCTTCAGATCAGACAGAGGCGGGAGGTTGAAGTCGGCGCTCAGCGGCACGGCGTTGCAAACCGCGCCATGGATGTCCGCCAGCACCGGATAGAGGGAGTAGCTGGGGGTGAAGAACTGGACCAGGGACGACGAGACCACGGGACCACGGACTACGAGGTCCCGTGGTCTTGTGGTCCCTTCGCTGGGCTCCACAAACGCGCGCACGGCCAGGGCCAACACTTCATCGGAGCCATTGCCGATAATGATGTTGTCGGGCTGGCAGCGGTGCAGCCGGGCCAGCTTTTCGCGCAGCAGTTCGGCGGTGGGATTCGGATAAAGCCGCAGCCGTCCATCCACGGCAGCCCGGGTCGTCGCGAGGACCCCGGGCGAGGGCGGGTAGGGGTTCTCGTTTGTGTTGAGCTTGATCAGGCCCTTGATCTTGGGCTGTTCGCCGGGCACGTAAGGGTGCAAACCGCGCACAAGTGGGCGGATTAGCAGTTTTGTTTGGCGCGATGACATCAAGTTCATTGTCAGGTAATGGCGGTTAGAAAGTCGAGTTCCGCGTGAAGCGATTGGACGTGAGCTCGCGGCAGGCCAAGGAAAACCGGGGCCGAGCGGCTTACGCAATCGCTACAGGACGTGCGTGAGCGATTTCGTCCTTTGCAGTCTTACGAACCTGGTCGGTAAACAACGTGACGACCGCCACGGTGTCCCCTGTCAGCGTCATGAACTCTACCGTGCAACCCCTGCCGCCCTCATGCACCAGCACGACGGTGCCGATGTCGCCCTTTGTCAGGCGATGTTCCGGCAAATCTGCCGTCAATACCACACTGTCGAGTTCTTTGATCATCATGTGATCTTTCTGGCTGGCACGGAGGCTCTGTCCGCGTTTGGCAGTCTCATTCCGGGCTTTCCCTTCAATCAAATCACGTGCTGCGAATCTCCGCGCTCTTCCCATGTGCGCTCAGGCCCTCGATGTCGGCGAATTTCCGCACGGCGGAGAGCGCTTTTCTGAGTGAGGTGCGGTCGTATTGCACCACGCTGGTGCGCCGCTGGAACTGATCAATCGTCAGCCCGGCAAACGATGCGCCCGCTCCTCCGGTAGGCAAGGTGTGGCTCGGGCCGGCCACATAGTCGCCCAGCACCGTGGGGGAGTAGGATCCGAGGAAGATCGCCCCCGCGGTGACGATTCGGCGGCTCACGTCGCCGGCCTTGCGTGTCATGACCTCGCAATGCTCGGGCGCGAGCTGGTTCGTCAGGGCCACTCCTTTTTCGAGCGTCTTGACCTGGATAAGCCAGCCGTTGCGGTCGAGGACCTGCTTGATGAGGTCCCGCCGAGCCAGCTTCGCCGGTTGCCGCGCGATTTCCTTCGCCACCGATTTGAGCAGTTTGCCGGCGGTGGTTACCAGCCACACCCGTTCATGCCCCGTGCCGTGCTCCGCTTGGGCCAGCATATCCGCGGCGACGAACCTCGGGTTGGCGGTGTCGTCCGCCAGCACCAACAGTTCGCTGGGGCCGGGGAGCAGGTCGATGGCGACGTGCCCGACCACCAGCCGTTTGGCGGTGACGACGTAGGCGTTGCCAGGGCCGAAGATCTTCTGCACGCGCTTGATCGTCGCGGTGCCGTAAGCCATAGCCGCGATGGCCTGGGCGCCGCCGACACGATAAACCTCCGTGGCGCCCGCCGCTCGCGCCGCGAACAGTATTGCCGGGTTGATGCTGCCGTCTTTGCCGCAGGGGGTGCAGACGACGATCTCAGGGCAGCCCGCCACCTTGGCCAGAGTCACCGTCATCAAGGCCGTCGAGACCAGCGGGGCCGTTCCGCCGGGAATATAAATGCCCACGCGTTGGAACGGATCAAACTTCTCTCCGACGGTAGCGCCATGCGAATTGCGGGTCTGCCAATCCTTGCGCCGGGACTTCCTGGCAAACGCCGTGATATTGCCCCCCGCCTCGGCCATTGCCGCCCGCAGCGAATCGTCGGCTTTGAGCGAGGCGGCCACCAATTCGGCCTGGGTGGCGGGCAGTTGGTCCGCCGTCAGGGTTGCGCCGTCGAACCGCTCGGTCAGCTCCAGCAAAGCCGCGTCGCCGCGCGTCCGCACGTCATCGAGGATGGCCTGGGTCCGCTGCTCGATGACCGGGTCGAACAGGCTCGAGGCGGCGGCCAGCTCCCGCAAGCGCTTGGCGAAGCTGGCGTCGGTGTAGCGGATTGTGTTCATGTCGAACAAGGCTAGAGGATGGGGGGCGCGAAGTCAAAATTGTAGCAGCCGACGGCAGTCGGCTCTAATCAGCCCGTTCTGAGAAAGCGCAGATTGTGGCAGCAGGCGGAGAGGTTAGAGCCGACTGACGTCGGCTGCTACAATTTCCAAGGCTTGTTGCGCTGACCCGGTGCGATTAGAGTCTCCCCATGCGGAACCCCATCATTGTTGCCTTGGATGTGCCGACAGCCGACGCAGCGCTAAAGCTCGTCGAGAAGCTGGCCCCGGTTGTGGGCGCCTTCAAGATAGGCAAGGAGATCTTCACCAGCGCAGGGCCGGACATGGTGAGAAGCATTCGCAGCCTCGGAGCGCCGGTGTTCCTTGATCTCAAGTTCCATGATATTCCGAACACGGTCGCCAAGGCCGTGGCGGCTGCGGTGCATCTCGATGTCCAAATGCTTACCGTCCATGCTAGCGGCGGAACGGAGATGCTTAAAGCCGCGGAGCAGGCGGCCCAGGAGACCGCCCGAAAGCTGGGCTGCACCCCTCCGCTCGTGCTCGGCGTGACCGTTTTGACCAGTCTGGATGGCGCCGCGCTCCAGGAGATTGGCCTGAGTCCGGATGTCGGCCTTCAGGTGCGGCGTTTGGCCAGCCTGGCTACCAACGCAGGGTTGCGCGGGTTGGTCTGCTCGCCGCGCGAAGTGTCGGAACTGCGGCAGATGCTGCCCGCCAGCACGCAACTGGTCATTCCCGGCATCCGCTCCCAAACCGCTCCCGCCGATGACCAGAAACGTACGCTCACCGCGCGGGAAGCACTGGCCCTGGGTGCCAACTGGCTGGTGATAGGCCGCCCGATCTGCGCCGCCGAAGATCCGCGCGCTGCCGCGGAGCAGATACTCAAAGAGATTGCCGAATCGGCCTCCAGCCTCTAGTTTCGACCCCACGCCGGTGTTCTCATTAACACCGTGGCTTCAGCCCGGTGTAGGGACGCGGCCGTGGGGTTTGAACTGTTTCAACAGTTTCCTGCCCCGGGGGCAAAGCCGTTGAATCGGCTCGACCTCCGTGGCCCTGCCTTTCACCGGGCTGAAGCCCCGGTGTTAATGAGAGGGCTTGTGGAAGTTCGACTTATTGGGGTTAGAGTTTTGGAACAGCTAGCTAAGTTAACTGCGGAATGCAACGATTGGACATTATGGGTCACTACAATACTAAACTCTCCCGCCGGGAAATGATCCGGCAGTCGATGCAGGCAACGGCTTGGCTGGCGGTTGCCTCAAACTGTGCCCCGCTGTTCGCGGCGCCGGATAAGCGTCGCTTCAAGCTCGGCGCCTGCGATTGGTCCATCGGCAAGATGGGTGATCCGGCCGCATTTGAAGTCGCCAAACAGATCGGTCTCGACGGGGTGCAGGTGAGCCTGGGCACGGCTGCGGACGACATGCGCCTGCGCAAGCCGGAAGTGCAACAGCAATACAAGGAAGCCGCGAAGAAAGCCGGTTTGGAAGCCGCCTCCCTGGCCATCGGGGAGTTGAACAGCATCCCCTATAAGAAGGACCTGCGCACCGTGCCGTGGGTGAGCGACAGCATTGTTGTCTGCCAAGCCCTGGGCATGCGCGTAGTCCTGCTGGCGTTCTTCGGCAACGGCGATTTGCGCGATGACAAAGCCGGGGTGGAAGAGGTGGTGCGCCGGCTCAAAGCGGTTGCGCCGAAAGCGGAGCAGGCGGGCGTCATCCTGGGCATCGAAAGCTGGCTCAGCGCCGACCAGCACCTGGAGATTATTGAGCGGGTGGGGTCGAAGTCGGTGCAGATCTATTACGACGTATGCAATTCCACCGACCGGGGCTACGATATCTATGCTGAGATTCGCAAGCTGGGCAAGCACATCTGCGAACTCCATGCGAAGGAGAATGGCTCCCTGCTCGGAAAGGGCAATGTGGATTTCAAGAAGGTGCGCGCCGCGCTGGACGACATCGGCTATCAGGGCTGGATTCAGATCGAGGGGGCCGTGCCGGCCGGCAAGCCGATGCTCGAAAGCTACCAGGCCAATTGCAAGTTCATGCGCGAGATTCTGGCCTGAAACACTGCTAACTGCTTGGTTGGCCTTACGTCCAGATTTGTCTGTCGAGCGACCGGTATTGAATCGCTTCGGAGATGTGGTCGCTGGCGATGCTCTCCGTCCCGGCCAGGTCGGCGATGGTGCGGGCGACTTTGAGGATGCGATCGTAAGCGCGGGCGCTGAGGTTCAGATCGGTCATGGCAAATTTGAGCAGGTCCATGGTGGCTTCATCCAGAGCGCAGCAGCTCTTCAGCTCGCGGCTGCCCATGCGGGCGTTGCAGGTGATCTTCGGCTTGTCCTTGAAGCGCGTCTGCTGGCGCTGCCGCGCCGCGATGACCCGCGCGCGGATTTGCGCGGACGGCTCGCCGGTCTGCTCGCTGGTGATCTCACGGAACTTGACGGGCGGCACCTCGACGTGCAGGTCAATGCGGTCGAGCAGGGGGCCGGAGATGCGGCCGAGGTAGTTCTGGATCTCGCGCGGCGAGCTGCGCGACTCGCTGAGCATCTTGCCGTCGGGCGTCGGATTCATGGCGGCTACCAGCATGAACTGGCATGGAAAGGTCATCGTGCCCGCGGCGCGTGAAATAGTGACGCGCCCATCCTCCAGCGGTTGGCGCATGGTCTCCAGGACGCTGCGCTTGAACTCGGGCAACTCGTCCAGGAACAGCACGCCGTGGTGAGCGAAGGAGATTTCTCCGGGCGTGGGATTCATGCTGCCGCCCAGCAACCCGGCATCGCTGGCCGTGTGATGCGGCGCGCGGAATGGGCGGCGTGTGACCAGTGCCTGGCCGGGCGCCAGCAGGCCGGCCACGCTATGAATCTTGGTGGTCTCCAGCGCCTCTTCCAGCGTGAGCGGCGGCAGTATCGTGGCCAGTCGTTTCGCCAGCATGGACTTGCCCGTGCCCGGCGGGCCGATCAGCAGCACGTTGTGCCCGCCAGCGGCGGCTATCTCCAGGGCGCGTTTGACTGACTCCTGGCCTTTGACCTCGGCGAAATCAACCTCATCCTCATGGTCATGGTCGAAGACCCGGGTCATGTCCACCTTGATCGCAGCGATCTTGACTTCCCCTTCCAGGAAGCCGACGGCTTCGCGCAAGTTACGGACCGGGATGACCTGCAAGCCTGACACCACGGCGGCCTCGGCGGCGTTTTCCGGCGGGACCAGAATGCCGATCTTGCCCTGCGCGCGCGCGCTCAGCGCAATGGGCAGCATCCCTTTGACCGTGCGCACCGCGCCGTTGAGGGCCAGTTCGCCGACCATGACGAAGTTGTCGAGTTGGTCGCTCTCCATCTGTTCGCTGGCGGCCGCCATCCCGATGGCGATGGGCAGGTCGAAGCTCGGCCCTTCTTTTTTCACATCCGCCGGGGCAAGGTTGATGGTGGTGCGGCCGAAGGTGAAGCTGAACCCCGAGTTGATCAGCGCCGTCATCACCCGGTCACGAGATTCTTTGACGGCAGCATCGGGCAATCCCACAATGACCAGCAGGGTATCCCCAAAACCGGCATTGACCTCTACCTCGACCGGATAGGCTTCAATTCCGTTAACGGCCGCCGAACAAACCTTGGCCAACATTCATCCAGTTATGCGCAAGCGGGGGTTGATGCGCAATGCGAAAATCACGCGCCGAAAATCACGGCTGCTTTCCAGGCACCGATCGAAAGGGATAGCCGGGGTCAGCCATCCGGGCAAACCGTAGATTCGCCGAGCGCCCGGGCTGGGGCTCTGGGGGGCTCATTCAGCCAAGTTAGAAAAGTAGGTCCAAGTGGCCGTCTGCAAGCGGACCGCGATTCATTTCAAACTCAGGGTCGTTTCCAGCCGAAGCCGACGCGCTAGCTTAACCTTCGACCGATGTCCCTTGCGGCGCGCCCGCAGTTGGTCCTCATCCCAGCCCAGGCGCTCAATTGCTTCCTGCACAATTCGCTCGGCTTTCTGCAGGCCCGTTTCCTAACGCTGACTACGCATGGCCCAGAGCCCTGCGGGCTTGCGGGGAAATGGTTTCGGGGGCAAACTGGCCCGGCATGAATGCCGCACCGTCCGCATACACTCCCCCCGAGGAACTCGCCAACGCCATCACCCACGGCTTCGGCGTCGCGCTCAGCATCGTCGGCCTGGTGCTGCTGCTGGTGACGGCCAGCCGGCATGGCGACGCCTGGGGCGTCAGCAGCTCGGCGGTTTTCGGCGCGACCCTCATCCTGCTCTACTCGGCTTCGACGCTCTATCACAGCCTGCCGGGTGCGCGGCGGAAATTCCTGCTCCGCAAGTGCGACCACGCGGCGATTTTCCTGCTGATCGCCGGCACCTACACGCCAGTCCTGCTCGTCAGCCTCCGCGGGGCATGGGGCTGGAGCCTGTTTGGCGTCATTTGGGGTCTCGCGGCGGCGGGCGTGGCAATGAAGTTTTGGTTCACCGGCCGCTTCGGCGCGCTGTCCATGGCGATTTACATCGCGATGGGCTGGTTGGTGGTGATCGCGCTGCGGCCGGTGCTGCACGCCGTGCCCCTGGGCGGGCTGTTGCTGCTGCTGGCCGGCGGGCTCTGCTACACCGGTGGCACGGTGTTTTACGCGTGGAAAAAGCTGCCGTATCACCACGCCGTGTGGCATCTCTGGGTTTTGGCGGGCAGCGCGTGCCACTGGGCCGCCGTGTATTGCTACATCGTGCCGACCCGCGCCTGAGCCGCACATTCAGTTGGGCCTCAACCTCATAGCGGTTAACCATTTACGATTTACGAGTTCGGCCATCCTTCGGATTTCCTTGGCCCGTGAAGTCTTCCTGCTACTTCACTGGGCGGGTTTCGGATCTATCTTGTATGTCCGCACCCGCTGTCCAGGAAAACAGTCCGTAGCCGCAGAGCCTGGCGTTGGAGCTAGATTGTGCCCGCGATAAGCGGATTTGCCACAGGGGGTTGCACGGAAATCTCGAACGCCGTTTTCAACCGTGCCCCAGCGGCTTCAGCCTGCGCGACATCCACGGCGTGGATGCGAGCCAGCAGGCCCCCGGCCTTGATGGGTTCCGCCGGCTTGGCAATCTCATCCACTCCAACGTCGTAGTTGATGCTGGACTCCTTCGTGAAGCGCCCGCCGCCCAGGTCACGAACCACCTCGCCAATAATGCGGGCGTCGCAGCGCGAGACGTAGCCTGAGGCGGGTGCTTTCAACTCAACCACCACCGGCGCGGTATGCTCCCGAGCCAGCTTCCGGTCGAAGGCGGGAAGGTCTGCCCCCTGGGCTGCGAGCAGTTCGTTCCATTTCTGGCGCGGCTTGCCGGAGGCCAGGCAGTCCGCGGCCTGCTGGAGCGCGGCGTCCAGTGTTTTGGCTTTGCCGGTTTGGACCAGCAGATGCGCGGCGCAGGCAAGAACCAGTTCACGGAGGTCCTTGGGCCCTCGGCCTTCCAAACATTCCACCGATTCTCTTACTTCGAGCCAATTCCCGGCGGAGCGGCCGAGCGGGATGTGCATGTCTGTGAGCAGCGCGCGGGTTTTGACCCCGGATTCGTTGGCCAGCGCGACCAGCGCCTGGGCCAGCTCGTGTGCTCTTTCCAGCGTGGGCATGAAGGCCGCGACGCCGAATTTCACGGTGAGCACGAGGGCTTCCAGGCTCTCGGCCAGCTTCTTTGAAAGAATCGAGGCGACAATCAGCGGGATGGACGGGACGGTGGCGGTGGCATCCCGCAAGGCATAGAGGGCTTTGTCCGCCGGCACCATTCGGGCGGTCTGGCCGCAGATGACGCAGCCGACGGTCTGAACAATCTCCACGATGCGCTGGGTGGATGGCAGGCTTTGGAAGCCGGGTATGGAATCGAGCTTGTCGAGCGTGCCGCCGGTGATGCCGAGCCCGCGCCCCGAGATCATCGGCACACGAAATCCAAGGCACGCCAGCAAGGGAGCCAGCGGCAGTGAGACTTTGTCCCCGATGCCGCCGGTGGAATGTTTGTCAACCAGGGGGCGGGGATCTGCGGGGAAACGGAGCACGTCGCCGGAGTCGCGCATGGCGCGCATGAGCGCCCCTGTCTCTGCAGCGTTCAGGCCCTGGAAATAGACCGCCATGAGGAACGCGGCCATCTGGTAATCCGGTACCCGGCCGGTGGTGTAGGCCGAGATGGATTCCTTGAGCTGGAGTGGGTCCAGCGAGTGCCCGTCGCGTTTGGCCTCGATGAGGGAAAGGAAGTTCACTGCTTGATTTACGATTTACGATTTACGAGTGCGGCCATCAACGTGAAGCGTGAAACGTGAAGCGTGAAGCGCGAGGCGCGAGGGGTGTTGCATGTTCGGATTTCAGATTTCTTCACGTTTCACGTTTCGCGCTTCAGATTTACGATGTCAGCACGCATTGCCGCTTGCAGAACACGCCGTCCGGAAACCTGAAGGCGCGGCATCGGTTAACCCGTAAACCGCTTTGCCAGGATACTGGCATTGTGGCCACCGAAGCCGAATGAATTGTTCAGGACCGCTTCGACCTTCATCTGGCGGGCGGTATTGGGGACGCAATCCAGATCGCATTCCGGGTCCGGGACGACGTAGTTGATGGTCGGAGGGACGGTGCCAGTCTCGATGGCCTTGGTGCAGATGACCATCTCCACGGCGCCGGCCGCCCCCAGCATGTGGCCGATGGCGCCTTTGGTCGAGCTGATGGCCAGTTTGCGGGAGTGCTCGCCGAAAACTCTCTTCACCGCCTTGGTCTCCGCAATGTCCCCTTGGGGAGTGGAAGTGCCGTGGGCATTGATGTAAGAAATGTCCTCGGGGTTGAGGCCGGCGTGGCGAAGGGCCATCTTCATGCAACGAGCGGCGCCTTCGCCTTCCGGCGACGGGGCGGTCACATGGTTGGCATCGGCGGTGTTGCCGTAGCCGACCATCTCACAGTAGATTCTCGCGCCGCGCTTCTTCGCGTGTTCAAGTTCTTCGAGCACCAGCACACCGGCGCCTTCGCCCATCACAAATCCATCCCGCTCCTTATCGAACGGCCGCGAGGCGTGCTGGGGATCGTTGTTGCGGGTGCTCAGTGCTCTCATAGCGCAGAACCCGCCAATGCCGACGGGCACGATGGTTGCCTCCGCGCCGCCGGCGAACATTACCTGCGCATCTCCCATCTTGATGGTGCGCCAGGCTTCGCCCAGGGCGTGGTTGGAGGTGGCGCAAGCCGAGCAGGTCGCAAAGTTGGGTCCCCGCAGCTTGTGATACATCGAGAACAGGCCCGAACCCATGTTCGCAATGAGCATGGGGATCATGAAGGGCGAAAGCCGGTCCGGCCCGCGTTCTATCAGAACTCTGCATTGCTCCGTGACGGTATACAAACCGCCGATACCGGAGCCGATGAACACGCCGATCTCATCGCGATTCTCCCGGTCCAGATCTAGCCCCGAGTCGCCCAAAGCCTGCCAGGCCGCATGCACGGCGAATTGGGCAAAACGGTCCGTGCGCCGCAGCTCCTTGGGTGAGGGCAACGCGGGAAGCGGGTCGAAGTCCTTTACTTCAGCGGCAATCTGAGAATCGTAATCGGACGCATCAAAGCGGGCGATTTTTTCCACGCCACATTGGCCGTTGATCAGGCTGCTCCAGAAGGCATCGACCTGATGGCCCAGTGGAGTCACCGCGCCCAAGCCGGTAATGACTACCCGGCGCTCGACCCAGTTGATAGCCATAAAATCAAGCAGGGCGGCTTAAGCTGATGCAACTCTCATTATGGGCACTTGCGCCTGGTTTGGAGACCACGCTTTAGCGTGCTTGCGGCCTCGGACACCCTAAAGGGTGAACTCCAAACCTCCGCCCCGGAAGTGTTCACCTCACAGCTACTTCTGCTGGAAGTCTTCGATGTATTTGATAACGTCGCCGACGCTCTGAAGCTTCTCCGCCTGCTCATCGGGAATCTCATGGCCGAATTCTTCTTCGAGCGCCATGACCAACTCCACGGTGTCCAGCGAATCCGCCCCAAGATCTTCGATGAACTTGGCGTCAGGGGTGACCTGGTCAGCGTTCACTCCCAACTGCTCGACAATAATGTCCCTAATTCGTTGCTCAATTGTTTTCTCAGCCATGTTTTACTCCGGTTTTAAGTGTTGCTGTGTGTCTAAGCGACGATTCGGAACCCGTCAAGCCCCGAATCGTAAAAAGTTACATTGCCATGCCCCCGTCCACCGCGAGCACCTGGCCCGTGATATAACGGGCGCCGGGGCTGGCGAAGAACAGGACCGCGTTGGCCACATCCTCCGGCTGGCCGAGGCTGGCCAGCGGAATCATCTTCGCGAGCGCCTCGCGGGCTTCGGGCTTGAGCTTGGCGGTCATGGCGGTCTCGATGAAGCCCGGGGCGATCGCGTTCACAGTGATGCCCCGCGATGCCAGCTCCCGGGCGGCCGACTTCGTAAAGCCAATCACGCCGGCCTTGCTGGCGCCATAATTGCACTGCCCGGGGTTGCCCATAATGCCGACGACGGAGGCAATGTTAATGATGCGGCCGGACTCCTGCTGGAAGAAGAGGCGCGTAAAGGCTTTGGTGAAGAGGAACGTGCCCTTGAGATTGACGTCCAGCACGGCGTCCCAGTCCGCTTCGCTCATGCGCATGAGCCAGCCGTCCTTGGTGATGCCGGCGTTGTTCACCAGGATGTCCACTTTGCCGGCCGCCGCGATGATCTGATCCCTCGCCGCCTCCACGCTCGCCGCCTCGGCGACGTTGGCGCCAATGCTCCACGCTTTGCGACCGAGTGCCTCGATCTTTTGCACGGTTTCCATGCAGAAGTCGGCCTGCAAATCGACGCAGGCGACATCCGCCCCGGCGGCAGCCAGTTTCAGGGCAATCGCCTGGCCGATACCGCGGCCAGCGCCCGTAACAACCGCTACTTTATCGGCTAGTTCGTTCATGGAACCCATGTGTTGTCGCCTATCTCCGGGCGTTTGTCAATACTGAGCAAATACTGAACAGCTCATTATGGCCGAGATGGGACGCCGGGTGAGGGCACCCGGCCTACAAAGGGGCGGTTTTGCGGGGTGTGTAGGTCGGGTGCCCTCTCCCGGCGAGGGGGTGAAATGGCCAAAATGAGAACTGCTGAATACTGAAAAGCTGAAATGGGAATGGGTGGGGGCATGTTTTGGTTTTCAGTATTTCAGCGTTTCCCTTGCAGGGCCTTTACGGTGGTTTCCAGGCTCGCCAGGTCTTCGGCGTTCAGAACCTGGGCCGTCTTGTCGATGCGCTTCAGAAAGCCGCTCAAGGCCCGGCCTGGTCCCAGCTCAATGAAACGCGTGAATCCTTGCCCGATCAGGTAACGCATGGATTCCTCCCAGCGCACCGACGAAGTGACCTGCTCGACCAATCGGCCCCGAATGGCATCCGGGCCGCCATGCGGCTGCGCAGTCACGTTCGAGATGACGGGGACGACTGGATCGCGCCAGGTCACCCGAGCTAGTTCGGCCTCGAGCTTGGGCTGCGCGCTGGCCATGAGCGGCGAATGATAGGCGCCGGCGACCGGGAGTGGCAGGGCGCGCATGGCGCCTTTCGCTTTGGCCAGCGCGCAAGCCGGCCCCAGCTTTTCCGTCGGGCCGGAGATCACCAGTTGCCCGGGACAATTCAGGTTTGCCAGAACCACGCCGGTTTCGGCGCAGACTTCGCGTGTGACTGCCTCATTCAGGCCGATTATAGCCGCCATGCCACCTTGGGTCGCCGCGCACGCCTCCTGCATGAAACGCCCGCGCTGGCGCACCACTTTCAGCCCGTCTTCAAAGCTCAGCGCGCCCGCTGCCGTCAGCGCCGTGAACTCTCCCAGCGACAAGCCGGCCGTGGCTTCGAACACCAGGGAAGGCACGCGTTCCTTCAGCAGTTCAAAGGCGACCCAGCTTACCAGGAAGATCCCGGGCTGCGCGTGCTCCGTTTTCGTCAGCTCGGGCTCCGGCCCGCTGAAGCAGATGGCCGCGAGGTCGTATCCGAGTGCCGCGTTGGCGCGGTCAAACCACGCCTTGGCGGCGGGCGAATTCTCTGCCAGGTCTTTCCCCATGCCCACGACCTGCGCGCCTTGCCCTGCAAATAATAATGCCGTTTTGCTCATAATCGGCGGCGACTAAACACTAAACCTCCCTCGGAGGAAAGCAGAGATACAAAATGAGAGATACTAAATGATTGAACATTCGGCGCATTTGCCTTTCTATTGTGCTAAGTGCGAGCTTGGCGAATCATCTTCGCAGTTGTGATTGCGACCCTTTGGGTGGCGGCGGGCTCGCATTGCCGACTGGAGATCCTGCCCGGCTTTGAATTCCTCTCCTGTTGCCAGCACTCGGACGTCGAAAAGAACCCGACCCACCATGAGAAGGACTGCCAGGATGACGGCTGCGCGGCAGTGGAACTCGGCTTTTACAAGCTGGCCAAGCCGCAACCGGCGCCGCTGAAGCCATTGCTCATGTTCGTCGCCTGGTTGGTTCCTTTGCCGTACAGTTGCCAGGCTGGCGAATCCGTCTGCCTGGTTCCTGCTTCTTCCTCTCCGCCGGACCTTCCGAGGATCTGGCAATTCTCCCAGCGCACGGCGCTTCCGCCGCGCGCGCCCTCCATAGTTTCCTGAATAATCCCCGCGGGGATTCCTCTGTAAGCGTCGCGTGATTTCACGCCGCTTTGTCCGTCCTTTTAGTCCGTTTCAACCTGAGTCGTCTGTTTATGAAGCAAGAGATTTATCGTGGCTGGCCTTGGCCCGTGAGGTTCTTCGGTTACTTCACCGGGCCGCTGCTCCTGGCGGCGGCGCTGGGTAGTGCTTGCGTCCTCCCGGCAATCAGCCGGGAAGCTGAATCCGGATCAGTCACCAACTCCCTCACGCTGGAGGCTGCCGTCCGTTTAGCGCTCGAAAGCAACCCGCAACTTCGCGCGGCGGACAGCCAGATCAGCAGTGCGGCTGGGCGCGCCTACCAGTCGAAGCTATGGTCCAATCCCGACTTGGAGTTGAGCGCCGAAGATTGGCCGACGGGTGGCGGCGGGTTCGCGGATGCCAAGAAGTTGGTGGGGGTGTCTCAAACGGTCCCGTTCCCCGGCAAGAAGCGGCTCGACGGCAAAATCGGCAGCCTGGGTGTGCGCGTTAGCGAGGCGGACTACGGCTTGCGGCGGGTGGAGTTAGTGCGCGACGTGAAGACAGCCTTCTTTGAGGTGCTGGCGGCGGGCCGCTTGGTGGAGGTGTCCCGCGAACTGGTCGGGGTAGCCGAGTCGTCGGCCGCCACAGCGCGCAAGCGAGTGCAGGCCGGAGCGGCGGCTGACCAGGAGCAGTTGCGCGCGGAAATTCCTTGGGAACAGGCCAGAACCGAGTTGGCTGGCTTTGAGCGGGAACAGGAACTCGCCCGCCAGAAGCTGGCCATGCTTTTGGGGCGTCCTGAATTGAGAGCGGTTCCCGTCTCCGGCGCCCTGTCGGAGACGGGCGATTTGTCGCTGCTGAAAAACGGTCCGGAGCAATGGCTACCCCGGCATCCCAGCGTGCTGGCGGCGCAGGCGAGCAAGGAACGGGCGGAGGCGGCATCGCGGCGGGCCAGGCTGGAGCCGTATCCTGACGTCAAACTGGGGGCCGCTGGTGGCCAGGAGTCGGGCGGGGCCGGTTCGATTGTGCAGTTTACCCTGACCGTGCCGGTGCCAATCATTGACCGGTCCAAGGGCAGGAAACAGGAGGCACAAGCCAATGTATCAGTCGCCGAGTCGGAACTTGCGGCGGTGGAGCAACGGCTGCTGCGGGATTGGGGCATGGCGAGCCAACGCTTGCGAACCGCTGTGGAACAAGCGGCCAACTACCGTGAGCGGATCCTGCCCAAGGCAAACGAGGCCCTGCGACTCGTCCAACGCGGCTTCGAGGAAGGCAAGTTCGGTTTCATTGACTTGCTGGACACGCAACGCACGGCCGCCGAAGTGCGGCTGGCTTACCAACAGAAACTGCTCGAACTCAACGTGGCTCAGGCCGGGATTGAAGCCCTGGTGGCCCGGAATTCCGGCGAAGCCAAGCCTTTCCCTCCCCTCCCCCCCCCCCTCGCCCCGCGCCCCCCAGGCCCCGTCCCTTTCCAATCCAACCAGCCTGGAATCAAAGAATGACGAGTGATAACGAGACGATTTATGAACACCAAAATCATTTGCAAATTAACCATCCTCCCACTGCTCGCCGCCGTGGGCCTGCTGACCGCGTGCTCCAAACAGAGCGAGCCCGCCGGGCAAGATGATCACGCAGGCCACAAACACGGTGAGCCAGCCGCCGAAACCAAAGCCCCGCCGGGCAAGAAAATGTGCGCGGAGCACAACGTCCCGCTGGAGGAATGCGGCATTTGCCGACCGCTACTGGCGGGGACACTGAAACCCGGCGAGTCGGCCAAGGTGCGGCTAGCCTCCAATGACTCTGCCGACATTGCCGGCGTTCAGACCGCGGCGCCGACCGTGGGCACGATTGCCGACGCCGTGGAGTGTTACGCTGAGCTCACGTTCAACCAAAACAAGCTGGCCCAAATCGCCGCGCCGGTGGGCGGTATCATTCAGGAAGTGTCCGTGGACTTGGGCAGCAAGGTCGAAGAAAAGCAGCCGGTGGTGAAGATTTGGTCAGCCTCTATTGCGGAAGCCGTGGCCAAAGCGGTGTTGAGTCATCAGACCCTCGACCGCGAGCGCAAACTACGCGCTGAGCGGGTTACCTCGGAGAAGGACTTGCAGCAAGCGGAAGCCGAGCACCGCGCGGCCTGCCAGCAACTCCGCACTCAGGGATTCACCGAGGAGCAGATTGACGCGCTGGTGGCCAAGCCCAACGATCAGGTGCTCATGGATGTGCGCGCGCCATTTGCGGGTGAGATCGTCGAGCGGACCGCCGTGCGCGGCGCTTTGGTGGAAGCCGGCAAATCCTTGTTCACGCTCGCGGATCGCTCGGTGATGTGGGCCATGCTCAACATTCCTGAATCGGCCCTGGCCCGGGTGAAGATTGGCCAAACAGTCGAGTTGCGAGTCGAGTCGTTGCCGGGCCAGACGTTCACGGGCAAACTGACCTGGATCGGCGCGGAAGTGGACGAAAAGAGCCGCATGGCCCGTGCCCGCGCCGAAGTGGCCAACCCGGACGGGTTGCTCAAAGCGAGGATGTTTGCCCAGGCCCGCATCCTGACTCGCCAAGCAGAAGGCGCGTTGTTGCTGCCGCCTTCGGCGATCCAACGCATGGAAGGCAGGAGCTTTGTGTTCGTGAAACTAGCGGATGATTTGTTCGACGCTCGCGTAGTTCGGCTCGGGGCCAAATTCGACGGTAAGGTGGAAATCATCGAGGGCTTGAAGCCACAGGAAGTTGTCGCTGTGAACCACGTCTTCCCGCTCAAGTCCGCCTTCCTGATTTCGCGGCTCGGCGCGGGTTGCGCGGATGACTGATGAGGGGCGAAGCCAGCGGGGCGAGGGGCGAGGCCGACGGGACGAGTTCGTTCCCACCCCCTCGTCCCTCGCCCCCCAGGCCCCGCCCCTTCCCTTGATTTGAATAGTGCAAACCGTTAATTGGAACCAATTATGAGTCAGGAATCATTGGAGAACTTTGGAGCCTATCGTCTGGCGATCAGCAGTTCTCATTTTGGCTGGTCTGGGAGGTTTGGTGTCCACCCTTTAGGGTGTCCGAGGCCACAGGGGACCATCCGCCATCCGTCCCATTCGTCCCATTCGTCCCATAATGAGAATTGCTGGCGACCAGCCAGCAGTTCTCATTTTGGCTGGTCTGGGAGGTTTGGTGTCCACCCTTTAGGGTGTCCGAGGCCACCTGGGATCATCCGCCATCCGTCCCATTCGTCCCATTCGTCCCATAATGAGAATTGCTGGCGACCAGCCATTACCTGAAAGAATTTTCCAATGCTTAACTGGCTCATCACAACCTCGCTCAAGAACCGACTGCTCGTCGCCATCCTGGCGGCCTTGCTCATCCTGGTGGGCGGACGCGCGCTCACCAACCTGCCCATCGACGCCTTCCCGGACACGACGCCGGTGCAAGTGCAAATCAATACCACCGTGCCGTCGCTGAATGCGCAGGAAGCCGAGTCGCAAATCACCATTCCCGTAGAGCTGGCCATCGGCGGGCTGCCCGGCCTTATCAATATCCGCTCGGTGTCCAAGTTCGGCCTCTCGCAAGTCGTGGCCACCTTCGACGATGCCACGAGCATCTTCCTTGCGCGGCAGCTCATCACCGAACGACTGCAAGCCATCGAGCTGCCGCCGGGTATTGCGCGGCCCCAACTCGGCCCGATTTCTACGGGCTTGGGTGAAGTGTTTCATTACGCCGTCCGCTCGGACAGCACCAACCGGACACTCACGGAGCTGCGCGAAATCCAGGACTGGGTAGTCAAGCCGCAGTTGCGCAAGGTGCGGGGCGTGGCCGAGGTCAACACCTGGGGCGGGTTCGAGAAACAGTTCCACGTCATCACGGAGCCACAGCGATTGGTCAAATACGGTCTTACACTCGAACAGCTCTTTGAGGCGCTCGCGGCCAATAATCAAAACGTCGGCGGCGGCCAGGTGGTGCGCAGCGGAGAGTCCTTGCTGGTGCATGGCCTTGGGCTGACCACGAACGCCCAGGAAATCGCCAACATCGTCATCACCGCACACGATGGCGTGCCGGTGCGCGTGCGCGACGTCGCCGAGGTGAAGGTGGACCATGAGATTCGGCGTGGGGCGGTGACGGGCGCCGGCAAAGGCGAAATCGTGCTGGGCCTGGGGTTCATGCTCATGGGGGAAAACAGCGCCGTCGTCACGCGCGGCTTGAAAGACAAGCTCGCTGAAGTTCAAAAGACCCTGCCCAAAGACGTGGTCGTCCAGGTGCTCTATGACCGCACCGAACTCGTGGACAAGGTCATCGAAACCGTTAAACACAACCTGCTGGCTGGAGCGCTGATGGTGATTGCGATTCTCTTCGCGTTCCTAGGCAATCTGCGGGCGGGTCTGGTGGTGGCGGCGGCCATTCCGCTTTCCATGCTGTTCGCCGGCGACTTGATGCTGCAGACCGGCATCTCCGCCAGCTTGCTGAGCCTGGGCGCCGTTGACTTCGGACTCATCGTGGATGGCTCGGTGGTAATGGTCGAAAATGCCATGCGCCGGCTGGCGCTGCGCCAGCGTGAGTTGGGGCGTACGTTGACGAAGCAAGAACGCGACGAAACCCTCACCAGCGCGCCGCTGGAAGTGGCGCGGCCTGTGGCCTTCGGCGTCGGCATCATTTTAATCGTGTTCCTGCCCATCCTGGCGCTGGAAGGGGTGGAAGGAAAGCTGTTCAAACCGATGGCGCTGACGATGATCTTCGCGCTGGCCGGCTCGCTGATTCTATCGCTCACCCTCACGCCCGTCCTGGCCAGCCTGTTTCTGCCGCAGCAGGTCAAGGAAAAGGAGCCTTGGCTGGTGCGGGCGACGCATCGCCTCTACGCGCCGGTCCTGGCCCTGGCTATGCGCTTCCGCGCGTTCACCCTGCTGGGCGCGCTGGCGATTCTGATGGCCGCCGTCATTCTGGCCCTGCGCCTGGGCGGCGAATTCCTGCCCAAGCTGGGGGAGGGGGCCATCGTGGGCACGACCGTCCGGCTGGCCGGCGTTTCGGTTGAAGAAGCGGTAGCCTACAACGATCGCATCGAGAAGCTCCTGCTGGCCGAGTTTCCCAACGAGCTCGCCAACATCTGGACCCGCCTGGGCAGCGCCGAAATCGCCACGGACCCGATGGGCATTGAATTGTCCGACTTCTTCCTGGCGCTCAAGCCGCGCGATCAATGGCAGAAAGCCCGCACGCAGACGGAGCTGGTGGAGAAAATGCGCGAGCTGTTTACCAAATTCCCCGGCATGACGGTCGCGTTCAGCCAGCCCATTGAAATGCGTCTCAACGAACTCATCGCCGGCATCCGCTCCGACATCGGCATCAAAATCTACGGCGACGATCTGGAGCAATTGCGTCTGCTCTCCGACGAGGTGCAGAAGGTGTTAGGCGCTATCAAGGGTGTCGGCGAAGTCACCGGCGAACAACTCACCGGCCAACTCATCTTGCAGGTGCGCATGGACCCGCAGGCCATCGCCCGTTATGGCGTGCCTACGCGCAACGTAATGAACGTCGTGGAAGCCGTCGGCACCAGGAAGGTCGGTGAAGTGCGCGAAGGCCAGCGGCGGTTCCCGCTGGTGGTGCGTTTGCCCGACCGCCAGCGTACCGACCCCGACGCGCTGGCTAACACGCTCATTCCAACCGCCACCGGTTCGGTCCTGCCGCTGAACCAGGTGGCCCAGGTGGTGGAAACCGAAGGCCCAGCGACCATCAACCGCGAATGGGGCCGGCGGCGCATCACCGTCCAGTGCAACGTGCGGGGTCGGGACGTGGGCAGCTTCGTCGCCGAGGCGCAGAAGAAAATCGCTGCCCAGGTGAAACTGCCGGAAGGCTACAGCATCGAATGGGGCGGGCAGTTTGAAAACATGGAGCGCGCCAACGCCAAGCTGCGGTTTGTGGTGCCGATGGCCCTGGGGCTGATTTTTATCATGCTCTACTTTAGCCTCAAGTCACTGCGTGACGTGTTCATCGTCGCCACCGGTATTCCGCTGGGCGCAGTTGGGGGCGTGCTGGCGTTGTGGCTGCGCGGCATGCCCTTTACTGTCAGCGCCGCCGTCGGCTTCATCGCCCTGAGCGGTGTGGCCATTCTCAACGGCCTGGTGCTGGTCACCTTCATCAAACAAAAGCTCGATGCGGGCACCCCCCTCGACACCGCGGTGCGCGAAGGCTGCCTCGTACGCCTGCGCCCCGTGCTCATGACCGCGCTCGTGGCCGCCGTGGGATTCATCCCGATGGCCGTCAATGTCGGCGTGGGCGGTGAAGTCCAGCGCCCGCTGGCGACGGTGGTCATCGGTGGCGTCCTCAGCAACACCCTGCTCACGCTGGTCGTCCTGCCCGTCCTCTATACCCTCTTCAAACGCAAGGAGTCGGAACGCTCGGACAGTGTAGCTGCACTCCCCACAGCGTGAAACTTTTCGCCGCCAAAAACGTCTATACAATCGGAGCCTTGGCCGGTCGAGGCCAGGCAGCCAAGGGCAGCGAAAAAGGGCCAATCCTATGGAGATCCTATGGAAGTCCTATGGAGTACCTATGGAATCCCTATGGAACATCATGGGAGCAACCCGGGAGCAAGTGGCTCTCAACACGCTATCAGCAGGCTTGTAGCTGGCTAGCCCGGTTTCGTCAGGGCCGTTCTTTTCGGGCCGACAGTTCCTCAGCTCCGGAGCCGGGGTCAGCCAGCGATTCCAAATGCGTGATTACAGAGGCACCCGGTAATGCTTGGCGTATGTCGCTTTCCACGCGCTCAAGGAGTTGGTGACTGCGTCGCGCTGTCCATTCACCGGGGACCAGGACATGGAGAGACACGAACTTGTATGCGCCTGACTGGCGCGTCTGCAAGGCCTCGAAGCGTATCCCGTCCGGTTCGTGGATCAGAAGCGCCTTTCGTACAACCGCCTGGTCTTCCGGGGACAGCGCCGCATCCATGAGCCCCGCCATGGAGCGTCGAACGATGCCGACGCCCGTCCAGACAATGTTCGCGGCGACCAGCAGCGCCACAAGGGGATCGAGGCGCTGCCAGCCTGTGAGGGCCACGGCACCCACTCCCAAGACGACCCCCACCGAGGTCCACACGTCAGTGAGCAGATGCTGTGAATTGGCTTCGAGGGTGATGGAATTGCGCTTGCGTCCCACTTGCCGAAGCAACAAGGCGACGCCCAGGTTAACCAATGATGCCAGAACGGAGACCACCAACCCGAGGCCGATTTGTTCGAGCGGTTGAGGAGTAATGAGACGGCCCACCGAAGCATAGGCGATGCTGACCGCGGCCAGGAGAATGAGCGTGCCCTCGACGCCGCTGGAAAAATACTCCGCTTTGCCGTGACCGTATGGATGGTCCTCATCGGCCGGGCGTGCCGCCACCGTCAACATCGCCAAAGCCATCATGCCTCCAACCAGATTGACAACGGATTCGATGGCGTCGGAGAGCAGGCCAACGGAGCCCGTCAAACGGTAGGCGACCAGTTTTAATGCGATGGTGACAACCGCGGCAGCGATTGAGAGCCACGCAAAACGGGTCAACGGCGAGGGTTCCCTTTCTGAGTTCATGCGCCGCAACAGTAACAGAATTCATGGCATGGTGCCAGCATTGCCGTGAGCAGTAAATCTCCCGCCCGGCTGGCGCTACGGCTGCTTCAAGTGCGCGATCATCTTCATCCGGCCGTAAGGCAAAGCAGAAAGCAGAAATAAGCAGGGGCGGAATGTAAAACGAGTGGCTTCGGATTTCTGCTTTCTGCTTTCTCAATTTCTGCTTTGTCTTCGCGCTCCTCGCTTTCGCGCAAGCAGATTGAACGTTTTGCATTTGCTGGCGTCAAAGGATCTATGAGTCGGATCAGAGTTATGCTCGGTTCGCTGATGTCAGCCTTGTTGCTGTTGGCAACCGGGTATTGTTTTCTCGAGTCCATAAGCGAACATGCTGGCGACCGCCAGGTCGCTTCCATTGCTGCCACTCGACCGGGCACCCGTCTTCCCATTCAAGGCAGTTGTTCGTTCGAACAGTCGGCCCGATGCTGGAACCGCCGGGTTTGGGTCCATTCCGGGCCGGATGGGTTCCCCGTGTTTCTTGCCGCTTTCGATGTGGCGCTTCCCAGCTTGCCGCAAGCTGAAGGCCCTCTCACCATTTGCGATGGTCCGCTTGGCCTGGCCAGGTCCTGGCAATTTCACTGGCGCACGGCACTTGAGCCGCGCGCTCCCTCCTCGGTTTCCTGATTCCCCTCCCGCTCGGTCTTAGCGTGCCACGTGTGTGGCACGCCCAGCAAGCAAAGGCTAAAGGCTGAATGCTAAAAGCGCGGAAGGGAGAGATCATCGGTCCGCTTTCAGCATTCAGCCTTTAGCCTTTAGCCTTTCAACTCGGCACGGCATCCGTGGCACAAATGGAAACTAATAACCTTTAAATGAGAGAAATTATGAAATCGAACGTAAGAGAAATGCAGATTCAGCAACAGGAAATGGCCGCAGACAACAATGTAAGAACGCCCATGAACGTCATTGTGCGATGCCATGGTCTTCACGCCCGCGACTTCTGGCGAGGGCTGGTAGAGGCCCAAATCAAGCGGTTGCAAGACCTCGTGGCGATCGCCTCTGCCCGGGTGACCCTCGAGTGGCAACACGAAGTCAAACCCGCCTTCCGGGTGCTGGCGCACCTGGAGGTCCCCGGGCCGGACTTCCATGCGGAGGCGAGCGACTACACCCTTCAAGCGGCCTTGTTGAAGGTGGTGAAGAACCTGGAGCGACAGATCCGGGTGCGGAAGAGCCGCCAGGCAGACAAGCGGAAAACTAACGTGCGACTCGGGCTGCTGCCGGGGCGTTCGTCACTGACCTTGGCAGGATGCAGGGCATGAACGGGAGAAACGGAAACAAGACAATAACGACATTATGAAAACACGAAGTATTCCGGAATCCTTGAGTGCCTGGGTCATTGTTGGTCGGTTCCAGTCACGTCGGCGCACCGCTTCTGGGCTCTGACCGAGTAGAGACAACAGCTATGATTACGAAACCATACAAAAACGAAGATGAATACATCTGGGTGCAGGAATTGCAGCAGCGATTAGCCAAACTGGAAAAGGAGCAGCAGACGGAATCGGAAGCGGAGAAGCTCCGCCTGAAGGAGACTCACTGGATGCACTGCCCGAAGTGTGGCCAGAAGCTGGCAATGGAGAAATGCGGCTCGGTGGAGATGGATGTCTGTCCGAGCTGCAAGGGTGTGTGGTTGGACGCGGGTGAGTTGGGCACCATCGTGGAGAGCGCGGGCCAAGGCAGTTTCTTCCACACGTGCCTAAAGATTATACGCCGGCGCTAGCCCCGTGAAGTCTTTCCTTTACTTCGCTGGGCTAACCACGCTTCAGACTGACTGTGCTCACGGCCAAGCCGGCGGCGACCAATCGGGCCTAACCAGTGAACCCGCTCCTTCAGACTGCGAGGGCCGCCGTGACCGCCACGGGCCGGAAGGCACCGCCCGACCGAGCCTGGTAAGGCTTATATGCGCGCTTGCCTCTCTTGGTTCTTAGTAGCGGGTGTGCTGCTGGCCTTGTGGGCCCAGTGGCGATTGCGCTCGGCCTATCGCCGCTGGTCGGGCCAGGCCCGCGCCGCGCGGCCCCTGACGGGCGCAGGCGCGGCGCGCGATATCCTGGATGCCGCCGGGCTCGCCGACGTGCCGATCGAGCGCACCGGCGGTCACCTGACCGACCACTACGACCCGCAGACGCGCACCCTGCGCCTCTCCGCCGTAGTCCATGACACCGACTCGCTGGCCGCGGTGGGCATTGCGGCGCACGAGGCGGGCCATGCGCTCCAACACCAGGTGCTTTACTGGCCCATGCAAGCGCGCCTGCGCTTGCTCCCGCTTACGCGGCTCGGCGCGTGGCTGGCCCTGCCGTTGTTGGTGGCCGGTTTGCTGTTGCGAGTGCCGCCGCTGATGGTGATCGGGGCGGGTTCGTTCCTGGTGTTGCTCACGTTCCAACTCATCACCCTGCCACTGGAGTTCGACGCCAGCCGGCGCGCGGGCCGGCTGCTCCGCGAGCGCGGGCTGATCAGTCCCCGGGAGCTGGTCGGGGTGGGCGAGGTGCTCCATGCCGCCGCATGGACCTACATCGCGGCGTTCACGATGACTTTTGTGCAACTATTGCGGCTGTTGCGCTGGGGCCGATTGATTCGGCCGCCGTTCTAGCCGCGTCAACCAAACATAACACTATGAGTTACCAACACGACCAACCGGAGTCGGTCCAACAACTGTTCCAGGCCTTCGAGCAGGCCAGCCGGTGGATTCAGCATCATCTGGCTAGAATCCTCCCCCTCGCTGCCGGCGCCATCTTGCTCTTGTGGCTGGCCTCCGGCGTGTACACCGTCAATCCCGGCCACAAAGGAGTGGTCCGCACCTTCGGCAAGGAAACGGCTCGTACCGACCCCGGGCTGAACTACCGCTACCCTTGGCCGTTCCAGCGCGTGGACATTGTCAGCGTCGAACAGATCCGCCGCATCGAAGTAGGCTTCCGCGGCAGCCAACGGGTTGCCGAGGAGGCGCTCATGCTCACCGGCGATGAAAACATCGTCGAGGCGCAAATCGTCGTGCAGTACCGGGTGGCCGACCCCTCCAAATACCTCTTCCGCCTGCGTGATCCGGAAGCCGCGCTCCTCGCGGCAACGGAGGTGGCGCTGCGCAGCACTGTCGGCAGCATGACCATTGACCAGGTCATGATTGAGGAGCGCGCCAAGGTGCAGGGCGACGCCCGCCTGTTCATCCAGCGGCTGATGGATGCTTACGAGTCCGGCTTGGTCATCACAGAGGTCAAGCTGCAGGCCGCCGATCCGCCCGATGCCGTCCGCGACGCCTTCCACGACGTGGTGCGCGCCCGCGAGGACAAGGAAAAGCTCATCAACCAGGCGAAGGGCTACCAAGCCGACATCCTGCCCAAGGCCCGCGGCGAGGCCCAGAAGCTCCTCCGCGAAGCCGAGGGCTACAAGGAACAGCGCTTTCTCCTGGCTCAGGGCGAAGCTGCCCGCTTCCTCAGCGTCCTGGCCGAATACGAAAAAGCCCGGGATGTCACCCGCGACCGCCTGCATCTGGAAACCGTCGAGAAGATCCTGCCCGACATTGACAAGATCATCATCGGCGGCGACGTGAACCAGCGCCTGCTGCCCCTGCTGCCTTTGACCCCCGGCGCGGCCAGCCTGCTCAATCCGCGCGCTGCCGCTGCTCCCACTCCCGTCAAGTAACCTCAGCCCCCAAGATTACTCTTATGCGAACAAAACTCTTCAGCGTCGGCGGCTTGGTGCTGGTCCTCCTGGCCTTCATTGTTACCCGCCAGGTCTTCTTCACGGTCAACGAGACCGAGCAGGTCATCATCACCCAGTTCGGCGAGTACAAGCGCACCATTCAACAACCTGGTCTGGCCTGGAAGATGCCCTTCCTCCAAACCGTCAACCGCTTCGACCGCCGCATCCTCACCAGCGACGCGCCCAAGGCCGAATACCTCACGCAGGACAAGAAGCGCCTCGTGGCCGACCCGGTCACCCGCTGGCGCATCAGCGACCCGCTGCTGTTCTACAAGACCGTGCGCGACGAGTCCGGCGCCCGCGCCCGGCTCGACGACCTGGTCTTGTCCGAAATGCGCCGCGAAGTGGCCAGCCACAACTTCGCCCTCGTCATTGGGGGCAAGCGCGAAACCATCATGGAGAACGTTGCCAGGAGCGGGCGCGAGAAGGCTAAGGAGTTCGGCATCGAGGTTGTGGACGTGCGCATCAAGCGCGCCGACTTGCCGCAAGAGGTGCAACAGAGTGTCTTTTCACGCATGGTGGCCGAGCGCGAGCGCGAGGCCAAACGCTACCGTAGTGAAGGCGATGAGGAATCCGCCAAGCTCAAGGCCGAAACCGACAAACAGCGCACCATCCTTCTGGCCCAGGCCAAACAGGATTCTGACAAACTGCGCGGCGAAGGCGACGGCACGGCCACGCGCGTCTATGCCGAGGCCTACGGGAAGGACGCCGAGTTCTACGCCTTCGTGCGCAGCCTGCAGGCCTACGAGCAGTTCCTGGGCAAACGCAGCACCTTGGTGCTGCCGGCGGACTCCGATCTGTTCCGCTACCTCAGCAGCCCGCAACCCCGCCCGGCCACCAACGTCACCCCGGCACATGGAACACGGTGATGCCGGCCATCACTGCGAGTTAATTGCATGATGGCTTTTCGATCAGTCAAAGCCCTGATTGCAGCCGCGGCGGGGGGGACGGCGTTCGCCGTCGGCGTTGTCTTGGTCGGGCTCGCTCTCCTGGTCTTGTTCCTTATCCCGGGTGGCCTGGAGATCTTGATGCTCAAGTTTGTGCGCGCCAGGCGGTGGTTGCGGCGTGCCCGCGCCTGGGTGTTGCGAACGAACTCCCGAACCAGACAGGACCCGGTATGCTGAGGAGTCCGCACCATACACTACACCCAAAGCTGCCGTGGCTTCTCCCTCTCCCCTTCCGAAGGGGAGAGGGCT
>CAIWJG010000292.1 GCA_903912925.1 uncultured Verrucomicrobia subdivision 3 bacterium | reverse complement strand
TTCACGTTTCCCTCGTAGCATCGAACGTGAGTTCGATCATTATCTGGCTGCGCTTACGGATTCCCTTCACGTTTCACGTTTCACGCTTTAGCCTATGTCCATCGCCATTCTTGATCACCGGCTGCGCTTCCCCAGCCCGCGCCTGGCGGATGCCGAGGGTTTGGTGGCGATCGGTGGCGATCTGTCCGTGCCGCGCTTGCTGCTGGCCTATCGCAGTGGGATCTTTCCCTGGACCGTGGACCCAATCACGTGGTGGTCGCCTGAGCCGCGCGCCATTTTCGAGCTGGACGGCTTTCACGTGTCGCGCAGCCTGGCGCGGGTCATCCGGAAAGGTGAGTTTCGCCCGACCGTGGACCGTGCGTTCCGGCGGGTGATGCAATACTGCGCGGCGCCGGCTCCGGGCCGCCGGAGCACGTGGATCAGCCCCGAGTTCATCGAGGCCTACACGCAATTGCACCAGCAAGGCCATGCCCACAGCCTGGAGTGCTGGCAGGGCCGCCAGCTCGTCGGTGGAGTTTACGGGGTGGCGGTGGGCGGGTTCTTTGCTGGGGAATCCATGTTCCACCGTGTCAGCGACGCCTCGAAGGTCGCTTTGTTCCACTTGATCGACCACTTGCGCAAACAGGGCTTCGTGCTGTTCGACATCCAGATGCTCACGCCGATTACCGAGCAACTGGGGGGCGTCGCCATTCCCCGGGCCGAATACCTGCGCCGCCTGGCTGAGGCGGTGGAGAAGCCAGTAACCTTTTAGCGGGAGCTCAGAGGACCGAAGACCGCCCGGTGAAGTAGCAGGAAGACTTCACGGGCCAAGGAAAACGGAAGGAAGGCCAGGGCGGAGATCCGAAACCCGAAATCCGAAACCCGAAGGAAATCCGAAATCCGAGAGCCGAAATCCGAAGCAACCGGCTGCGGGTAGCAATTCGGCCCTCGGGTTTCGGATTTCGGATTTCCTTCGGATCTCGGGTTTCGGATTTCGGATTTCAGTGCCGCCGCCTTGGTCCGCTGTGCGACAGGTCCGCCTTCGGCGCTGTCGCGGCGCTTGCAGCCCCGGGCACGTGGACTTACACTGCCCGCGACTAAACCTGGAAAATGATGAAAGCCGCATACATTACGCAAACGGGAACGCCTGACGTTATTACGTACGGTGACCTTCCCACGCCCAAACCCACCCGCCGCCAGTGCCTGATCAAGGTCGCTGCGGTGGATGTGAACCCTATTGATGTTTACGTTCGCAACGGCACTATCCCGGTGAAGCTGTCCTTCCCCTTCATCCTCGGGCGCGACCTCGCGGGCACGGTAATCGAGGCCGGTGGAGGCGTGAAAGATTTCAAGGTCGGGGACCGGGTCTGGGCAACCAGCCAGGGCTCGGACGGGCGCCCGGGCACGTTTGCCGAATTTGCCGCGGTGGATCACCGGTGGCTGCATCCCATCCCCGAGGGAGTCAGCGACGAGGACATTGTTGCCCTGGCTTTGGTCGGCGTTACCTCCCAGCTTGGGCTGGCGCGCTACGCAAACCTGAAGGCAGGCGAGGTGCTGTTTATAAGCGGTGGCTCCGGCGGTGTCGGCTCGTGCGTAGTGCAGATGGCCAAGATCCTCGGCGCGCGGGTCATCACCACTGCGGGCACCGACGAGAAGGTCGCTGCGTGCCGGGACCTGGGCGCTGACCTGGCAATCAATTACAAGACGCAGGATGTGGGTGCCGCCATCAAGGGCTTTGCGCCCAACGGCGTCAATGTTTGGTGGGAGACAGCTCGAGAGCCGGATTTTGACCAGACAGTCTCGCTGCTGGCGATGCGCGGCCGGATGGTCCTCATGGCTGGTCGCGAAGCGCGACCGCCTTTCCCGGTGGGCCCCTTCTATGTGAAGGATTGCTCGCTGCATGGGTTTGCGATGTTTAACGCCAACTCGCGCGAGCAGCGTGCCGCGGCTAATGCCATCAACCGTTGGGTATCAGAAGGCAAGCTGCGCGCTCGGATTGACCGGGTCCTGCCGCTTTCCGAAGCAGCCCAGGCGCATCGCCTGCAGGAAGAGAGCACGGTTAATAAGACCGGCGCGCTCGCGGGCAAAGTGGTGCTCAAACCGTAGGTCAAACCATGCTGAAGCGAATCACTAAAGCCCTGCGCGCGCTGCCGCTGCTGCTTATTCCAGTGCTCGTCGGCTGCGCCCACCATCGACCCAGGCAGTTTGACCCGTCCAGCTTCAACTCGCCGGGCATGGAACGTAGCCTTCAATACTGGACGGCGGCCTTCTCGCCGCATGCCACCAATCATTTCTATGTGTGTGCGACCGATGTGGATCGCGGTGAGTTGGTCCGGGCGCTGGTTTACTGCCGAGAGGAGGGCAGGATCCTGGACTACCTGGAGGAGCCCAAGGGCGCCGAAGCCCTGGCATGGCGCCTCCGCCCTATGGTTGACCGCGATGCGATCCTCAGTGATGAGCGAGTCGGCTTAAGCAACGACTTAGTACCGCATCGGGTCTGGAACCGTTGGATGAAGGAATGCATCAGCGGCCGGGAGTACGTTGTGACTTTGAGCGAAGCCAAGACGGCTTTCCCGGGATCCAAGGAGCCGAACTAAGCGATTCTCCTTGCTGCTTGCCGCGGCCGTGGTTTGGTTCGTCGAGTGGCTGCGGATTTCTGCTTTCTGCTTTCTCATTTTCTGCTTTGTCTTCATGCCGCCGTGGATGGAGCACAAGGCTGCGGATTAAAGGCGCTTCTCGTCGGCGTCAATGAAGTCCACGAAGTTCTGGATGTCTTCGCGGTGTGCCATCCCTGCTTGTTCCTTGCGCAGCTTTAGCCGCGCCTGCATCTCGGCATCGTCCTTCCTCGGGTAGTTTAACATCCGCTCGCGGTGGGCCGCCTTGATCGCTTCCGGCTGTTTCACGTTCTTCCGCACCCAGTCGCAGACCTCGCCGTCCGTGACGCTGTTTCGCACCACCTCGATGAACTGTTTGGCGTCCACGCCTGCGGTCTCCAGCCAAAGGCCGTCAAAGCCCCGGCTGAGGTTGGGTTGGTAATCGGGATGCAGCTTGCCCGCCAGGTGGAGGCGGACCTTGTCGATGAACCGCGGCAGGTGCATCCAGCCGCACATGACTTCGCGCGGGCTCCGGGGATAGATAATCTCGCTCATGCGACAATCATCCGCGCTCTGTGGAGCGCTGTCAACTGCCGCCCAGCAATTCTCATTATGGAGGAGAAGGGGACGCCTGGTGAGGGCACCCGGCCGACACGAGGGCGGGTTTGCGGGGGATGTAGGCCGGGTGCCCTCACCCGGCGTGGGGTTACAGGGCCATAATGAGAATTGCTGACCGCCGCCCTCACGCGGCTCACTTTATCTTGGGCCAGTGCTCCCAATCAGTCAGCGCCAGTTGCTCGGGCAGCCAACCAGCCTGTGATTTGCTAAGCGGAAAGTAATCCGGCACCTTCTGCTTCACGATGCATTCCAGAATGAAGCTGCCCCAGCTTTGTTCGCCCGCCTTGATCCATTGGGTCACAAACCGTGCATCCATGGTCTCTGGCGTAAGGTAAATGGCGTGAATCGGTTTCTGGTAGTCGTTGATAGAGAAGAAGTTCTCCTGGTTGTGCGGGTCCTTGGCATCCGGGGTGCACGTGAGCGTCAGCCAAACGCATTGGCGTTGTCCATACCACGCCATGGCCCACGGGACATCGCTCATGGCCAGTTCATCTTCCTTCAGCCAGCCGGCAACCGTTTGGATGGCGGGCGGGTAGTAAGGCGGGTAAACGACCGGACTAGTCTTGGGAGGCAGTAAAACGAAGACCATCGGCAGGCAGGCGACCAGGCTGAAGAGGCCGATGACGACATAGCGCAACTGCGGTAAGGGCATCGCCATCTGCTCTAGTAACAGGTAGAAGAGACTCACCCCGTACACCAACACCAACGGTGCCAGCAGCACGAGCAGGTTCTCGGAGTTAAGCTCGGGCACTTCCTCGGAAAGTTGGGTTTTGCCCAAGGCTTGCGCAAAGATCAGCACGAGACCGCACCCGAGCAGGAAGTAGCGCAACCGTGCGATGGCTGGGTTGCGAAAACCGACCAGCAGTCCGACCAGGAAGAACGCCGTAATCCAAGTGCCGCCGAACTTGGGCAGCTCATTCGTCACAATTTGGCGCAGGTTAGTGTTGAGCTTGAGCCAGAAAACGCCCAGGTAGAGGCGGTTCAGGTCCGGCTCCAACGAGCGCTGCAGGCGGAACTCGGGGTAGAGCAGGGTGTTTTCCAGCACGGCGTAGGTGGCGGTGCCAAAGGGCCGGCCGCTGACGCTGTAGTTGCGGAATATCCACGGCGACATGACGGCCACAAACGCGGCCAGCGCGATCAATGCTAACACAATCCGCCGCTTTCCTCCAAACAGGATCACGAACACCAGCACTGGAATGATCAGCCAGCCAAAGGCGTATCGTGTCAACCCACCCAAACCGACCGTCGCGCCAGCCGCACCGGCTAGGGCGAGGATGCCCAATAGCCCCCGCTTGGGCGCGCGCGCCTCTTGTTCCAGCAGCACCACACACCAGGCCAGCCCGAGGAAAATGACCATCACCAACATCGTGGACAGCCCTGATACGCTAAACCGCCAAAGCAGCTCTGTCCCCAGCAGCAGGCCGGCCGTGAGCCAGGCTACCCCGGGATCAAACAGGCGCCGGGCCAGCAAGAAGACCAGTCCGATAACCGTCAGGAGTAGAACCTGATTGAACAGGGCAATCAAGAAGTCGGGCTCAAAGCGTGAGAACTGCCGGCCACTGCTCCAGAAGGACCTGGTCGTAGAAACGCTATAATCGAACGGGAGTACCTTCATGAGCGCGGCGAGCACGACCGGATACACCGGCGGATTGGCCAGATCGGGATGCAAGCTTCGGATTTCGGCCAGATCGGCGATCTTGCCTGCTAGTGGTACGCCTCGCGTTTCCAGGTTGTGCTTCTTCACCAGGAACATGCTCAAGGGGCGAATAAATAGCGTGGTGTAGCCCCTGCCTTGGGCAATGTTACGGCCCACTTGCGCTGCGTCCATCGCCTCCTGCGTCGCCATGTTTCTGAAAGCGAGCCAGTTGTAGCCCCCGATCAGTACCACGACGGCCATCGTAGCCAGGCTCACGCGGAAAAAGCGCATGCCGCGTCCCGTTCCCAGCTTGTGCAATGTCTCTTGCGTGAACGGCATGGCTAGAACCCTTCGAGGTGGTGCTGATGCAGTTTGCGGTGAAAATTGCGCCGGCTCATGCCCAGTTTCTGGGCGGCCAGCGTGCGGTTGCCCTCGGTGGCTTTCAAGGCGTTAATGATGAGTTCCCGCTCGGCTTCCTTCAGGGTCAAACTGCTGCGCGTCAATAGCCGTTTTGGGTCTTTCTCTCCCGGAGCCTTGGTCACGGTCTCGCGCAGCGAAGCTGGCAAGTCGCGCGCGGCGACTTTCTCACCCCGGCACAAGACCACAGCATGCTCGATGGCCGTGCGCAGCTCGCGCACATTGCCCGGCCATTGATACTGTAACAGCAGGTCCGCCGCCTCGGCGGTAAAACCACTCATCGGCTTGCTGTTCTCCTCGCTGAACTCGCGCAGGAACGTCCGCGCCAGCAGCGGGATGTCCTCCAACCGCTCGCGTAAAGGCGGCAGCCGCAGCTCCACCACTCGCAGCCGGAAGAGCAGATCCTCGCGAAACGCGCCCGCCTTCACCCGTTCCCCCAGATCCTTGTTCGTCGCCGCGATCAGCCGCAAGTCGGCGGTCTGCGTCTTGTTCGAGCCCACCCGCTCAAACGTCCGCTCGCCCAGGAATCGCAGCAGCTTGATCTGGATGGACGCGTCAATCTCGCCGATCTCGTCCAGGAACAGCGTGCCCCCTTGCGCCTGCTCGAAGCGCCCAATCCGCCGCTCGTAGGCGCCGGTGAACGCACCTTTCTCGTGGCCGAACAGCTCGCTCTCCAGCAGCGTTGGCGCCAGGGCCGCGCAATGCACCGTCACCATCGGCCGACGCGCCCGTGGGCTGAGCTGGTGTATCACCTTGGCGACCATCTCCTTGCCTGTGCCGCTCTCGCCTAGCAACAGCACCGTCGCTCGCGTCGGCGCCACCTGCTGCACTACGTCGAAGACCTCCTTCATAGGCGCCGATTCGCCGACGAGGTTCTGCAGGCCGAACTTGGAGTCGAGCTGCTGATGGAGCGCCACGTTCTCCACCTCCAGATTCTGTCGCCGCAACGCGTTGGCGATGCGCATCTCCAGTTCGTCAATTTGCAGGCGGCCTTTGGCGATGTAATCGTCGGCCCCCCGCTTCATCGCATCAACCGCCAGCTCTTCCGAGCCATAAGCGGTCATGAGGATGCAGATGGGTGGTTTGGTCAGCGATTTGGCCCGCGTGATGAGCTTCATGCCATCTTCGCTCGGCAGCCGGAAGTCGGTTAGCAGCACGTCGAAATGGTCCTTTTCCAGCAATTCCATTGCGACCTTGGCATCCTCAGCGAGGTACACGTCGTACCGGTCCTCGAGCGCCGCGCGTAATCCCTCGCGCGTCGTCTTCTCATCATCGACTATCAGCAATGTCGGAGTCATGTCCCGGTTGGCTGCCTTTGGCGGATGCCACCAGGAAGGATAAAGCAGGCTGCGAGCATTAAACAATCGGCAAATTGTCTGATTTCAGTATGTCAGCATATGCCCCTGCTATTATTGGCCCGCTTCGGCCGGCGACCAGATCGTGGCGGCGATATAGCGATCGCCTTTGGGCTGGTCGTGGAAATAATAGATGGTGACAATCTTTCCGTCCGGCCGCTGAACGGTTCGGGGGTAGCCGAGATCCCGCCCGCCGCCGTCGTCACGCAGGATGATCTCGTCCGCCCACGTGCGTCCACCGTCATTGCTCAAGCGAGCGCGCATTCCGTAGGGCCGCGCACGGTAGCCGTAGGTCAGGCAAACGCGTCCGTCTTTGAGCCGGATCATGCTCGGCGGGTTCCCCTCGCCGAGATCGGGAGCGGGCACATTGTCACGCGTCCAGTGCCGGCCGTCGTCGAGCGAGCGGTAGGTTTCGATCCATGCCTTCACGGCGTCGCGGCAACGAATGGCCGTGAGCAGCTCATGGTCATTCAGGCGCACCGTCGAAGGCATGATTGCGTAGCCAGATGGATTCTCATTGATCCAGGAGACAAACTCCCAGGTGCGCCCGCCGTCGGTGGTGCGCGCGCAGAAGGGTCTCCCCTCCTTCCCGTCGGGTTTCGACGCGGTCAGGACCAGAAGGCAATCGTGCGGGCCGTTGACGAGATAATCCGTCCGTGCGGCTACGCCGCGCTGGCCGAAGAGCGGGAGGCGGAACGGCCCTTCCCAGCGATGGCCGCGATCGGTCGAGTAATAGAAGCGCGACGGTCCGGCGTCCACGTCTGTCATCCGCAGCGTCATGGCGAAGTCGGGATGCGTGAAATCAATCCCGCCAGGGCACTCGCGCCAGGGCATTTCGGTCGGTCCCTGCGGAGCAACGCCATGCAGCGCCTTGCCCGTGGGCACCAGCATGCCACGAACTGCGGGATCCTCGATGATCCAGGTTTCGCCGCCGTCGAGACTGCGCGCGAGCAGGTGCTCCTCGGGGCGCTCGCGGTCAATGTTATGACGCTCGGGGCCCAGGTCCTTGTAATAGCCGCGACTGAAGCCGACCAGGATTTCGTTGCCCCACGACCAAAGCCCGTGGTTGGCCGGCCAGCCGCCGAAGCGCCCTGGCTCCGCGTAAACCTTCACGTGCCGGAACGCGGAAGTGCTGGCTGTTTTGACGTTGGGGGCTGCCCCAGCTTGAGGGTTCTTGGCATTCCCGGGTTGATCAAGCGATTCGGCCGCCGCCTGCGCCGCCGGCGGCTTGGCCACTAGCCCGGCGCACAGGGAAGCGAGAAGCCAGGCCCGGATGCTGGAAGAGATCGTCTTCATGTTACGGTTTCCAAAGGGAGGTCAGGGTGGCCGTCAGTTCCATCATGACAGCCTTTTGCGCGTTGCGGACAGATTCCTCCTGGGCCATGTAATGTGCTGTAGATTGCTGAAGCATGCTCTTCCCGGATTCCGAATTGATGCGGGTTCGCAAAGCCGCTCGTTCCTCCGCCGACATCGTCTTGCGATATTGGGCGATCCACTCGGCCATCGCCTGCGTATCGGCCTGCTTCTGGCTCGCCGGGCTGTGGCCGGCGATGAAATCAAGCGCCTTGGTGTGATCAACGTTAAATAAGTCCAGAAATGCGCGTTGGCGATTGGCGGGTTCGGTGAGCGAGCCGTAGCGGGCCGTAAGAAACGCTTCCACGCGCGCTTTCGGCGGCTGAATGTTCCTGGCTGCCAGGCCGGCCCGAACATCCTTTAGAAGCTCCCGCGGTGAGTAGTGGTGAAATGTGCGCGTCCAGAGGGCGCTCCCAGCCCCAACGAGGGCGATCGCGACGATACCTGCCGCGAGGATGATTATCTTTGTGCGTTTCTTCATATATCAGCGTATCGCTGATTAAGCGGGGCTGACTGTATATCCCCCGCTCGACCGACGCAATAGGCCAGCCAGCCACAACCGGCGTGCGATCTTTGTGTCGATCTTTGTTGCAACGCGGGGCCGCTTGTGCCAAGACTATCCGTGTCCGAGCATTGGTGGATGGGGTCGTAGCTCAGTTGGTAGAGCGTCTCGTTCGCAATGAGAAGGTCGCAGGTTCGATTCCTGTCGGCTCCACCATCCATAAATCGCTTACTTGGTCATCTTGATCTGCACCGGGCCGAGTAGCCCTGAGGTTGTCTGCCCGCGATACCGAGTAGGAACTGTCGTGTAATGATTGGCCAGCGTGTTGCAGACCAGCACCTCGATACGGTTCGCGCCGGGCTTCACGAACTTTGTGATATCCAGCGTCCACGGCGGCGAAACCTTCACGCCGGCCACCTTCCCGTTCACACGGACCTCGGCGGTCGCGAAGACTTCGCCGAGGTTCAGGACGACCCGCTTGGCGGCAGGGAGCGCGACGGTCTTGCGGTACCAGGCACCGCCCGAGTAACTGAGCATGCCGTCGTTCTTCGACCAATCCCCAAGCGCAAATTGGCCTCGGCCGCAGTCCAGTTTGATTGGCTCCGGCAAAGCCGAGCCACCATAACAGCCGCGCTCCTGTTGGATGCGCAGCAGCACCGTAACCGGCTTGGCCGATGGTTGCGGGATGGTGAACTTGCCGTTGCCGGTCAGCAGTTTGCCGTCGGCCCACGCCTGCACCTTGCCCCGGGCGTTGCTGATGGTCATCGCACGCAAGCCTGGCGGCGAGAGGAAACGATACCAACCGACCGGCACCTTCTCATTCGGCCGCACGTCAAACGGCAACACGCTCGGTTTGTCCGGCCAACTCATCGTCAGCGGGCTGACTTTGAACTTTGGCCGCTCCGTCACCGCCATCGGCTCCAGCTTGGGCGGGCCATTTACGTGTTTGTACCAGAGGCTGTCGGTGAAGCCGGCCAACTGCTCGGCCGCCACCGGCTCTCCGGTCTCAGTCTTCGCGACGCGCCAACTGCGGTCGGTCGAAATCCGCTGCGTGCCAGCAGTGAGTTCGGCGATCAGCCCGGCTGGACCGTCGTCGTTGCGGGCGCGGACGAGGATGTCGTTGCGGCCTGCGCGCAACACCGTGCTCACATCATATTCCTGCACCCTGCTCCAGAGTGAGTCGCTGCCGACCTGGATGCCGTTGATGCTGACAGCGTATTTGTCGTCGCAGGTGATGCGGAGCCGGGCTTGGGCGGGGACTCGGTCGAGGTCGAAGCTCTTCCGGAACCAGAGATCAGCAGCGATTTGCTCGTTCGGATACCAGATAAAATGCGCCGCTGGCGTGAAGACTCGGGTGTCAGTCGCCACGTCGTTGCGGCCGATCGTGGAAACCACAAAGTAGGTGCGCCCTGGGTTGGTGTAGTGTAACAGGAGTGGGTTTGGGCCTGCTTTCAGCTTGAGTGTGTCGCCAGTGACGACACTGCCGTTCAGCCAAACTCGGGCAGGTTTGAGAGTGCCGGTGAGGGCGCAGGCCGACATCTCCCGCGGGGCGACGACCGTTGTCCAAAAGTAGGCATCGGCGCCATCAGCTTCGTAGGTTGAGCCGGTGCCGGTATTCTTCACCTTGCCTAGAGCGATGAATTCGTCATGCACCTGCTCCTTCAAGCCATGATAGCCTTGGTGACCGGGATCGTTCTCAATGCCCCAGCGCCACGAGAACTCGTAGGGCTTGCCGCCGGGCGGCGGGGACTCCCCGTTGGCTGGCTTGGTCGCGGACTTGGTGAACTGCGGGCCAAACGAACAGGTGACCTTGCGCCACGGGCCGTTGGTGTTATCGCCTTCGCAATACCAGAGCTGCCGCACCTCGGCGCCGATTAGCTTTGGCGTGGGCGGCCAATGGAAATCGCCGAACCGGTTGTCGCTGGTCGGCTGCAACTCGAATTCCCAGTCGCCGTCGAGGTTAACGACTTCAACCGGCTCTGCCGATGGAACACTGGTGATCGCGGGTTTGCCGGGACTGAAGACGATCAACTGGATTTCCTTTTCGCTGAGCGGCAGTTTGAGTCGCGTGCCCTCGGCGGTCTGAGACGTGACGGCGAGCGGACGCGTCGCCCCGGTCCATGGATCCCACAATTCGACCTGGCCGGTGGCGCGGAAGGCGCACTCGGTATCTTTGGGCGCGTTGTAGATGGCGTAGAGATCGCGCGCACCGAGCTTGCGGTGCTGGATGTAGCCGGGGCCTTCGTAATCACGGCTGGGCAGCCTGCCGAGCAGGTCCTTGGTCGGGCCGTCCGGGAATAGCTCATTCACCATCGCGGCCAGTTCAGGATCGTCGCGCCCGATGCGGTCGCTGGCTTCGGGCAACGCGCCGGGCGCGAGCACGACGCCGCCAGCGCGTTGGAATTCGAGCGCCTTCTGCAGCGTGGAATGGCGCACGGCCTTCATCGCGGGCAGGATCAGCACGCGATAGGCCTCGCCCGAGACGTGGATCTCTTTGCCGACGACTTTGGCACGGGCCAGCGACTCGAAGTCCATGAAGTCAAAGTCAACTGATTTGGCGTAGAGCTGTTCGCCCGTGCTGAACGCGGTCTTCACCGCCTTCTCGCCATCCATGCCGGCCTCCACCGGAGCGACTGGATACAGGATGGCAACATCGCAGCGGTGATGGCCCTGGCTGAGCAGGCAACTGAGGCGCTGGACGCAGTCCATGAAACCGCGCAGGTGCTTCCAATACGGCATGCGGAAGGTGTTGTCGGGCGGCGCCCATTCCCACCAGCCGCCGTGAGTGGCGTAATACATGCCATGAAAGGAGAGGAGGTTGTAGCCCATCACGAAGTCGGCAAACGTGGCGTCCACGACGCCCGCCGACGTGGTGCCCCAGCCGCTGCCGTAGAATCCTTCCAGCCACACGCGAGGCCGCAAATAGAGGTGGGCGATCGAACTGGCGACCTTGGCCTTGATGATGTCTTTGCCGAGGTTCGGCTGGTCGGCGCCGGGGCCCTGGTTCCAGCGCTGGGTGCGGAAGTAGTCGCCGAACTCGACGACGTCCCGGCCGCGGCCGCCGTGGTCGCAGCCCATCGTCATGCCGCGTTGCTGGTGCCAGTCGAAGACCGGCTGAAAGAACCCTTCCTCGGTCAACGCGACTTTCACATCGCTGTAATCCAGCCGCACCTTGGGTGTGCGCGGGCCGATGTCCATGAACAACGCCGGCAGTTCCGGCACGAGGTCGTAGCCTTTGCGCTTCTTGAACTCCTCGGCGAATCGCGCCGTCCAGAGGTTGCCGCCAACGTGGAACTCCAGTTCGTCCGAGAAGAAGAAGTTCAGCCCCTTGCCGCCTTCGCCGGGGAAATGGTCCTCGAACTTGCCGAAGAAGTGCCTGGCGTATTCCAGCCCTGCTTGCGGATTCATCGGGTCAATTGACAGCGGCACCTTTTCAGCGCGCACGGCGACCTGCTGGCCGCCGATGTTGGCCGCCACGAGCGCGTCGGCGGGGGCGTTGCCGGTGACCAGGTGCAGTTGCTGGCCGCAGATGTCCGGATGCTCGCGCAGCATCTCGTCCACACACCAGCCCTGGCTGAGGCCGAGGGTATAATCGCTCAGGCTGATGCCGGCGCGCTGTTTCTTCGACTCCTGCATAAACCAACCGGTCAGCTTCCACCACTCCGGCGAGAACAGCGGCGGCTCGCTCGGATAGGTCAGCCCGTAACTGCGTCCGCCCTGATCGGAATGGGCGTAGTTGATCTGGAACCCCGAGGCGCCCATGCCGGCCATCTGCTTGAGTTCCCAGCCGAGCCGCTCCTTTGTTAGCGGATCGCCGAGCCACCAGAAGAACGGCACGACACCAAAGCCCGGCGGCGGTTTCTGGAATCCCGGCAACGCATCGAAGTCCGGGTCGCGATTGGCTTGTCCCACCGCCCATGACGGCATCGGGCGCACATTGGCCGGATCGCTGAAAGCGAGATCTCCGGCAGAGGCCGCGGTGGCCATTAGCAATGTGATCAACGAGAGTCGGATAGGTCGGACTGCTGAGCTCTGGTTGGAGGTTCTCGAATTCATGGTTGAGCTTTGTCTGATTCAGGTTTCCCCTGCGCGAAGTCCGGCAGGGCCAGGGAATATAGCTATCTCCGTCATTCATTGGCCATCGCAAATCCTGGGGCACTGAGCAATTTCGGTGTTTCGGTGGGGCGGTGTAGGCCGGGTGCCCTCACCCGGCGCCCCATCTCGTCCATAATGAGCAGGCCAAGTGCTATCGCACGTGGCAGGGCCGAATAACTTTTTGGGGCAGACGGAAGCTAAGGCCCGCTATTCTCTGTTGCAGTCTCTTGCCCGTATCTGGTTGCAGCAGAACGGGATCCATAGAAGTTACTTGGAAGAATTGCTTGGGGCGGATTTGGCAAAGGCTGCTTACTGGCCTATTGTTAACGACCTATGCCGGCTGAATCAGATCACGGATGGAGTCTAAACAAGCGAGCCCTTGCACATCGGTTGGGGGCGCCACGTAGCACTAGAAGCATTGCCCAAACTAAAGCCAAAAAAATGAGCCATCACCTGAGCCGCGTGCTCATCATCTCTTTGTCGCTCACAGCCTGCTGTGCATGGTCCCGAGGGGGCGATTGGCCGCAATGGCGAGGCCCCACTCGCGACGGCCAGGTGCGGGACGCCGCGTGGCCGTCGTCGCTCTCCACAAACAATCTTACACAGAGCTGGCGGGTGGAACTTGGCCCGAGCTACTCCGGCCCCATCGTCTCAGGCGGCCTCGTGTTCACGACCGAGACGGTGAATAAGAAGACCGAAGTCGTGCGCGCCTTTGACCGCGCAACCGGCAAGCAGGCTTGGCAGGTGGAGTGGGAGGGCTCGATATCGGTGCCCTTCTTCGCCAAGTCCAGCGGCGATTGGATTCGGTCCACGCCGGCTTGCGACGGCGAGAGCCTGTTCGTGGCCGGGATGCGCGACATGCTGGTGTGCCTGGACGCGAGAACCGGACAGGAACGCTGGCGCTTTGATTTCGTCAAGAAGCTCGCCGCGCCGGTGCCAGACTTCGGCTTCGTGTGCTCACCGCTGGTGGACGGCGAGGCGGTGTATGTGCAGGCAGGCGCGGGTTTCGCGAAGCTGAACAAGCAGACCGGCGCGCTGCTCTGGCACACGCTCAAAGATCAGGGCGGCATGTTTGGCAGCGCTTTCTCGTCCCCGATCATCGCCGAGCTGTGCGGCAAACGCCAACTCATCGTTCAGACCCGCGAGCAGCTTGCTGGGGTGGACCTGGCGAGCGGCAGCCCCTTGTGGACGCAGCATGTCGCAGCGACCCGCGGCATGAACATCCTGACGCCGGTGCCATTTGGCGATGGAGTCTTCACCAGCGCTTACGGTGGCAAGACCTGGTTCTTCCGGGTATCGCGTGAAGGCGAAGCGTTCAAGGTCGCTCCCTCCTGGTCCCACAAGGCGCAGGGTTATATGTGTACACCGGTCGTGATCAACGGGGTGGCCTACGAACAGCTCCGGAGCCAGCACGTCATGGCGGTTGATCTGAACACGGGCAAGGAACTTTGGACGACGGGCGAGAGCTTCGGCAAGTACTGGAGCCTCGTGGCCAACGGCGACCGGATCCTGGCTCTGGACCAGCGCGGCTGGCTCTATCTCTTCAACGCCAACCCGGACAAGTTCGACCTGGTTGACAAGCGCAAGATTGCTGACGCGGAAACATGGGCGCACCTGGGGGTGGCTGGCGACCAACTCTTCATCCGCGAACTGAAGGCGCTGGCGGTTTGGTGCTGGGGAGCACCCGCCACTCCCCAGAAAGCGAAAGCCGCGGTCGAGGCGGCACGCTAACCCGCACAAGTCAGCACGCCTGCCTGCCGAGGCCTAACCGCAAGCTCGGTTAGTCCAACCGGATCCGGCACCGGCTGGAGGCGCTCCCGGGTGCCTCAAAGTCATCCAGGGTGCTAGTACGGGGTCGGTTCCATGAGACACGGATTACACCGATTGGCACGGCCCCCCATTTCAGCTTTCTGCTTTCAGTGTTTCAGCTTTTCCCCTGTTGTCCGTGGTCCATCTCCAGGCTTTGTTGGCGCATTGTGGGAGCCTTGTGGACGCATGAGGGTGGCTTTGAGGTCGCATGAGGGTGGCTTTGAGGACGCATGAAGGTGGCTTTGAGGACGCATGAAGGTGGCTTTGGGGTGGCTACCGCCTGGCTAGCAACACGCATTGAGGTGGCTTTGATGTCGCATTGATGTCGCATTGAGTGGGCTTCGGGATGGCTCGCGGCAATGCGTGATTTTCACGCATGGCCGGGCATAACCGGCCTCTGGATTCTGCATTCTGCATTCTGCATTCTGCATTCTGCCTTCGTCCCCCCGGGGGCGCTTTACAGCAAGCCAGGCGGTCTGGGGGCAGTGTGGGGGCGGTCTGGGGGCGGTCCCATGAAGTGGGCTTAAGCGCCTGCGGTTGAGCCACTTGTGGTGCAAATGCTGTATTCTGCGTTCCCGCCCTCTGCATCCGCCGTAGCAGGGGCCACTGCGGAGGACGGGCGAAACATTACTGCGGAAACTTGATTGCCTGTGATCCTAACAGAAGGCCGAAAAGACAACGAAGCTCTTTGTTCCCTCCGCGATCTTCTGTGAGACTAACTGGCACAGCGAGAGCCTGAGATGCCAAGGTGCGCTCGCCTTGTCACACGATCTGTTGGACCTGCGTCCCCAACCAACTGCATGTGCAACCTCAAGCCCATCCGCAAGCTCAGGAGGAGTTGCGCTTGTGTCAGTAGTGGGACACTTGCATGGGGCGGTGCCAGGAGCTTTTCTGAGAAGGCTGCGGAACCCCGCTCTTTTCGGCGTCGCCTTTGCGGATTTAAGAAATCCCGTGACGTTTAATTCTCGTCTATGAGTCCTTGCTTCTCCTCGACTTCGCAGCCGATGGCCGCGATCTCGTCGGCGTTTTCATGTGCCCACTTGACCACGCGCGGGGGGGAACAGGTCGGCGCTTTCGCCGCCCTCGGCAGCGGCTCCGAGGAACGAAAGCAGCGAGCCAAAACCTTCCTGCAGGCTGCCTCCGCCTACGCCGGATTTCAGATCCTCGCCGGTGTGCTCGAAGCCGCCGGGCAAGTCGATGTGGTAGCGGTAACGGGTCCGGCCGTCGCCGGTAACTCCTGCGTATTCGAGGCTGATTCACGCCTCGCCGATCTGTAAAGCAGCGCAGAGGCGGGCGGAGATCGCAAACGGCGGGTGAATGTTCAGCGAAAGCCGCTCGCCTGCCCCACCTGGTTTCAGCGAGGTGAGCTTCGGCGGAGGGCCGTCGTAAAAACTGGCCTTCGGGAGCTTTTGAAGGACCAGGTGCTTGGCGTCGGTCCGAGTTGCCGCGCGGACGAAGACAAGGACCTGGTTGTCGCCGTCCTCGCCCCAGGCACAATAAATGTCAGTGCCGTTACCGCCGCCCCAATAAGCCCCGAACTGGTCGTAGTCGCCGTCCACCCAGCGTAGCTTCTCAACGCGTAGTTTGATCGGGTCGTTAAGATTTGTGGGCAGCACGTCACCCCGACCGACTTGTGCGCCGCGCTGGCTGCTGCCGCTTTCAAGAATAAGTTTCTTCATGCTTCCTCAAATTCAACGAATGAAGTCCCCCAACTAAGAGTTCTTCTGCAACCGCAAAAGCAGAGACCTCGAACTTGAGGGCCGGTCCTTCACTTGGGCGCGCTCCGTTGTGGCCATCTTGCGCGCTAAACTTGCCAACTGCCGAGCGGAGCGGGGAGGCCAGCTCGCCCCGGGTCGGTGTGGGATGACTGACCAAGTAGGTTGGTGAGCAGAGGCGATGCCGGATTTCCTGGAAAGCGTTTTCAGTCGACACCCCAGAACCCGCAACCTAACTTTCTCATCATGAATTCGGCGGGTACCAAACAGCTCATCGCCCAGGTCGAACAAACGACCGGCTTCAAAGTCGTCGTTGACACCATAGACGACATCTCTGAGCACGCTCAGGTGATCTCAGCACGGCCAGAACTCCCCGTTCACAGCATTCGCGTCAGCAAAGCCAAGCTCGCCCACGCCGACTATATCGTGGCCGCTCAGTGCGCCATGCTTCTCAGACTATGGTCCAACCCCGCCCGCATCCCCGTGTTCAGCCCCAGTCCGGAAAAGTTCCGCTACTTTGCGGATCGCGCAGCGACCGCCAAGCCCCTTTCCCAACTTCCCGCCAAACTTGCGCAGCAGACCTCCGTGCGACTCACCCAGGGACTGCTTAACCAACTGCGCTCTATGCCGACCGAAATCCTGGCAATTCGCGACTGCTGGACCCAGTGCCCGGACCTCCGCGAAATGCAGGCCGACACTGTCGAGACCGAACTCCGCCTCCTCTCGGAGACCTTCGCCCCCAAAATCCGCTCCTTCGCCCCCGAGCAAGTTTGGAAAAGCAACGTCTCCATGAGCGCGGCCTATGCTCTCAATTGGTCGGAACTCTGCGGCTCGCTGCTCGCCATGCTCCCGTACCAGAGCGCCGGCTTTGGTGAGGTCGCCAAGAAACTCTTGGCCGAAGTCAGCTCCAGACCGGACAAGACCTCCGAACTATACACACAGGCCGTGGACGCTTGGGCCCAGCACCTCGGCCTCCGAGCCCTCTACGCCTGGGAATACAGGAACGCCCAACAATGAGCGACCAACCCTTCACTTTTACACTTCGGCTCGAAGACTTCGACCTCAGCCGTCTGCCCATTGCGGCAGACGCGCTACGCGCCAGCCCAGACCTGCTGGCGGAAGCAATCTCGCAATACTACAGCGACATCTTTCGAAAACTCGGGGGCACCGCGAATGTCGCGGTCACCGAAGGCGCGGCGCACGTTTCCTGGTACCCAACAACTGGGGCGCCCCGTGACCTTATCTTCGAACGGGCACTTGCGCTGCTCCAGAAAGGCAACTACCGGGAAGCCAACCCACTCCTTCAAAGTCTCCACGCGCGCTTCCCCGACGACGAAGAAGTCCTTTTCAATTACGGCATGATGCTAAGCGACCAAGGTCGCTTGGACCAAGCCTGCCGCCTTCTCGGACACCTCGTCGAATTGGCTCCGGGCCACTCTCACGGGTGGACCGCGCTGGGTGCAGCCCTGACCCGCAGCGGCAATAAGCCCCGCGCCGCCGAGGCATTCCAAGCCGCCCTTGAGTTGGACCCCACCAACGCGTATGCCATGCGCAACGCTGGCGCCATTCTTGCCGAGACTGACGCGGCGGCCGCTCTGCCGCTTTTCGAGAAAGCCACCGAACTGCTTCCCGACGACCAGCAGACCCTCCTGGGTTACGGCACCTGCTTGCTCCGCCTTGGCCGCAAAGAAGAAGCTGACCCCATCCTCATAAAGTGCGTCAAGCTTAACCCCCTCACCGAAACTGCGGAGCACGCCCGCACCGCTCGCACGAGACTTGCCCACGAAACCATGCGCAGCAACGTCGCCGGCGGCCTTCGCCCCGACGTGGTGATGTACTGCCTTGGGGCCCTGCAGAAGTTCCAAGCCCTCGGCAGTGCCAAAGCCAAAGCGGTCACCTTGGAAATCGCTATGCTCGGCCGCAATGGTCTCGACATCAACGACTCCACCCAAAAGTACACCCTCAAGAGCCTGCCCGGCAAATTCAGCGGCCTCCACCTCGTCTCGATCATGTATGTGGGCATGCAGGCTATCGCCCCGGGCGAGGATGCTGGCATTGACCTCTCCCGCGAGTATTCTGCGGCCCTCGAAATATTCAACACCAAGCCCGAGTAGCCGCAATCCTCGAAATGATTACGGCAGCAGACTGCACAGGCCAAACATCGGCCCACGTCCCCGCCGCGGTCCCGTATGGCACTGCGGTTTACGGCTGAGGCGGGGCGGCGCCGTGGGGACTTAGCCGGCGGCCAGAAATGGCCTGAGCGGGGCTGAGCGGGGCGGAGCGGGGCGGAGCGGGGCGGAGGGGTCAAACCAGCAGCTCGTTGAGCCGCTTCTCCCACTCGTCCTGAAATACTACCTCATAGGAAATCTCTTTATCCCGCATCACCGGCACCAGCTCGTTCCACGTTCTTTTCTTCGCGTGCCTGTTGCATACCGCGAACACCGATTGCTTGTAGGCCGTGTTCTCGTTTTTGAGGTGCAGCCCCTTCGTCTCCAGCACGAAGACCTTCCGGAAATCGCTCTGGTCGCCGCCGTGGGTCGTGAAAATGAAATCCGCGTAGATCCGCGACTTCTGCCACCCCTGCACGTAATACCCGTAGTGCGGGATGTTCCGATACCAGAAGTAAAGCTGGCTTTGCTCGTCCAGAAACGACGCCACTTCACGCTCCAGCGAATTCAGCGCATCCTCCGGCACCGGATCGAAAAGGTTCATTTCGAACTGGCTCCCGTCCAGGCGCGTCGCCTTTACCACTGACTTGGCTACTTCCAGCTTCTTCGGCAGGCGGTGCATACCGAGGTCACGTACCACCACCATGAACCGCATCTCATCCTTCTCGATCATCTCGTTGAATGCCCGCTCCGCCAGCCGGTCACGCTCAGCCTCCAGTCGCTTGCGCAATTCCTCGAGGATAAAGACGAGGTTGTTGGCCACCACCGATTCCTTCCCCTTCCACTTGGCCAGCAGTTTGTCGAATACCCGCTCTACAAACTCATACCCGATCCACGGATTCGGCACCACGTCCAGCAAATGCCCCGCCGCATAGGCAAAATCAAACTGCACCTTGCCGCCCGCCGGGATTTCCTCGCGCACACGCTTGGCGAACCCCGTCAGCTTCACTTCCAGCCCCGTCCGCAGCTCAACGTCCCGCTTCTCTTCGAGGCTCAGCTCCAGCTTGTACAGCGGGCTAACGTCCGCCTCGCTCCACGCCACCCGCGATAGGACGTCCGCCTCGTAGCTCACCAGCCGCCAGTCCTTCCCGTCGCGGATGACGAATGCCGGGAGCACCAGGTTCCCCGCAGCGGCCTTGTACCCTTTGCGCGGACCTACCTCCCTGAGTTCCACCGGCGCCAGGTCCGCCGCGTCCTTCACGATCCGCCCGGCCATGTCCTCCAGTCCCTCGCGCCTGAATCCATCGCGCACTTCATCCAACAACTTCGTGCGCTGGAAGCAATACACGTAGCTCTCGTCCAGCGCGGGAATGTGCGTCTTCCGCGCATAGGGCTGCCGCAAAATCCGCCCCACCAACTGGGTCATCGCGGTCTTCGAGTGCGGGTTGGTCAGGACTGTGAGCACGTAGGCAAATGAACAATCCCACCCCTCTTGCAGCGCGTGCTTGGTTATGATGTAGCGAATCGGGCACTCCCGCACCATCAGGCCGCCCACGTCGTCAAAATCCTTGATTTCATCCAGCTCCGACGACTTCACGGCAATCCAATCCTTCTGCACCCCTTGTCCGATCAGGTATTCCCTGACGTCCTCGGCGTGAATCAGTTTCCCGTCGCGCTGCTCTTTTCCCGTCCGCTCCACCTGGACCAGGCAGATTGGCCGGATATAGACGTTGGTATTGCCCTCGTAATCGTGTGCCTTGGCCTCCAGGTCATCCCGCCGTTCCATCGCCGCCCGCATCGTGTCGCGCCAGTTCGTGCTCGCCTTGTTCACCACGTGCAGGTCGAGCTTGATCATGTCTGCTTTATGCAGCTCGTCCCCGCTGATGACCACCAGTTTGTTCGCTTCCTTGGGCGGCGTGGCCGTTAGCTCCACAATCATGCACGGATTCAGATTCCGCAGCGTGTCCTGCGCTTGGTCACTGTACGCCTTGTGCCCCTCGTCCAGGATGATCAGCGGCTCCAGCACACGAATCGTGTTGCCCAGCGACGTCTTCACCTGCCGTCCCCAATAGGCGTCCTCGGCCTCGAACGTGTCGAGGTTCTTGACTCGGCTCAGGAGCGCCGCGTGGCCGTCTTTGTCTTCCTCTGCCGGGAAGAATGCCTGAAAGGCGCCGGCGTCCTTGAACATCCGCAGGGCCTCTTTGTTGGCCCGCGACGCCGACGGCAACATGAGGAGGAGCACGCTCAGGTGTTCGTCCACGTCTTGCGGCGTGAAGGCGTCCGACTTTTCCAGAATCAGCGTCTTGCCTGCGGACACCATGTCCAAATGCTGCCGGTACGGGTCATCCCGATCCTTCAGCCGCTGGAGCGTCTGCCGGTATATTTGCAGCGTCGGCACAATCCACACCACCAGGCCCGTCTGCCGCTTCAGGTAAAAGGTATGCACCAGGTCCACCGTCTTGACGGCCAGAAGTGTCTTGCCGCCACCGGTCGGTATCTTGAGGCAAAAAACTGGCAGTGGCCGCCCGAGCCCGTCTTTCTTTGGTAAATAGCTGCGTCCCACTTCCGCCTTCTCCCAAGCTTTCACGTCAAAGGAGATTTCCAAATCAGGATTCTTGGCCGCCCGATCGCGCCAGGCCGCCAGGTGCTCCAGGAAGCCTTTCACTTCCGCAAGCGTCCGTTCCTGATATTCTTTGAGCTTCATGCCTTCTTGGGCTTGATGGCCTTATAAATCTCAAACGGCAACTGGCAGAAGTCTATCCGGTGCTCCTCCAGATGGATCGCGTCCAGGTACTTCGTGGGCGCAAATACCAGCCGGCGCTTGCCGCTCCCCTTTGGCAACTCCCGCGCCATGTCGAGCGTCAGCGCCGTATTCTTCAGGTATTCCAAATCCGGTTCGTAAAGCAGATACACGTCATACTGCGCGCTCGTGCCGATGAACCCTGTTTTCCTGTTGATGGCCCGCTCATCAAAGTCCTCTCCCGTGGCCGTGTAGAACACGTAGCCCGCCAAATCCTCGAAGCTCGGCAGCTTGCTGCCCTTGAGCAACGACTCCATGTGCATCGGGTTGCCGACTTCCACAAACGTGAATGTCCCGCCCAACCCCATCTGCAATGCTTTCTCCTTGGCTTTTGGCACGCCCTTGATAATGCGGCGAATGCGTTCGGCAGTGAGGGTGTCCGCGTAGTCTTCGCTCTCGATCAGTAGGAATCGCCGCACCGCACCTTCTTCCTTGTTCATTTCTAACACCGCATGTGCCGTCGTCGCACTCCCAGCGAAGGCATCCATCACAATGGAATCTTCCTCCGTGCAGAGTCGGATGATGCGTTTGAGTAATTCAACTGGCTTCGGCGTCGTGAACACTTGGAAGTCGTCGCCGAAAATATCCAACAGAGACCTCTTGGCATCCTGCGTGTGGCCAACCTCCTTGTAAGTCCAGATCGTTTCCGGGACAAGACCCTGCTTCACTTCGGTAAGGAACCTCTTAATGGCGGGCACTTGGTTCTTGTCCTCGCCCCACCAGATGCGGTTGTCAGTGTGCAGTCGCCATAAATTCTCTTCCGATACCCGCCAGTAGTTTCCCGGCGGCGGGCCCTTTATGACACGCCCACCCGGACATTTGATGGCATAAACCCCTTTGCTGTAGGGATTTCGCGCCGACAGGTCCCCCGGCTTCCAAGGCCCACGCTTATCGTTGTCAGGATTCTCATACCTGGCATTCGCCTCTTCGGTTCTCGGTAACAATCCAAGCTCGAAGCTCTCCTTGCGCCGTGCGTATACCATGATGTAGTCGTGGTTTTCGGAGAAGAAGCGCGCAGAGCTCTTGGGCGAATACACCTTCTCCCAGATTATAGTCGCGACAAAGTTCTCCTCTCCGAACACCTCATCCATCAGCGCCCGCAGCCAATGCACTTCATTATCGTCAATCGAAATGCAGATGACCCCGTCGTCCGTCAGAAACTCGCGCATCAGTTTGAGCCGCGGCATCATCATGCACAGCCACTTGTCGTGCCGCGTCAGGTCCTCCCGGTCCACCACCTTGCCCAGCCACTCCTGCATCATGGGCGAGTTCACCTTGTCATTGTAAACCCAGCCCTCGTTGCCCGTGTTGTAGGGCGGGTCAATGCAAACGCACTTCACCTTGCCACTGTAATACGGCAGCAGCGCCTTCAGCGCCTTGAGGTTGTCCCCATGCACCACCAGGTTGTCGTGCAAGCTCGGCTTCGTCGTCAGGCTCTTGGCCTTCACCGGCTTCAACTCATGGAACGGCACCAGCAGATGGAAGTTCTGCACCAGCGCCTTCCCTTTGAAATTCAATGATGGCATAACTCGAATCTTCCCGTCTCCGCTACCCGCTCTTCTTTCGGCCTTCGCCCTTCCCGCTCCACCCTTTGTAAACGCCCGCCTCCTCGGCAAGGATGCCGATGGCTTCTTTTGCCGCCGGATGGTCGGCAAACTCGTGCTGGAACTTTTCCGCGATGCGCCGCGCTTGGGTTTCCGTTTCATCAAGTTTGAAATACTTCGCCAGCCGGGAGGTCTGTTCCTCCGTTGGCAGCCGCTGCCCGAGCTCGATCTTCTGGAGGTGCGCCAAGTCCATCCCCGCCGCGTCGGCCACCGCTCGCAGTGTCAGGGTGCGCTGCTCGCGCAATTGGCGCAGCCATTCCCCGAGCCGGAGCGGCCGGGGAGCAGCATCTTTGTAGGGCGCTTTAGACATCTGTTGTCTAAATCTGCACCTCCCATCATCCAAATGCAAGCAGAACCTGAAAAATCTGTCCGCACGTTATTCACACGTTTATTCACCTCCTTTTTGGCGTGGCGACTGCCAACGGTATCGGCGTGGATTTCCTGCGCCCAATCACGAAGCGGAAGGCGTGTGATATGAGTTCAGAGGCAGTGGAGCGGCAGTTGGGGCTGGGTTTGACCTGGTTGCCGGCGGTGTGGCCGCCGGGGCACGCACGCGTGTGGTGGGATCGGCGTGGGCGAGGACAGAGGACAGAAGTCAGAGGACGGAGGGCGGCGGGTTGCGTCCACCGGAATTCCGTGCTGAACCTCTTTTTCCTCTTTACGCCGCTGAGCCAAACTGGCCAGATTGCGGGGAATGCAGAAGGCAGAATGTAAAATGTAGAAAGCCGACGGGTGACGCCACCTAACAGCCGAAACCCTTGCGTCTCTGCACCCCGGTTGCGCCGGCTCCGCTGAGCGGGCAGGGTAGAACTTAGCAAACTCAATCAATTATCCAGGTTATGTTGAAGCGAATCTTAGAACACTCAATCGTGAATCACCCACCCATGACCGCGACAGCCACGTCCGGATTGGCTCGTCGGGCGTTATTGAAACGCGCGGCCTTGGCTTGTGGCGGCGTGGCGCTGTCCCTGCTCATTCCCTCCTCTGCGCTGGGACGGGCTGACGCGACGCCGCAACCGGGCAACCAGGCCGGAGCGGCGGCCAAGCCGGCAACCGAGCTGAGTTCAAAGCTGCCTGGCAGCGCGCAGTTGAAGGACTACCCGTTCTTCCCGTTTTGCATTGATTGGCATGATGCGAAGAAGCGGGGTTACGCTGAGCAAGCGGTCATGCTCAAGGAATTGGGCTATGAAGGCGTGGGGCACATATTCCTGGATGGCGTCGCCGAGCGGCTGAAAACACTCGATGACGCCGGGCTCAAGCTGTTTCAGATCACCATGAATGTGGACGTCGCTCCGGGGAAGAAGCCCTACGATGCGAAGTTCAAGGAAGTGCTGGGGCTGATCAAGGGACGACATGTGCAATTCTGTCTGCTGCTGAATGGCATGCCGCCTTCGGATGTGGCCGTTGATCCACATGCGGTGGAGATTCTGCGCGAGATGTCTGACCTGGCCCAGGATTCCGGGGCGCAGTTGCTCCTTTACCCGCACCAGGGCTCCTGGGTGGAGCGCATCGAGGACTCCGTGCGACTGGCGGAAAAGGTTAATCGTCCGAATATGGGCGTGATGTTCAATCTCTGCCATTGGCTGCGGGTGGATAAACAGCGCGACTACAAGCCGCTGCTGGTCCAGGCGATGCCGAGGCTGTGGGCGATTTCCATTTGCGGCGCGGACGAGTTCGACGCCAAACCAGGCTGGGAGCACTATATCCAGCCGCTGGACAAGGGGTCATTCAATGTCGGCTTGCTGCTCAAGACGTTAAAGGACCTTGGCTACAAAGGGCCGATCGGGCTCCAATGCTATGGGATCGGCGGCGACGCCCGGGAGCATTTGGCGCGCTCGCTGGCCGCTTGGCAGAAGCTAAGCGAGAATCTTAAAGGGACTACCCCGTAGCTGTAACGATTCAACTCAACCACAGAGGGACACAGAATCGGTGTTTCGGTAATTCGGTATCTCGGTACTTGTGGGACGGTGATCCGAATCTCGAAACACCGCCCCACCGAAACACCGGTTCACGATTGTAGGCCGGGTGCCCTCACCCGGCGTTCCCTTCTCCCCCATAATGAGAATTGCAAGCAGGCGCTAGTTCCTGGGCCGAGCACTCGCCGGGCAGGGCTGCTGTAAAGTCGGTCCGCGCCATTCCAAACCCGAGACCCGAAGACCGAAGGCCGAAAGAAACCCGAAGGCCGAGGTCCGAATTGATAGCCACCTCGGCGGAGCAACAGCCAGTCGGCTTAGGCCATTCTCGGAATTCGGATTTCGGCCTTCTTTCGGGTTTCGGCCTTCGGTTTTCGGATTTCAGGGCTGCAGAACAGGATCTTCCCTCAACTGACCGGACTTTAGAGCAGCCCTGCTCGCTGGCAGTTTGCCGGTGGTCACTTTGATGAACTGGACTTCGCGCGCGTCGAAGGGTTTGCCGTTGGCGCGCAGGATGTCGTGCTGCCATACCTTGGGCTCCGGGGCGCCTTTGGGGGAGCCCCAGGGAAAATAGGTCTGCGTGCGGCCGGCCACGAGACCCCAGTTCCAGCAGCCGATCTTGTGATCGCGAAAGAGCGGGAGAATCTGCTCGAAGGTATTGCCGTTCCGGCGCACCAGCCATTCGGTGCAGAGCACGGGGCGTCCATAAGCCTCGCAGGTCTTCAGCTTCGCCTCGATGTCGGGAACGGGATCATAACCATGAAACGATACGACGTCTGAGAGCTCCATCATGCGGCGGGAGAACGGACTGTTGAAATCGGTCCACGCGCCGGTGGTCAGCGGCTGGATCGGCTCGATCTCGCGAGCCCAGGCAAACGCGGCCTCCATTAGCGGTTGGCTCCTGGCGTCCATCCCGTTGCCGGGTTCGTTGTAGAGATCCCAGACGACGACCCGCCGGTCGTGCGCGAAGGTGCCCACCAGGTCTTTCACGTATTGCTCCAAAAGGGGCCACGCAGCGCGATCTGTCACCATCGCCAGCGGCGGACTGGACACCCATTGGCTGTTGTGGACGCCCGGAACAGGGTCCGGCTGTTTATTCGCTTGAGCGACGCAACCGGCGAAGTTGCAGTCGTCGAACAGAATCGGCATTACGCAGATGCCATGCCGGTTGGCTGATTTCAGAAACACGGCGAAACGCTTCTTCAGGCCGGCGGCATCCTCGCGCCAAACCACGAAGTTGAGGAAGACGCGCACTGTGTTGAAGCCGAGTTCCTGCGCCCAGCCGAGTTCGCGATCAATGGTTTTGGCGTCGAACGTTTCCTTCCGCCACATCTCCACGTCGTTGACCGCGGTGCTGGGCAGGAAATTGCACCCGACCAGCCACGGCTGCTTTTGATGCCACTGCCAGGCCTTGTCAGCGGACCAGCGGGTTACGGTCTTTGTCTGGCGCAGATCGGTTCGGGCGGGCTGGGCTTCCTGCGCGCTCAACGGCAGACCGCTTCCTGTCAGCAACGCGAGGACGCAAGTCCACCCAGGCAAACTCAGGCGATTCATGGTGAGGAGAATACTGTCAACCGCGTGCGCTGGTAAATGCAGAAGCCGAGGGAAACAGCAATTCTCACTATGGAGGAGATGGGGAAGCCGGGTGAGGGCACCCGGCCTAAAAGATGGCGGTTTTGCGGGGGATGTAGGCCGGGTGCCCT
>CAIWJG010000291.1 GCA_903912925.1 uncultured Verrucomicrobia subdivision 3 bacterium | reverse complement strand
TTATCGACAGGATTCTCCCGGTCATCAGGAAATACACCCCGCAGGCAACTGTGCTGCTTTCCGGCATCCTGGTCTATGATGAACCCTGGCTGAAAAAGCTCCTGAAACGCCTGAGCTATAAACATGTCGCCCCGCTGGGGCTGGTGAGCTTTGGCGGTCGCCCCCCCAGCCCAAAGCCAGAACTGAGCGACGCGGGCGGCCCAGCGCGTCCGAATTGGCAACGGACGTGGCCCGCCCGCGTTCGCTCCAGTGATTTTGTTAGGCCGCGTCATCGTCATAACTCACGACAGGCGCGGCGCAGGCACGGCTCTTACCTTGGCCAACGCGCGAGCAATTGCCCTGGTCTGAACAACCGTCGAATCAAGCCAAGTGTCGTAGAATATCGCGCCCAGCGGGCAAAAGGATGCCCACGAGGCGGTGAACTCTCGCCCATCTAACTCGCCTTCGGCGTAGCCGACTGCTTCGGATGGGTCTGACCAATGTTTTGTAATTTCAATCTTGGTAGTGGGCATAAAAAAACTCCAGCGTTGGAAGTGGCCGAACGAGAACGGTGAGCGATAAACAGCCCCGCTGAACGTCCGAATGCGAACATACCGGGATGGCCGTTCATTCGCTCAACCGGCTGTTAGGCAGATCACGCTGTGCGCGAGCTATCTGCTGGTGAACTGCCTCTTTATAGTTCTCCTTCGAGATGCGATGGCTGTAGTGAGTGATGTGGACGAGGATGGAGTAGTGGTCAGGACCCAGATTCTGGTCAAGCAGGGAGTAGGCCGCGCCGCCGAACGCAAGGACCACGGGTTTGGGATGCCCAAGGTCAGCCAGTTCGCCGCGCAGAGTCTCCATGTTGTGTGAGACGATCTCAGGATGAAGCTTGAGATGATCGAGCACCTGTCGAGAGCGCAGTTCGACGACTTCCTTGATGACATCTGTCATGTATGCGCCCCAGAAACCCGTGCCGCTGAAGGCAAATCGGATCTTGAAGTCGTTGGCCACAGGGCTTGGGTCATGGAAGTTGAGGAAAGGCTTGTCCGGGCGGAAGCGCGAAAGATTCAGTCCGATCATGACAACTCCGGGGTTGAACTGGGCCAGCACTGCCGGATTGGCACGCTCGTCGAGCACATCGAGATTGCCCATGCCGGACTTGGGCCCGCCGGAGGGCGGAGCCCAGACGGCCCAGCTAGCGTAGGCGCTGTGCTTGCGCCGGATGAGATCAAGACGTGTTTGGTCAATCATAGTTCTGCCTAACGTCGGAACTGAGCGATGCGGGCGGCCCAGTGTGTCCGAATCGCTAGCTGGCGTGGCCCGCCCGCATTCGCTCCAGTGATTTCGTTAGCCCCTTTCATGCTGCGCCATCTCCGGCCACGGGACGTGTAGTCGTGTAAATGAACGACCCAGATCTGAAGGAATCTTGAACTGAGCCATCTGCTTGGAGCGGAACGGATTGACGGACACCGCGAGCGTGCCTTCAACGAAAGTCTCCGGCTGAAAGTACCAGGCGGACATCCTGGATGCGTACACCTGTCGCTCACCGAGGGCAATCACAAGGAGCCGCTGACGCGTGACGAGCCCGAACCTGCTGAAATACTGTGGCACTGTGAGAAAACTAGAGTCATCCGACCAAACGAAACTCGGGTTGCAGCGGGGGATGTGCGGTCCCTGCGACACACACAGCGTCCCGGATGTCGGATTACCCATCGCCACTTCCCATGCTGGGTCGATGCATGCTACCAGCTTGCCGTCAGGTGATGCCGCTCGGTGGTAGCGCCGCCAGACTGGAAGGTTATATGGCCAGGCTGCCTCTTGCATAACGGGCTAACGCTGCACATCACTGGCGGCGGGCCAGTGATGTCCAGCATCCAACAGGGACGGAATCCAGCCGTCCAGTGCATGAGCCGGGTTGGGCCAGCTCCGTAGGAGCGACATGTTTATAGCGACCACCACGCCCCCGATCTTTTCCGCAAGCCCCGTAGGGGCGGCATGGCCGGTGCGAGATAGC
>CAIWJG010000290.1 GCA_903912925.1 uncultured Verrucomicrobia subdivision 3 bacterium | reverse complement strand
GGTAAATTCATGAATACCAACTTGAAATCATACTGTTCCGAGGGTGGAAGCCCCACAAGGCTGGGCTTAGAGCTCGTGCAAAAACAACTTCCAGACCTTAGGCGTAAGCCTAACATTATGGCCCGCGAGCACCCTGAGAGCGTGAAGCGTTTGAGCGTAGAGCGTGGTGACCTCGAACGCGCTGCGACGCTCCACGCTCGCCGGACGAAACCCCGAGGACTGCATTTGTTTTTGCACGAGCCCTTACTCATATCCCACGAACCTACCCCCGAATGGGGTTCATAAACTTGGTTGCGCGGGTACCCGCTTTCATGGCAGCTATCAATTGAGCAGTGGAGCAATGATGACGACGCGACTGGAGCATTTTGGTTTCGAATCATGGGCCCGCCTGGTGAAGACAAAATTCCGGGTGTGGGTTGGGGCCAATGACGCGCTGGAATTGGAGCTTTATCAAGCCACGTCGCCGCGCACCACCCCGGCGGCTGGAGGAACAGACGCGGTTTACGAGAGCTTCTCGTTGTTCTTTCTCGGTCCGGCTGACCGACTGCTGCCGCAACGAAGTTATGCCTTCGAATGCGAGGCACTGGGAAGGTTCGACTTGTTCATTGTCCCTGTCGGTCGCGACCAGAGCGGCGTCAGATACGAGGCGGCCTTCAATCGCCTGACAAAACCGAACTCTCCATAGCGCCAATCGTCGCGCCGCCCGCCGCCGCGTTCAACCGCCCAGAGCCCGCCATTCCATCTCGTCGTATAACCCCGCCTCCTCGGTTTTGGCGAAGCCGAGCCGCTCATACCAACGAACGGCGCCACTGTTCTTCAGGACGCACAAACGCACCGGTGTTCCGGCCTGCGCGGCGTCCGCGCACACCCTTCTCAGCAGCAACGTTCCAATTCCCGCATTGCGATGCGCCGGCAACAGGGCCAGGTCCACCACCCGAATCTCGTCCGCCGTCCGGTTGAGGACCATTCGGCCAATGGCCCGCTCATCCAGGCTGATAATCAAGAATTCTCCGGCGGGGTACATGCCCCGGTATCCCCGCCGCATCGCGGCGAATTGCATGGCCAAGAAGGCGCGGCGGGCAGGTTCATCCCAGTTGGTCAGGGCCAATTCCTCCTCGCGCGTGCTGGCATAGACTTCGAAGAGAAACGGTTCATCGCCGGGTCGCTCGGGCCGCAGGGCGACGGACGGCGGGCGGCTGTCAGCGTTGCTGGCATCGGGACGGTTCATCGTCTGCAAGGTGGTCCATCGGTGACTCGGAAACAAGGGGGGAGACGATTACCGCCCCTTGACAAGAGAAGTTAATGTGGAAAAGTAGTCATATGTTTTTGCCAATGCCGTCATAACGTGCCATTTCGAACCGGGTATTCAATGCTCAGCTAAACGCACCAGCCCATCGCCATGCCCACTCGCCGCCAGTTTCTTAGGGATTGTTCCATCGTCGCGACGGTCGCGTCCTTAGCGCCCACCGCTATCCTGGCTCAGGGCCGGGGTGGCCGGAGGGGAACCGCGGATCAGCTCGTCTTCGAGCAGTTTGCAGGACAGCTAAACACCGCCTTCAGCCTCCGGACCGGCCCGCGGACCTCCCGGTTGCTGCTGGTGAAAGCGAATCGCTTGCCGGCCACGGCGGCAGGGTCCTCGGACGCTCGAAACGAGCGGTTTAGCCTTTTGTTCCGCGGGCCGGCGCAGCAACCATTCGCGCAGAATACCTACGCATTCGAACACCCGCGCCTGGGGCGGCGGGACATTTTCATCGTGCCGATAGGTTCTACGGATGGCACGCCCCACTGCTACTACGAAGCGGTCTTCAATTATCCAGTCCACCCGGCGGATGTGGTGGCCCAACTGTCTCTGGCGCCGCTTCCGTCAGGGAGAGGTTAATCTATGATCTTAAAGGAAACCTATGTCTGAACCCTATGTCGGAGAGATCCGGATATTCCCTGGGAATTTCGCGCCGTTTGGCTGGGCGTTATGCGACGGGGCACTCATGTCCATCGCGAACTATGAGGTGCTCTTCAATCTGATTGGCACGACCTACGGCGGCGACGGCATGAACACGTTCGCGTTGCCGGACTTGCGCGGTCGGGCGCCCATCCATCAAGGCGCTGGTTTTATCATTGGCCAAAGCGGCGGGGTGGAAACGGTCACACTGGCCGCGAACCAACTTCCCAGCCACGCTCACGCACCCGCGGCAGCGTCTGGGGGAAGTGGCACTCCCGCCAACTCGCCTGCAGGCAAGGTCTGGTCGGGATGGACCGGCGGGCAATTCAGCTCCCAGGCTCCCACCGCGGCGATGAGTCCCGCGGCGCTGAGCGCCGATGGTGGTTCGTTGCCGCACGACAATATGGTGCCGTTCCAGGCGATTAACTTTATCATCTCGTTGTTTGGCATCTTTCCGTCACAGACCTGACACTCCGTCATGCAATTGAACTAAACCAAAGAAACCATGGGGACACCCTATCTCGCAGAAATCCGAATCTTCTCCTTCAACTTCCCCCCGAAGGGTTGGGCGATGTGCAATGGCCAAGTGATGCAGATCATTCAGAACCAGGCGTTGTTCTCGCTTCTGGGGACCACTTACGGCGGGAACGGCATAACCACCTTCGCGCTGCCCAACCTCCAGGGGCGAATGCCGGTGCATGTCGGCAATGGTATTACCCTGGGCCGATCCACCGGGGAAGCGTCGCATACTTTGACCCTTCCGGAAATGCCCATGCACACCCATGTGCCGGTGGGGAGTTCCACGCCCGCCAATCTGGGTGATCCGACGGGTAACCTGTGGGCCGCGGGAAGCAGCGCTTACAGCCCAACCCCCAACACGAACATGAATCCGGCATCCGTTTTACCGGCGGGCGGCAGCCAGCCGCACCAAAACATGTCGCCCTGCCTGACGCTCACCTTTTGCATCGCCTTGCAGGGCATCTTCCCTTCACGAAGCTAGAAACCATCAGCCGAACAAATATGGCCGATCAATTCATCTCCGAAATCAGGATCTTCGCGGGCAACTTCGCCCCGGCCGGCTGGGCATTTTGCAGTGGGCAGCTACTGCCCATCAGTCAGAATACCGCGCTGTTTTCTTTATTGGGCACCAACTACGGCGGGAACGGCACCACCAACTTCTGTTTGCCCAATCTCCAGGGCTCCGCGCCGCTGGGGGCCGGTCAGGGCCCCGGTCTGAGCCCGCGGGATCTTGGCGAGGTCGGCGGCGAACAGAACGTCACGCTCCTGGAAAACCAGATGCCGGCACATTCGCACACGGCGCAGGCCTCAACCAGCGGGGGCACGGATTCTCCCACCGGTGCCGCCTGGGGGGAATCGAAGCTGGGCAAGACGCCACTGGCGGCTTATGCCGCGAGCGGGCCCAACAATGTGCCGATGAGCCCGCAGGGACTCGCGCTAGCCGGCGGAAGTCTCCCCCACAATAACATGCCGCCCTATTTGTGCCTGACCTTCATCATCGCCTTGCAGGGAATATTCCCGCCGCGCGGCTGAACCAACCCGGCGACTGCCCATTGAATTCCATGATCTATTCGCTCTGGAACCGAGGCGCGCGCCCGAAACCTATGAACCAATGCTCTTTCGCCTCTGGTCCCATTGCCAGCGTGATCTCCGCCCTGGCCCTGCTCCTGACCCTAACGGAGCAGTCGCGGGCCGCGGGACCGTTCACGGTCAACACGACCAGCGACACTCACGCGGTAACTGCCTCAGCTTCGCCGAATGACAGCGGGGGACACATCTCGCTGCGCTCGGCCATCGAAGCGGCCAACGCGCAAAGCGGCGCCACGACGATTAATCTGCCAGCCGGCGCCTACAACCTGACGCTGGGCGAGCTCGCCATCGCCCTGAGTGGCGGCAAGACCAACACCATCGCCGGCGCTGGCGCGGCCAGCACATTCGTCACCCAGACCGACGGAACCAACCGCGTTTTCAACGTCGATGCCAACTCGCTCGGCAGCACGCTGGTGACGCTCTCGGGCATTACCATCCAGGGCGGGCATGACGGGGCCGACAATCTTGGCGGCGCGGGCGTGCTGGCGGGAAGCATCGCTTCCGTGAACAAGGACCAGCTTATCCTGAGCAACTGCGTGGTGCAGAACAACCATTGTCTGATGAACACCACGCAAGAACCGGGCGGCGGCGTTCAGATGGCCGGCGGCGATTTGATCCTGACGGGTTGCACGTTCACCAATAATACGTCAGGACAGAGCTTCGGCGGAGCGGTCTTCGTCCTGGCGCAATCGGTCGTTTCCTCGCTCAACGCCACCAATTCAACCTTCTTCAACAACAGCATGACCAACAACTCCGGCGCTGGCCCGGACGGCGGCGGGGCCATCCTGATCATGACGCCGAGCGGCTCGGTTCACAACCTGGTCGGTTGCACTTTTGGCGGCAACCGGGTCGTCGGTAATTCCGGCAACACCTACGGCGGCGCGCTTCAACTCAACGGCGGCGTGCTGAACATTGTCAACTCAACCTTCGTCACCAATTCCGCCACTGGACAAGGCGGCCTGGGCGGCGCGCTCTATGTGGACTCCGGGACCGTCAACCTGAGATTCTCCCGCCTCACCGGCAACACCGCC
>CAIWJG010000289.1 GCA_903912925.1 uncultured Verrucomicrobia subdivision 3 bacterium | reverse complement strand
GCCTCCGGCGCCCCGGCCTGAAACCACTCGCGAAGCTTGCTTTCGAACGCGTCGGCGCCCCCTGCGGAGGCTGCTTGGGCGAACCGGTGCACCTTAGCCAGCAATTCTCCGACAGCCTTCTCGGCGTCCTGCTGGCTGGCGCAGAGGCGCTCGATGGTGGCAGCGGCATTTGATGCCGCGTTCTCCACCTCCCATTCATCGAGCGCGGCAATGGACCTCTTAGCGCCGTAGCCCTGGAGCCAATCGGCCCAGACCGCCGGATGTCGCGCCACACGGGCTATGGCCGCATGGTCGTCGGGGGAGTCGAGTGCCGCGGCGAGCGCCTCCAGCAATTCCGGCCAGCCGTCTTTGGCCAGCGGCACTCCTTCCGGGTCGAAGGTCAGCCAGCCCGCCTCTTGAAATCGTCGGGCGACTGCGGGCGCGAAAGTTGCATCGCACACGCCCACGGCCACGTCGCCATTGCTCCTGCCCGCGCACGCCTGCACCACGGCTTCCGCCAGGGCCACGGCATCTGCCGCCACCAGCGAGGCGGTCGGTTCGGGCGTGGCATGTTGGCTGCGGTCAGACCAGAACTCCGGTTTGGGCCTGCCCCAATCATCGAAAGCCTGCTTCAAACCTGCGGGCGCGCCGACCAGGACGGTGATGGGAATGTTCTGCTCCGCCAACCGCCGCCACGCCTCAACCGCGAGCGATGTGGGGTCGGTAACACCCGCTAGAATAATTTCGTCCACGCCCTGCGGGCAGACCGGATTCAGCGCGCGCTCCCGTTTCGCCTGAACCGGGTCAGCCCAGCCCCACTTCTTCCATAACGAAACGACGCGATGCTCGAGTTGCGCTAACTCACTCCAGCGGTCATTCTCCTCCAATAGTATCCCGGCCACCGCAGCAAAATCGGCATTCCCGGAAATCAAAGACTCGCGCGCCTGCTCAATTTGCCGGATTACCGCCAGATGCCAGCCATCGTCCTTGTCCGCCACGCCGGAAGGAAACAACGCCGCCACCTCGTCGTCCTTCGTCTCGCGAAGCACGGCCAGCCACCCGGCCCAGCGGATGGCGTCCGGCATGACTTCGGCGGGGCGAAAGAAATCCTCGGGCGTCGCCATCCGCGGTCCGAGGATGGCACCGCTGCCGTGCAGAGCGGCCTGACTGACCAGACGCTCTCTCAATCTGCGCCCGGACTCCCGGGTTGGTGCCACCACTAGCTGACGTCTCAATCGCCCGGGTTCTCTTTCCAGCCACTCGGCAAAGAGATTGGCCCACGGCTGGTCCCAACCGAGAAATACGATGTTTTGTGACATTTGTTCCAACACCAATGCCTTTAGATGAACATGGAAGTCTTAACCATACCCAGAGGGAATGCAAATCATCCCGCCTTGCTCTATCGGCCCAAAGCTGCTTGATTCGGAGCCAAACCTATGGATAAACCGTTATTGCGCTGGGGCATTTTAGGTACTGCCAACATCGCTCAGAAGAACTGGAAGGCCATCTGGAACTCCCAGAACGGCCGCGTTACCGCGGTAGCCAGCCGGGACTTCGAACGCAGCCGCCGGTTCATCAAGGAATGCCAGGCCCAGGCTCCCTTCCGCCCCGCCCCACGCGCTTTCGCCAGTTATGAGGATTTGCTCGCAGCCCCTGATATCGATGCGGTTTACATCCCGCTGCCCACCGGCATCCGCGGATACTGGGTCAAGCGAGCTTCCGAGGCCGGTAAACACGTCGTCTGTGAAAAACCCTGCGCCACCAGTGTGGTCGAGTTGGTTGAAATGCTCGCTGCTTGCCAACGAAATCAAGTCCAGTTCTTGGATGACGTCATGTTCATGCACAGCCGACGCCTGCAGCGCGTCCGCAAAGTGCTCGATGATGGCAAAACGGTTGGTCCCATCCGGCGGATTACTTCAGCCTTCACTTTTCGCGCCGACGAGGAATTCTTCGCCTCCAATATTCGAACCCAGAGCGGCCTGGAACCTGACGGATGCCTCGGTGATCTCGGTTGGTACTGCATCCGGTTTGTTCTCTGGGCCATGAACTGGAAGGTTCCGGAGCGAGTGACCGGCCGGATCCTCTCGGAGTTCAAGCACGCCCGCAGCAAGCTGTCAGTGCCGACAGAATTCTCGGCCGAACTCCTTTACCCGGACGGAGTCAGCGGCAGCTTCTACTGTTCCTTCATCACCGGAGACGAGCAATGGGTGAATGTGAGTGGCGAACGTGGATACCTCTGCATGCCGGATTTTGTGTTGCCGTTCACCGGAAGCCAGACCGCCTTCCAAACGGGCAGCCCAGGCCTCGATGTCCAGGGCTGCGATTTCGAAATGCAGCCGCGCTGCCGCCGCTGGGTGGTCAAGGAGCGCAGCCATAGCCACCCAACGGCCCAGGAAAGCCAGCTTTTTCGCCACTTCGCCGAGCAGGTAAAGTCCCGCACGCTTAACCCTCTGTGGCCTGAAATCGCCCTGAAAACCCAGCAAGTGATGCAAGCCTGTCGGGAATCCTCCCGCCGGCAGGGGCGGCCGGCTAAAGTGGATCAGGCCGGCAGAGCTTGAGCCAAACTGCTCCCACCCTATGGCCTCGTATCTCAAGAGCATACTGGTTTGCGCGTCCGCGCTAAGCCTCGTTTCGGCCCTTGGCGCTAGCCAGCCGCGCGACATCTCGTTCGTCGCCGCTCATGACCGGCAGGAGCAGCGCTATGTCCTCGTGCTGCCGGAGGCCTATGATTCCGCTCAGCCCCATGATCTGCTCATCTGCCTCCACGGGCATGGGTCCGACCGCTGGCAATTCGTTCGCGCGGAGCGCGGCGAGACCCGCGCGGCCCGTGCCGCTGCCGCGCAATACCAAATGATTCTCGTCTCACCCGATTACCGGGCGAGCACCTCCTGGATGGGGCCCGCCGCCGAGGCGGATCTTGTCCAGATCATCGGCGACCTGAGAAAACAGTACGCCATCCGCCGACTGGTGCTCTCGGGCGGCTCGATGGGGGCGACCAGTGCCTTGACCTTCGCCGCCCTGCATCCCGACCTCGTGGACGGCGTGGTCGCCCTCAATGGGCATGCCAACCACCTTGCCTACACGAACTTCCAGGAGGCGATTCAGATGGCGTTCGGTGGAACAAAAGCAGCCATTCCGGAAGAATACCGGAAACGCAGCGCTGAGTTCTTTCCCGAGCGATTCACCATGCCGATCGCCATCACGGCCGGAGGAAAAGACACCATAGTCCCGCCCGACAGCGTAATGCGGCTGGGGCGGGCGATTCAGAAGCACAACCCCGCCGTCTGCTTGGATTTCCAGGAGGCGCGGGGTCATGAAACCGACTACGCCGCCTCGCTCTCGGCGTTTGAGTTCGTCATGCGGGCGCTTGCCTCGAAGCCGGTCCGCGTTTCCCTTGCGGTCAACGGAAAAAACCTTCCGCCCGCGCCAGGCTCCGCCGCGGGTATTTGGTTTTATGCGGATGGAGCAACGGGGGCGCAAGCGCTGCTCACGGGCCACCCCGCAGTCCCGGGGTCCTGGCGGATGACTGCGGTGCTCAACCCGGGAGACGAGGTGCGCCTGTCGTTTGTCCCCGGCGGAGCAGAACTGGCGAACGTTAAGTTTCATGCCGAGCCGTTGTCTCCTGCGGCCTTGCGTTGCTCCGCAGAGACCAACGCGCTGGTCGTCAAAGCCCTCTCCGGGGCTGGGGCAGTGCGCCTGACTCAGTTTGCCTTTCCGGATGGCCCTGCCGGCTTCGCCCCCGAGCGCCGCCCTTTCTCGCGCCAGCCGGTGACCGCCTCCCCCGATCCGCGCCCGGCGATTGCCGACGCCTTGGTCGAGTGGGACTGGCGGATGCAAGACGGGATCCAGACTCCCCGTGAACCGCGCACTTACCGCCAGGCCATTGAGAAGATCTTGCGCCAGACCGACGCTTTGGTCGCTGAGCGGTTGGGGTCGAAGACCCTTAGCCTGGAAGAGGAGTCCGCTTGGAAAAGGCTGCGCGCCGCTCTTGTTTCCCCCGTTGATGATGCCTCCGCCGGCGAGGCTGGCTGGCTCCAAGTGCATCGCTTGCGTCGCCAGATCGTTCTCTCCAATCCGCTCTTCAAACTCTCATCCCTCCTGTTTGCCAAACATGTCCCGTCCGTCATGAGTCACCAGCTCACCCAGGTGTACGGGTATTGTGCCCGTCCCGGCGGGGGCCTGTTTGTGTTGGCGGAACCCGGGGTCAGCATGCGCACGCGCGACATCACGCCGCCCTCCCTCCCGCCCGGCAACTTCATGACCCCCGAGCGTTCCTGCGACGCGCGCAGAGTGCTCTTCGCCTACTGCCCGGTTAAGGAAGCGCCGGTCTCGTGGGATTTCAACGACCAGACCAGGCACCTGCGGTATCACATCCAGGAACTATCGGTGGAGTCCGGGAGCGTCCGCGCGCTGACCGAGGGCGACACCGACAATTTCTCGCCGCTGGTGCTGCCTTCCGGTGAAGTCCTCTTTGTTTCCACCCGGCGCGGCGGCTATCACCGGTGCGGACGTGGTCCGTGCTTTGTTTACACCCTGGCGCGGATGAGAGCGGACGGCCAGAACGCGCGGAGCATTTCGTTCCACGAAACCCATGAGTGGGACCCCTGCCTTTTGAATGACGGTCGGGTCGTTTACACCCGCTGGGATTATGTGGACCGCAATGCTGTGCATTACGAGCAGCTTTGGTCGGCGCTCCCCGATGGCGGCAACGCCCGAATCTACTATGGAAATAACACCTGGAATCCAACCGGCATCTGGGAGGCGCGCGCGATTCCGGGCTCTTCGCGCCTCATGGCCACGGCTTCCCCGCACCACGGCATGAGTGCCGGTTCGGTCATCCTGCTGGATACCACCCTGGGTGTGGACGGAAAAGAACCGCTGACTCGTCTGACCCCGGACGTGCGCTTTCCAGAATCCGAATCCCCACTGGCTTTTGGCCCCAGCCCGACCGCGTATGACTTTGACACGCCGGTCACGCAGTACTGGCGCACTCCGCTGGTGGAACCGTGGAGACAGGAGACCGCCCCGGAAGAGGAAAAACGCTGGCCGGGGCATTGCTACAAATCACCGTGGCCGCTCTCCGAGAAGTTCTTTATCGTCTCCTACAGTTTCGACCAGCTCGTGGGCGAACCGGGACCGAATATTCCCAACATGTTCGGTCTCTACTTCGCCGATGCGTTTGGGAACAAGGAGTTGATCTACCGCGATCCCGCCATCTCCAGTCTTTGGGCCCGGCCGCTGGCCAGCCGCGCCGCGCCGCCCGAGCTGGTGACGGCCGGAGGAAACCCGGGTGAGGCGAGCGGGACGTTCTTCCTGAGCAATGTCATGGAGAGCTGGCCCAGCCTGCCCGGCAACATGCCCATTACGCATCTGCGGATTATTCAGGTGCTGCTTAAGACCACGCCCAACGCAGACTCCCCGAAAGTCGGTGCCGCCTTTGCCGCGCCGGGAAAGCAGGTTCTGGGAACTGTGCCGGTGGAGGCTGACGGCTCGGCGTTGTTTGAGGTGCCGGCCCGGACACCGGTGCTCTTCCAGGCGCTCAATGCCCAGGGGCGTGCGGTCCAAACAATGCGCAGTCTCGTGTATCTCCAGCCCGGCGAATTTCAGAGCTGTATTGGGTGCCACGAGCACCGCATGAGGACCGCCTCCCTGGGTGGGCCCGCGCAGGCCCTTCGGCACGCCCCCTCCAAGATCAAGCCCGGACCAGACGGCTCGCGTCCCTTTAGCTATGCGCGCTTGGTTCAGCCCATCCTCGATCGGCACTGCGTCACGTGCCATGATGGCAAGGAGCCCAAACGGCCCATACTGACCAGCGAACCGGACGGGGCTTTTACGAAATCCTATAACGCCTTGGTGAGCCGTGTTTCTTTCTCGGCCTGGAGCCGCCCCGAACAGAACTTTGAGCCGCTGACCGAGCCGTTACGCTTCGGTGCCATGGCCAGTCCCCTGACCAGAATGTTGGACCAGGGTCACGGCAAAGTGACGCTGTCCCCCGAGGAGCAGGAGCGACTGTGCACGTGGATAGATGCTAACGCGCTGTTCTACGGAACGTTCGATCTGAACGAACAAAGGAAACAGCTCGTTGGCCAGGCGATTGACGGCCCGAAAGAGTGAATTCCACCTTCAGGCCTTGAGTTCCCGGGCAGTCTGAATGACTGAGTCTATCATGTATTGGATCGCTTCATCGCTCAGGCCGAAGAGCGGCAGGTGCGTGTAGTGCTCGAAAAAGATCTGCTCGGCACCGGGGCAGGAGGCGGCGATGGCGGCCTGATCGTAGCCGAGTTCTTTGAAGAGCTTGTAGTAGTAGAGCGGGCAGAAGTGGGCGATCTGGGTGACCCCTTTGTTGGCGAGGGCCTGCTTGAAAGGTTGGATGCCGCCCAGGATGACCTTCGGGTCAATGCGCAGCAGGAAGAGATGGCAGGTGCTCCCGTAGTCCCGTGAGGGCAGCGGGCCAGGGAGCAGGCCGGGAACGTTGCTGAAGGCGTCGTGCAGTTTGCGGGCCGCCGCTCGCCGCTGAGCAATGATCTGGTCGTTGCGGCGGATATGGTTGAGCAGAGCGACCGCCTGGATTTCGGTGGTGGAGAAATTGGAGGGAACGAAGGCGTGGCCGTCCGTGGAATAGATCGGAGAGATGTTGTAGAGCCAGGTTTTGGGCGGCGGAGTTTCCAGGTCAAACCCGCAGAAGCGGGCCTTGGCGAATTGGGCGCCCAGGTCGCTGTTGGTCACGACGATGCCGCCTTCGCCCAGCGCAGTGATGTTCTTGACCTCATGGAAGCTGTAGGCGCCGAAGTCACCAATGGTGCCAAGCTGGCGGCCCTGGTAGGTGCCGCCAAAGCCGTGGGCAGCATCCTCGATGACCGCGATGCCTTTCTGCCGGGCCAGCTCCATCAGCGGCTCCATATCCACCGGATAGCCACCGATATGAACGGGGACGATTGCTTTAGTGCGCGGAGTGATCTTCCGAGCCACGTCAACCGGGTCCAGGTTGACCGTATCGCGTTGGACGTCGGCGAAGACAATCCTGGCACCCTTGCGCAAGGCTGGGGCGGCGGTGGCGATGAAAGTGATGGCCGGGATGATGACCTCGTCGCCGCTGCGCACGCCGGCCAGGTCCAGGGCGATGTCGTAGCCGGCGGTCCAGTTGACCACGAAGGAGGCATGTTTGCACCCCAGGTACTGCCGGGCGAGATCCTCGACGGCCTTGACCTGGGCACCCAACGAGAGCTTCGCTGCTGGCCGCCCTTGACGGTAGAGTTCTTCGACCGCCCCCTCAACCTTGATGGCGGCCGCAGCGTAGGCGCTGGTGTCCGCGCCGGGGCCGATCAGGAATCGCACCACGTCCATCACGAGGCTGGTATCGGGTTTGACTGCTACCGCGTCCCATGGGACTTTGGCCTCGCCGGTGTTGTAGCGGAAGTCGGATTTCTCGGATTGTTTCATATCGCAGGAATCAATTTGGCTCGGACTTCTTCTCCAGCGCGTCGCGCTTATCGAAGGCCTTGGTCATGACGATGATTTCACGTCCGCCTTTGAAGCCGACATAGAACAGCAGGAAGCCGTACCAGGCAATCGAGGCGAAAATCATCACCGACCAGAATAGGAGAAACAGATCATTCATGCGACCACCTCCGTGGCAGGGGTTTTTCCTTCGTTCGGATCACGCGAGAGCAGGGAACCAACGAACATTCCGAGAAACGCCAGCACGAATGACAAGGCCCCCGCCAGTTCCGGAGGGATCGGCTTGGCATCCGGAAAACGGTGGTTGAAGCTCAACAGCCATCCCTGCACCATCGAGAGGGTGTCGGGCAAATGCGCGTCCAGTTGTCTTGCCTTCATAATCAGCAGGTTTACCACCAGGAAGGTGATCGGTCCAATTGCCCCCAGCACCAGCGCGGCGTAGGCCCCTTGAGAGGTCGCGCGCCGCCAATACAGACCTGCCACCAGCAACGTGCATACGCTCGCCAGATAAATATTGCCTGTCACCGCCAGGTAGTCGAACGCGTTGCCGGGCAGCTCGTACCACAACCCGTAAACCAGCAGAAACAAGCCGATGGCCAGCACCAGCGCCCGGGTAATGAACAGGCGCGCTGCGGGCGACAGCGGCTTCTTCATGCACGGCGAGATCAGATCGTTATACATCACCGTCGCCCACGTCAGCAGGTAGCCGCTGTCGGTGGACATTTCGGCCGCCAGCGCCGCCGCCAACAACAGGCCAATGAAGCCCGTCGGCAGCAGCAGCCCCAGGTAGGCGGGGGTGGCGCGCAAGCTCGCCTCGTTGGCCGGCAG
>CAIWJG010000288.1 GCA_903912925.1 uncultured Verrucomicrobia subdivision 3 bacterium | reverse complement strand
GTGAGGGGGAACTGAGCTCACGCCGTTTCCACCGTGCCAGGAGTACTGAGCCGGATACCCTCCAGACCAGATTCCAATTCCTAGCGGGCATTGGATATTCTTGTCCGCCTGGGGCTTGCCAACGCTGTCGAAGCGGACAAGAATGTCCGCGCTCCAATCGTATTCTTCTACCGTCAGCGGAAACCGTGAGTTACGCCCTGACCTGCCGAGCTACACCAATAGAAGATTTTAGGTAGAGCATGAAGAAGCCGGTTGACATTTGGAGCGCCGAGGTTTCTAGTTAGCCTCGTAATGAGCAGCACTGCCCTGCCTGACTCTTGGGCAGTGTCGAAATGCTGAAATTGACTTGTAAAGGCCTGCTAAATAGGCGCACGAAATATATATGAGCGACGTTGAACTTTCTCGTTTCCCGTCCTTCCGCCCCGGATTCCCCGCGCGGACCCCCATCCGTAAAGGTGCATTCACATTGATCGAATTGCTGGTGGTAATTGCGATTATCGCAATCCTGGCCGCGCTGCTCCTGCCGGCTCTGAGCCAGGCCAAACAAAAGGCTCAAGCGGCTCAATGCCTGAGCAATTTGAAGCAGGTCGGGCTTGCCGGTATGATGTACGCGGGTGATAACAACGACACCTATTTTAATTTGGGCCAAGGCGTCATACCGAACTACGGTCAGTGGACCCTGAACCCCGACTCGACGGTCCTCCTCGCTCCGGACCATCAGTATGCGTATTGGGCGCTTGGTTACCTCGAATACTTTGCCAAAAACCGCTTGGTTTTCCATTGTCCGAGTTGTTTCCATGCCGACGAATGGAAGGACGACGGGAAGAACTACCCCCGGGAGTTCTGGCTGAATTCCACCTATGGAATGTGTCAGTATCTCCTAACGGCCTTTGACCCTACCGTTGAGCAGGGGCTCAAGAAGATCTCCAGCTACAAGGACCCATCGAAGATGATCTTTTGCCAGGATGCGGCCGAGCAGAAGATGGAGGGAGAGGACGACTCCATCGGCCTCTTTCCCAATAAGACCCAGATTTTGAGTCAGTGGATCGGCCAACCGCCCTATGGGGGCCTCGGCGGGCTCTACGGGGGCTATCATTTTGACAAGGAGTATTATCGCCACAGTAAAGGCTGCCAGACAAGCTGGGTTGAGGGCCACGTCTCAAGAATCAAGTTCACCGGCCTCAACGTGGGCATTGATTACCGGCATTACACTGGGGTGATGCCGATCAACCCGGTTTCAAATTAGGCGGGCATCCTAACAACCCGACTACTCATGAACTTGTTCAATCTGCTTAGGATCTCATTTGCCTTGCTGTTCGTCTTGTTGGCCGGTTCGAGTTGCGACCGGGCCAGCAAGCCGCTTCCTCCCTTGCCTCTGGACCAATTGCCCGCCGCGCTGGAAAAGGCCTTCAGCAAGGCAGAAACGGATACCAAAGATCTGGCGGGCTCGGTTGCGGCCTCCGTGCGCGCCCAGGATTATGCGAAAGCTTACCCCGATCTGCAAAACCTCGCCGGCAAGCCTAACCTTAGCCGGGAACAGGCAGACGTGACGACCCGCGGCTCGCTTACCGTGCATCAGGCGCTGCAGGAAGCCCAGGAGAAGGGCGATGCGGCGGCGGCCCAGACGCTCCAATACAACCGGCAAAACCGATAGAACGCCGCCCTCAGGCGGCTTACTGCCAAGACCGCGGGATAGACGACACCGAGCAACCCTCACCCCAGCCCCTTCGGAAGGGGAGAGGGAGCAGCCTCGGCAGCTTTGGGTGTAGTGTATGCTGCGAACTCCTCAGTGAGAGGCTGGCCCCAGTCGCTGCCCTGCCAGATTAGTGAGGTCAGTTTGAGTCAACCCCATCCGCACTCGCCGCTTCTCCCCGCTTCAGATAGGCGCTGAACAGCCAAAGATCCGCCACCAGCCAACCGAAGAATACCGCCACGTTGATCTTTTGTAAGATCGGCCCCACCGGATAGTAGGGCAGGACGTGCTGCGAGATAAGCCGGCTCAACAGCCACTCGCTCAGTAGCAAGACGAGGGCAAAAACCGCCCACGCCACCCGGTAACGCCAGCCCACGAACGCACGGTCCGACCCCAGCACCAACAGCAGCACGCCAGGCACAATCACGGCAAAGGCCGTATAGACGCACGTGTTATGCAGTTGTGGCCGAAGATTGTAAGGTGAGGTAGCCACCCCGACCACACCGAGCGAGAAGCCGGTGCAGCACAAAAACGTCAGCCACCGGAGGAACCTCGGCCCGCGCAGGCAGTCCGAACGGATATGCCAGTACGGGATCACCGCCAGCATGGCGAATCCCAGGGCAATATTGAAGATCAGGCAGGCGCGGAAATTGTCGTGCCCAGCCGGCGTGCGCGTCTCGCCCAGGGCGCTCAGGAAGTCCTTCCAGAAACGATAGCCGTGGGCGGCTTCATCGTGTCCGGGATAAAACGCGATGGCCGCGCTGATCGCCACCGGGAATGCCAGCATCGTGGCCAGGACGACCAGCACTACGCCTCGCCGCAGGTCGGCCCGTTGTCTGTTAATTCTCAATATTATGTGGAAGGCTTGGGTGTCGTGCCCTTCTTCTTCCAAATACAACGGTAGTTGAACCGACGATTGGGCGCGCTGTCCCCGCTCGTGCAGAGGGAGATGGGGTCTTTCAGGTCGGTAGGATTGTCGCACCAATGGAAATCGAAGCTGAACGCGTCTCCCTTCAAGCCCAGCAGCTTGCGCGGCACCGCCAGTTCCAGCCCCTTGCCTGAGTAACGATATTTCAGCCGCGCCGCCTCGACCCACGCACCGCCGGTGGCATTGGTCGCATAATGCTCGATCATCGTCGTCTTGTCGTCTATCACCCGCTGGTTGATGCGGTAGTCATAGCCATACCAGCCGGTGTTGGGGTTCTGGTCGGAATCAATCAACAGGAGCATCCAATTGGTGCCGGTATGCGGGGTCAGCAGGTCCTGCGTCTCCACGTAGAAGTACACCGTGTCGCGGTCAACGGCGACCTTGCTGCTGATGATGTCGTTGCGGCCCGTGTTGTTCGTGTAATGCAGGCCGCCGTAGCCGTCGTAATTGCGGTGGAAGGTATCCCCCACGGTATCGCGGTATTCGACCTCGACGCCCGCCCAATCCGAGAAACTAGCATCTATCTTTATCGGGTGCAGGCCGATGACTTCCGGTATCGGTCGAACGCCCTTATAGCGGCGGACATTCTCCGCCATCTGCATGTAGTAGTTGTCGGTGTAGCCGTCCTTCATCGGTTGCAGGCAGCGGTTGAACTCAGAGTTGTATTGGTCCACGAAGAAGTAGGGGTTGTCCCGACGCATGAACTTGGTGGTGCCGCCGCCCTCCGGCTGGTACTTGCCGGCGCCCCACTCGTTCCAGTCGTTGATGTAGAGGAACTGCGGGTCGCCCTGGAGCGCCTCATCCCAGCGCTGCTGGAAGTAGATGCCGTAGCCCTCGGGATGCTCAACCTTCTTACCCAGCCACGGCACATAAGTGGGTTCGGGCAGGTCGTATTCATTCAGGGGCGGCTCGCCGGTTTCCCGGGTCCAGGACTTGCCGGTCAGGCTCGAGGGATGCTGTCCGGGTGTGACCGCCGCCTCTTCCTTCTGGCCATTGTGCTTGGAGATCAGTTCATCCGGGGTCATCTTCGCGACCCGCTTATCGCCCATGTCCAGGCCGAAGCTCCAGTTGTCTTCCGTCCCGACAAAGCGCTTCCCCGCCCATTCCCAGTATCCCCACCACATCGTGCGCAGCGTGAAGAAGCTCTTCACCTCTTTGGTGTAATCCTTGTAGAACTGCGTGGTGAATTCCGGGTCGCCATAATGCGGGTTCGTGGCGTTGGTGACGGCGGCGGAGTCGTAGTGCGGATTCGGGTTTTGCACGCCCGCGCCGTTGGCGTCCGAGCTGGGTGTGCCGTTGTAGAGCAGCAACGGCTTGCCATCCCAAATAAACCACAGGTCTTTGAACTTCCCGGCCTGGTAATACCTTTCATACAAGTCCTGCACCACGGTGATCACCGGGCCGTTGAACGCCCAGAAGCAGAACTGCGGCACCTGGTTGCCCTCGGCTTTCATCTTCTCCATCACCGAAAAGATGGTCTCCCACTCGTCCCAGTAGCGCACTGCGTTGGTGACATCCATCACCAGGACATCCACCCCCGCATCGGCCAGCATCGACATGTCCTTGCGAATGACATACTCGTCCCGGCTCAGGAAGTAGCCGGACTCCGGCTCACCCCAATGGTACATGCCTTCGGTCCAGAGCGGGTGTTTGGCATCCATCCGCGCCTTCGGATCGGCGGCCAGGATGCGGCTGACATCCCCGTTGTATCCGCCGGTGCCTTTGTGGGCGGAGTCGCTGTGCCACGTGATATAGAAAACGCCTACCACGCGGCGGTGGTCCTTCTTGAGCGGTCCCACCACCGAGTAAGGGGGCAGGTTGCGGCCCAAGGCGTCATGCCCCGCCCACGTATCGGAAAACAGGTCGCGATAATAGGGGGCTTCTCCCGCATAGGCACCGGCTGTCGCCCCCAGCAGCCCGATCATGATGACCCAAAGGTAAATGCCTTTCGGCAGTCTGTGGAAAAATGAGGGGTAGTGAGTCTTCATGTTCATCGCGCTATATGGCCCATTTCTTCAGGTGCGGTCAATGCGATTCGACGCGTGGCAGTCCCCACGGGCGCATCCCATATTGTTGTGGAGCGCGGACATTCTTGTCCGCCGGTGGGCTTGCGGGTTGACCATCACGCAAAGGCGGCCAAGAATGTCCGCGCTCAGTCTATCCGGGACATTATGAAGCAGGCC
>CAIWJG010000287.1 GCA_903912925.1 uncultured Verrucomicrobia subdivision 3 bacterium | reverse complement strand
TCCCCCGCAAAACCGCCCGCTTGTAGGCCGGGTGCCCTCACCCGGCGTCCCCATCTCGTCCATAATGAGAACTGCTGTGCCAAGCTGCCGAACGCTGCCTGGAACAGCTTTGGATGTCAGCTTTTCAGCTTTTCAGCTTTTCAGCGTTTGCCTGGGTGTCAGAGCCGGCTGGCGACACGGCGGAAGTGGTAGCCGATAATCGCCAACTCGATACCGTAACGAAGTTGGGCGGGGCGACGCAGCAACGTGCTCCAGAAGAATCGCCAGTAACTGTGGCGGTGGCTGTCCCAGATGCCCAGCAGCCAGAACGATTTGAGGAAGGCCTTAAAGTCAGAGGGTGAAAGCCGCAGACTCGGACCGCTCGGCCGGTGGTGCTTCAGGAACGTGCGAATTCGCTGATAATACGCCTTCGGCTCGTAGAGCCGCTTCATCAGGTCGCGGTAGCCGGACTGCAGGAATTCCCGGCTCAGCTTCGGTTTGAAGTTAAGCACAGCTTCGGTGTTGTTGCCGGTGGCATCCGTCACCAGGCGCCCTTCCTGCTTGAGCCGATGATAGAGTTTGGTCTGCGGCAACGCGGTTAGCAGCCCCACCATGGCGGTGACGACGCCCGAGCGCTGAATGAAATCGAACTGCTGCTTGAAAACATCCTGCCGGTCGCTGTCAAACCCGATAATGAACCCACCCATCACTTCCAGGCCCACACGCTGCAGGGTCTTGACTGCTTCCACCAGGTCCCGGCCACTGTTCTGCACCTTATGACATTCCTGCAGGCCTTCAGCCGAAGGGGTTTCGATGCCGACAAACACCTTCTTGAAGCCAGCCTTCACCATGAGTTCGCATAGCTCCTTATCGTCGGCGAGGTTAACGGAAGCCTCCGTGAAGAAGCCCATGCTCGGCTGGACCCGTTCCCGCCAGGCGATCAATTCGCGGAGAAAAGCTTTGGTGCGGTTCTTGTCGCCAATGAAATTGTCGTCCACGATAAACACCATGTCCTTCCAGCCCTGGAGCCGGAGGGCATCGAGTTCCGCGATTAATTGGGCGGGCGCCTTGGTGCGCGGGACGCGTCCGTTCATGATGATGATATCGCAGAACTCGCAGTCATAGGGGCAACCCCGCGAGAACTGGACGGCCATCGTGACGTAATGCTTGAAATTGATCAGATCCCAGCGCGGCGACGGCACCTGCTTGATGTCTGGCCGCTCGGTGGGGCTGTATTGTGGCTGGAGAGCGCCCGCGCTCATGTCGGCCACCAGTTGCGGCATCACCTCCTCAGCTTCACCTAGCACAAAATGCTGAATCGACGGAAAAGCCTCATGGCCGGTCGTGAAGAGGGGGCCGCCGGCGATGACCGGCTTCATGAACGCCGCGCAGCGGGCGACAATGTCATGCACGGATTGCTTGTGGATGATCATGGCGCTGATCATGACGTAATCGGCCCAGCGCAGGTCGCTGTCCTTGAGCCGCTCGACGTTCAGATCGACCAGCTTAAGCTGCCAATCGGACGGCAGCATCGCGGCGATGGTGAGCAAACCGAGCGGGGGAAAGGTGGAGCGCTTGGAGACGAAGCGCAAGACGTGCTTGAAACTCCAGAACGTATCCGGGTTCTGTGGATAGACCAACAATATCCTCATGGGTGTTTAGCAATAAATATACCTATCTAATCCTAATATAGCGCGCCTTCGCTTTGGCGTCACTTCATTTCTCAAGTGGATCCCGTCAGTCGGCCCTTGCTTTTCTCTGGCTTTCTTGGTCAAATCCGGATACCTTTACCGTGCCAATTGGCAAACGAGGAGCCGCCAGCCCGGCGGTCGGCAACAAAGCGGCACCAGATTATGCAAGAACGATGGCTATCGGTCCAAGAAATTGCGGCGCACCTGGCCGTTTGCGCGGGCAAATCACCTTCGCCTGCATGTGTGCCGAGTGCTTCCTCGAAAACGGCGAAGGAATCGGCTGGGGCAAAGGACAAATCTACCAAAAGCAACCCGGCGGCGAATGGTTGACGGTAGCCGGATTTCCACCGAAGGAGAAGCTATGAAGCCCCCCCTTCAGCAAAAACCATGAACTCCAAACTGTCGCCATCGGACTGGTTATGATTAAAGCCTACTCTAAACAATTCTTCGGCTACGGCCGCTGGGACGCCCCCGTCTGGTTCGTGGGCTTGGAAGAGGCCGGCAACGGCACGCCGGACGACCTGCGGGCCAGGCTGGCAGCTTGGGATCGTCGCGGTCGCCGCGAGCTGGAGGATGCCCCGGCCTTCTATCCCGCCTGCGGCCAAAACCAGTGGCATGGCCCGGATGCCACCTGGCAGCGCACCTGGCGGCAACTGATGCGCATGTCGTTCTTGGCCCGCAGCGAACCGGTCGGGGAAGATGCTTTGCTGGAGTATCAGAAGCACACGCTTGGCGCATTCGCTGGCAATGTGTGCCTCACGGAATTGTCCCCCTTGCCGGCCCCCGGCCTGAGTCAATGGCCCTATGCTGACAACGAGAACCTGCCCGACTGGATGCGTCGCCGGGATACCTTCCTTCAGGCAGTGTTACCGGGTCGCATCGCCACCCTCCGCGAGAAAATTGCGACCCACCACCCTCGGGCTGTAATCTTCTACTTCTGGAAAGAACGCCAGCACGCGGAGGCTGTGGCCGGAGGAGAATTCCAACTGCTCCTCCACGGCGACGCCTGCGGCGCGCTCCGTGACGAGTTGTTCGGGCTCTCACGCAGCGGCACCCAGTATTTCATCACCGGCCACCCGGCGGCACGGTACCCCGGCGACCCGGACAACTACTTTGCGGAATTGGGCCAGTATTTCCACCAACACCACGCCAGATTGTTTGCCGCCCAGTACGTCTGCCTCCTCCAGAAGGCGATCGCCCTGGCTGCTGCCGCGCATTACTGGCAGAAGCGCAAGCAGGGCTCGCCCTATGTTCTCCACCCGCTCCGCATGGCGTGCGCTCTGAAGACCGAGGCGGAGCAAATCGTCGCCGTGCTGCACGACGTCGTCGAAGATACCCATTGGACTTTTGACGACCTCAGACGCGAAGGCTATCCCGACCACATACTCGACGCCCTCGATTGCGTTACGAAACGCCCGGGCGAAAACTATGAGGCGTTCGTTACCAGATCTGCGTCAAATCCGGTCGCCCGCCAAGTGAAGCTGGCCGACCTCGAGGACAACATGAACTTGCGTGAGCTTCCGGAGTTGACCCCAAAGGATGCCGAGCGCATGGCCAAATACTTGAAAGCTTGGCAGCGCCTCCGCGCCTCACCATTATGAGCCCGCGGCTAGCACTCCCCGCCTTCTCAGCCCGGTCCTCTTCTCCGCCCCTGGGGGAGAGGAGTCAGAGGAGAGGTGGCCCTTTAGCCAACCGAGGCGGAGACGCCAAACGGGCAGCGGGCTATTACGCCGCCAGCCGTGACCGGATTATCAAACAGCACAGGGATTATAACGCTGCGCATCGAGCCGCAGTCGCCAAGCAGCGCGCGACCTCCAGAGCAGCGCACCGTGAAGGCGCTGCCCAGTACCAAGCAGCCTATTATGCCGCCAACCAGGACAGGATTAGTAAGCAGAGAAGAGCCTATAACGCCGCGAATCCAGCCAAAGTCAGGAAGCAGAAGGCGACCTACCGAAAAGCGCACCGAAAGGAAATTAACAGATACCGCAGGACTTGGTACGCCGCAAATCGGGAGAGATTTCTGCAGCAGCGAGCGGCCCGCCGCGCAGCGAGCCGGGATAAGCTTGCCGAACAGAAACCAGTCCGCCGCACCGCGAAGCGGTTGAGCGGAGCCGCAATCAAACAGCACATCGAAGCAGGGTGAGGGAATGAAGCGACAAATAGGCTGGATCACCCCATGATGAGGCGCGCATGAAACACCTCACGCTTTTGCTTGTGTTGAGCGGGTTGATCTGTGTGCCGCTTATGGGCGCCGGGACGAATGAGGTGGCTGCCGCGCTCCAACGGTTGGAAGAATTGAATCGAGAGCTGGAAGATCTGAAAGCTAAGGCCCAGCTTGTGAACCAGGCCCTCGCGGGTAATGCCGAGGCACAATGCGCGCTGGGGAACTATTACTATTTAGGCAAAGGCGGCCCGAAGGATTATGCACAAGCCTATGCCTGGTTTGATATCGCGGCAGCTCAGGGGAGCCAGAACGCGGCCGGACGGCGATCAAAAATCCTCAAAGAAATGCTCCCGGAACAGGTTGCCAAGGGGAAGCGGCTCTCTCGGGAATATACCGCAGCGTCGGTGAAGCAAGGCAGCAGCCGACCCGCAGAAGACCCCCTCGATTCCAGCAATACCTCCAAGCTCCAACCCGGAGCCGCTCCGGCCAGCAGCGCCCCCGCCCGCTTCGACCCGCTGCCTTCCGCCGCTCCCGTCGCGCAGGCGCCCGGCAAGTCCAGCCCGCTATCCCCGGCCACCCAGCCAGCAGCTCTGAAGCAGGGCAACCGCTTTGCGGATCCTTCTTTCAGGGGCTTCCCGTCCGGCGATCCCTGTGACCGCGAATACTGGACCATGCGCGGAGTCCCTTGGAAGGTGGCTGCGGAGGCAGGCGCTGGGAAGACCGCCTCGGCTGTGGCCATTCCCGTGAACTTGCCCGCTTTCAGCTCTGAGGCTTATCAAGGACTCGTGGGCCGCAGTAAAGAGGCGATCGGCATGGTCTATGGCCCGATGAACGAGGCTGAGAGCCGCTCATTTGAACTCCTCTGGGCACCGTTCTTCGATCATCAGAACGCACCGTGCTTCGACTATTTTGGCCGGCTGCTGCCCCTGCTGGACGAGTATCACCGGATTAACGCCGAGGCCACTGGCCTGGAGCAGGGACTGCGCGAGGATATGGACGATGCCGGCATGCGAGCGCTCGCGGGGGACGAGCTGGGCGCCCGAACCATGCTCGACTCATCCTACCGTCACGTCATTGCGTTGCGGGCGGGCAAGCAGGCCCTCGGCCGGACGTTGGCGAAGATTCAGGCCCTGGGCGACCCGCCCAATCCGCTTCAGGAAAAATGCCAGGCCCGCAAGCAACATCGGGACGTCATGAAAAACGTCCGGAATGGGGGCAACCAACCTAGTGCGGTTGGAACGTGGGTATTCACTAAACGCTGGAGCAAGATCGAGAAGCCCACCTTCAGGGACACGGTTGAACTTGATCGCGCGGGGGACAAGCTGATGTGGGGTTCTCTGGAGGTGAAATCCCCCAACACCCTTTTCCTCAAGCAGTATTCTGTGCGTCGCGAGGGGTATGGAAAAGACTACAAGTGCTGGCGCGTTGGCAACGTGCAGGATACCTTTTCCTGGACTATTCCCGACACCTTCAAACCCGGGCAGGAATTGGGTATTGTGCTCAGCGTGGCTGCCCGGGTTGAAGGCGAAGTGTTCCAATTCAAAACTGGGGGAGGCGTGTACTGTAAGATTTGGGAGGGAAGAACGGACGTTAGCAACCACCTTGCGGGCACCTATGCCACTGATTTGACTCGCTGTGATAGTGTTTCAGCCGGGGTCGGCACCTGCCAGGCTAAGAAAACATTTGTGGACGTCCTTGACCACAGCAGCCTCGCCTGTAAAGGCAGTGGCGAGGGCGACCAAATGCTGGTGATGATTACCTGTGGGCCCGACTCCAGCGCACAACAGGTGTATCAAATCGACCCCAGTTTTTCCTATCTTTACACGTACACCCTGCAGGACCCCACAGCGGTCCTCGCAAAAAACAAGCAGGACCAGGATGCCGCAGACAAGCAGGCAGCCCAACCTTCCTACCAGCCGGCGCAGGAGGATACCGCCAAGAAGGCCGGCCTGCCTCCGCTCGTACCGGATCTGGCAGAGGAGACCCGGGAGGCCACCGCGCAGCATCTCTCGGTGATGAAGATCATCAAGGGCAATCTCCCCTACCTGGAGAAGGATCTCGCTGCGGCCAAGGCCGCCCTTCAAGGACGCCCGCCCACCAAAGCGGAAGCGGACCGGATTGGGCAACTCTCGGAAAACCTCGCCGTCCAACAGGCCAACCTGCAATCCGAGGCGGACATTGTCTCCAGCCTGGAAACCGGCGTCGTGGTCAAGACGCGCACCGCCTGGGATGAAAGGGAACACCAGCGTTTTGTGGCTAGAATCCAAGACGAAGTTGGGCAGCTAGCCCTGGAAAGTCGGTTGGTCGCGGGTCTCCCCAACTACGGTAATCTCGTTCAGGGGCCTGAAGGAGTGGAAACCCGCGCGTGGGTTCAGAAGAACCTGGCCGAGGCGGTGAAATCCAAGGATCGGGTCGGCCAGCTCCAGAAAATCGCCAGTGTCATTGGCACCAGGATCGAGGCCCAGCAATTCCGCGAACAGGCCCGGGCTCAGGATTGGGCGGCCCAGGCCCAGCTCGGACTTTCGGTGTCGGAAACCGTGAAGGGCGCCGCGGACGGCGCTATGCTGATCGGCTCGCTTCTTTTCCCTCCGGCGGGCGCGGTGGCCATGGGCTATGGCGTCAGCGTCGGGGCGGTCGAGGGCGGCCCCTCAAAGGCTTTCGAGAACGGCGTGCGCGCTTACAGCGACAAGGTAGATGTTATTTGGGCCAGCTACGAGGGCTACTACGCCAAGGATGAGACAGGCCAGCCGCGCGGCTGGCTGGGCGCGGCGGATAACGCGGCCACCACCTTCCTGATGAACAAGTTTATGGCGAAGGCGGGGGAGGCACTTCACGGCGGCAGCCTGCCAAAGAACACGCCCAACGACGTTCCAAAGACCCCGGCTTCCAAGCCGAAGGCGCTGCCCGTGTTCGACGCCTACAAGGACGGCAATGAGCGCCTGGCTGAGGACTTGGCGGGGTTGAATAAGAAATTCGGCGCCGCGGACCCCGCCAGGAATCCCGAGTACGCCAAAGCCCTCCAGACGGTCAATCAGAAGCACGAGATCATCATCAAACGACAAGCCCTCGAGCAGGACCTTTCGGCAATCACGTCTAAGTACGAAGCGAAGATCCCCCAGGAGGCTCGCAATGCCGACCGCTCGGTGAAGACAGACCACCCGGAGTACCGGAAAATCAAAGCAGCATGGGAAGGGGAAATGAAGGCCGCCTGGGACCAGCACAATGTAGGCTATGAAGGGCGTATGAAGCAGCACCTGAGCGCGGTGGATTCCGCCGGTTTGAAATTCGTGGAAACCAGCTCCACCGATCCCAACTGGGACCTCCGCATGTCCGGCGGCAACCCCAAGAGTATCAAGAGCGACATCGACATGGCGGCGCGCACGCTGGCGGGCGGCCAGAAATTCGCCCGGACCATGTCCGACCAGGGCCACAACGTGATCGAGTATCCGGACCGCTGGGTCATCACCAGCACTGACACCACCGTCTGGAAGCCGAAGGAGGCTACCAGCACCTTTCCCATCAAGATCGGCAGCGCCGAGCATGAGGCCCAGGTCGCCCTCGACACCTGGCGAGGCAGCGACAAGTTCCCCACTGAGGGAGGGGTGCAGTACACCACCGGCAAGGGCATCTACGACCCTAAGGGCGCGGTGATCGCGAACCTCAAGAAGGCCAGCGAGGCGGGCATCGGCGGGCATTCCAGCGGTCCGGATTTCCACGTCATTGGCAAGAGCATGGTCAAGGCCACCGAGATCGCCAACCAGACCGGCACCGGCGCCAAGATCAACGAACCGGATTTCATGGCCAAGGCGCAGGGGGTGCAGCAACACCAGACCCCGGAGCAGGCTGGGCTGGTCACCTTCGGTAACACCCCGGCGGCCAAGCAGCGCGAGGCGGATGCCTGGCTTGCCAAGGCGCGCGACCTCATCAAACGATCCTATGACAGCAGCGCCGAGACCAGCCGCAAGGTTGAGGCGCAATATGGCAAGGACCTGAAAGTGGCCATCGCGGCCAACGACCGGGCCCAGCAGCAGCAAATTCGCGAGACCTTGGTCCGCATCCGCGTCTCCAACGAATCGGCCCTGCGCACCATCGCGGGCTTCGATCCGAAGTTGGTCAAGGGCCTGATCCAAGGTGACCTCACGCTTGACGTGAAGAACCTGACCCTGATTCCAGCTCCTGCGCCGGAAGGCGGCGGCGGTTTCGGCTGGCTCTGGAGTCCCTTTCGCGAGGAGGTCCACGGCGCCCCGCCGGTGCCTGAACCTACGGTGGTGTCCACCCCGGATCTGCAGGGGTTGTCCACCCGTTGCGGCCAGGCCGCCAAGGAAATCGAAACTCACCTCCTGCCGAAGCTCAAAAAGGATAGCCCGGAGGCCGCCCATCTGCGCACGCTCAAGACAATGCTCGAGCAGGGCCGGAATGATCCCATCAAGGCCCTGCGCAACGCCCGCTTCGTCACCGGTTACGAGTTGGCCACCGTGCTAAAGGAAGTCGAGCCGCCGGTGAAGAAGTGATTAAGGGTGAATGCAGAAGGAAGAAGGAAGGTAACTGTTCAGGTCTGAACGTGGGGCAGACCTCCGGTCCAATGCCGCTAGGAATTGGCCCCTGGTCTGGAGGGTGACCTGCCCAGAACTGCTGGCAGCGTGGAAACGGCGTGAGCTCAGTTCCCCCTCACCCCGGTCCTCTCCCCAGGGAGAGGGAGATGCCAAGCCCGGCTTTCGCATATCGTGCGCACCCGCAGGCTCGTAGCGCGGCCAGCGTGGCTCCCTCTCCTCTGGGGAGAGGGTAGGGGTGAGGGGGAATGCCACGGATCTGAACATCCAACATCCAACCCCCAACATCGAACATCCAATGCCCCGTGTCTGCGCCACTATTGGATGTTGGGCGTTCGATGTTGGATGTTGGATGTTTCCGAGGTTCCTGGGCAGGGCAGGGTGGAGGGGGAGCGGAGCTCACGTCGTTTCCACCGGCTCAGGCTCTCTACCGCTGGCACATCACCAGAGCCGCACCCGCGCGTAACTCATCGTGCCGGGCATACCTTGGCGTTCGCCAAGCAGATCGAGCGTCCTGGAAGGAGCTGATCCTCCACGCGTCGTCGCCGTGAAATACGCCACAAACGGCTTGGCGAAGGGCACCTTAACCGGCTGGCCGAATTCGCCGCCGGGGCGAATCTCGATCAAGCGGTTCTCTGCAACGGCCTTGCCTTCGGGGCTTTGGCCACTGACGTAGCAAATGACAAAGAGCCGGTTGTCCGGCGTGACGTGAAAGCGGGGCGACGACCCGGTCTCACCCGGTTTGCCTTCCTCGGTCAGCATCACCGTGCGCCGGAGAACCACGTTGCCCTCGCGAACGACGGCGTAATTGATCGCATGGCTCTGCTTGACGTCGGGAAAGAACTTCGCCCGCAGCCGATCATCCAGGACGCGCTCGGTCCAGACGATATGCACCGCGCCGTCCGGCCCCACCCAGAGGTCGCCGGGCATGATCCAACCGCAGGTCTTGTCCCGGCTGGCGATTTCCACCCAAGGGCGGAACTTCTCGCGCGTGATGTCCGGCGTCCACGTGTAGAACAGGCGGCGGAAATCGTAGTCCCATTCCTTGCCGGTAAGCTGTTTCTTGTAGGCGCGCCATTCCGGGTACGGCTCGATAATGTCGCTGACGCCACAGAAGTGCACGGCGCGTTTCTTAAGCAGGACGTTCGGATAGCAGACCCGAATGGGCTCAGGTTTGGGATACTCAGCGCCGTCCGGCCAGGGCAATTTGCCCTGCGCGGTCCACTTGCCTTTTCGGTCGCGAAAAGCCCATGCGGTATGGGTGTAACCGATGTTTTGCAGCAGGATTAACTCTCGGCCCGGACCGTCCGCGGCGAAGCTGCGATAGGAATGCTCGGTGAAGGCCGGCTTGCCATCCCAAACCGGCAGCAGGCGCTCGAAGGGTGCTTTCACGTCCCGCGCGGCGAATTGCAGGATTTCCGGTCGCGCCGGGCCGGCGTAGATTCCTTCACTCATGAGCGTGGGATTGGCTGACAGAAAGAGCCGGCCATCAGGGAACCCCGCCATCGGAGACGGCTCACGCGTGCGCCCGCTCTCGTCTGCTGCCTGGAGCTGCCAACCGCTCTTCCCGCGCCGGTAAAGCGTCCAGCGGCAGTTGTTCAAGGGCTTGATGTTCGGCAGGGTATCGAGGCCGCTGGCGAAGACGTCGTTACCGATGCGCACCAGGCACGTCGAGCCGTGGCACCAAAGTGGCCCCGCGCCGTTATCGGCGTTGGTGTAGGTGTAAATGCTCTCCTCGGCCTCGACGACGGGCTGAAGCGCTTTCGGCGCGCCGACCGCCTGCAAGCAGGCAACAACTACCATCAGGAGGACGAGCGCCACGGAGCGCAGCGAGGATAGAGTCGCGCCGGGTGATACTGCCAAGACCGCGGGATAGACGACACGGAGCAACCCCTCACCCCAGCGGCCGAAAAGCAGAAATTGGGAAAGCAGAAAGTAGAAACGATAGACTTCACGGGGCAAGGGGAGAGGGAGAAGCCGCGGCAGCTTTGGGTGTAGTGTATGCTGCGGACTCCTCAGTATGGATGGCAGCGCGTCCTGTTCCCCCTCACCCCAGCGGCCGAAAAGCAGAAATTGGGAAAGCAGAAAGTAGAAACGATAGACTTCACGGGGCAAGGGGAGAGGGAGGCACGCACTCCATCTATCGAGCATGTCTGAGGTGGCAGTTTTGCCGATGCGCTGACGACGATTCTCCCTCTCGCTTGGGGAGGGCAGGGGTGAGGGGGAACGCCACGTCGGGCCAATTGCGGCGGGTAGGGTGGTCGGCGCTGCGGACAGCCGCTCTGAGGCTGCCGGCAATCCCGATCCGCTCTGTGGGTGAACCTTGGGCAAAGCCCGGCTCATGCAAGATCGGAAATAATGATCGAACTCACGTTCGATGCTACGCGTGCTGACGGGTAGGGTGGTCGGCGCTGCGGACAGCCGCTCTGAGGCTGCCGGCAATCCCGATCCGCTCTGCGGGTGAACCTTGGGCAAAGCCCGGCTCATACAAGATCGGAAATAATGATCGAACTCACGTTCGATGCTACGCGTGCTGGCCGGTATCCGAGCTTTGCTTTTGCCATACCAAGCCTCATTTAGCCCTCACGCGAACGAGCACCACGCCGTGCCGGGGAACCGAGGCTTTGAACTCGCCTTCGTATTTGCCCAAATCCTTCTGCCGCCACAGGTCACGCACAATGCGTTTGCCTTTGAGGCCAAGATCGGCCCACTTGGCCGTCACCGTGGCTTCGTCTTCACCGCGATTGAACAGGCCGACGGCCTTTGTCCCGTCCTCCAGGTCCTTGGCCCAGACTTCCAGATCGCCGTCTATGGCCACGCGGCAGCCCGGCTTGCCGAGCGGGTCCTGGTCCACGTCTATCACCTCGTCGTTGGTGAGCAGGCTGAGGGTGAAATCATCCAGGCGCGTGATGTCGCCGCTGAAGATCAATGGCGCCGCCACCAGGCACCAGAGCGAGACGTGCGAGTATTGTTCGTTGGGCGTCAGCGGCGTCGGGGCGGTCTGGCCTTTCCAATTGCTCAGGTAACCGAGTAACAGGTAGTCGGGATCGTTCCAACCGCCTGGACCAACATACTTGTGCAGCCCCCTTTTCGAATACACATCAAAGCCGTCCCGGAACAGCGCGCCCGGGATGCCATTGAAGGAGCCGCCCAGGTCGCCCGCCGTCCGCCAACTGTGTCCGCCCACCTCTTTGCCCCATTCCCACACATCGCCCATGCCGTACTGGCAGAGATTGAGCACCATGTCGCGGTCCTGCCGGCGCAGGATGTCCCCCATGACGCGATACGGCTTCTGCAATCCAGCCCGATCCGGGTTCTTCGCGAGGTTCCCATACGAGCACCAGTCATACTTGAGGAAGTCGTAACCCCACTCGGCGAAGCGCTGCGCGTCCAGTTCCTCGTGTTGATACGCGGCGACATAGCCGCCGCACGTCGTCGGCCCTGGTGAGGTGTAAATGCCCGCCTTGAGGCCCTTCGCATGGATGTAGTCGGTGAGGGCCTTCATGTCGGAGAAACGAAGGTTGGCGTTTACCATGCCGCTCGCGTCGCGGGCCTCGCCGCCCAGCGTCGGGTCGGAGGCCCCCGGTTTCACTGACCAGCAATCATCAATGTTCACGTATTGGTAGCCATGATCCATCATACCGCTGCTGACCATCGCGTCCGCCGCCGCGCGCATGATCTGGTCGGTCACGTGGTTCTCCCACACATACCAACTGTTCCAGCCCATGTGTGGCGTCAGGGCCAGCGTCTCCCCGCAAACGATCTTGAACGCCCGCTTCGCCTTGCCGAACTGGTTGGCGGCCCGGAATGTTACGACGTATTCGCCTGGCTGGTCGAGCCGGCCATGGATTTGGCCGGTCTGGGCATCCACCGACAGGCCCTTCGGCAAATGGTCCACGGCAAACTTCATCGGCCGATCGCCCGTGGCCGGAATCGTGAACAATAGCGGATGCCCCGGGTGGACGCCGAAGATGCGTGCCCCGTTGATGCGCGGCGTGCGCGCGGGCTTGGGCGTGAGAATGACGGCGTCCTCGTGCGGCGAGCCTACAATGGCCGGACGCTCGCCCGTGACCAGGAACTTGGCGTCGGCCCAGTCAGCATGCCCAAAGGAGACGTCCCCCCCTGAATCTGCGAGGAGCAGCAGCGTCTTAACTCCTTTGACGTCCACCTCGACCTTCCGCGCAGCCTGGCCGCGTTTCATCCCGGGTGATTTCCATAACGTCTTGCCGTCGCCGATCACGCGGAACGTAATAGCGGCGTGGTCGCTGGTGGCGGCGTCATCCACGCCGACGGAGGTCATGAACTTCTCTGACCCGCCTTTGAGCTGGACCCGAATCAGGCTGTCGGTGTGCGTGCCCAGCCCGCGCTCGAACGTCTTGCTCCCGATAGACATCCGCTTGCCGGTCACCGCCTTGTCGGCCTGCGGTTGCCCCCAGCCCTGCACAATTGGGGAGAGGTCCAGCGAGGAGAGATAGACCGTCTCTGGTTCGGCTGCCAGGGCTTGAGTGGTGATTAGGGTGATCGCCAGTCCGGCCAAGACGAGGAGCGGGTTCAGCTTCATGGCTGCCGATACTCCCGCATGAAGCGACTGACTTCCAGCGCAAACTTAAGGTTACTTAAGGTTACGCGGGCAAGAGCCGGCGCGCGTTCTCCGCGCGGATGGCCTTCGCCTGCGCGTCGCTCAGGACCGACTCCTTCAGCTTGAGTAGCGACGATTCCAAGTAGAAGAACGGCGCGTGTGAGCCGAAGACCACCCGCTCCACAGGAAACTGTTTCAGCAGGTTCGCCACGCCGCCGACTCCTTCCAACGTCGCGATGTCGAAATAAACCTGGCCGGCAGCCGATAGCTTTGCCGCCAGAGCAATGCTTACCCCGCGTGACCAGTTGAGCAGCATGATTCGCAAATTCGACCGGCTGGCGAGCAGCGTAATCAACGGAGCCACATCCACATGCGGCACGCGCATCAGCGGATGCTGTGTGCGCTCGTCCTCCATGGTTACGACCAGTTGCACGATCAGGCCACGCTCACCGGCCAGGTCCAGCAGTCGGGCAAAAGCCGGATCATCCAGCTTGTAGCCCTGATAATTCGGATGCAGCCGAATCCCGGGCAGCTTGTGAACCTCGTGGCAGCGGCGCAGATCTTCCTCCCAGTCAGGCAGCAGGGGATTGACGGATCCAAAAGGCACGAGTATCCCATGCCCGTGCTTACGGCAGTCCTCCGTTAGCCGCGAGTTCACCGAGCGGATATCCTTGTGCAGCAATCCATCAAAGCTGCCCGCCCAGGCCTGCCGGACCCCTTGGCTGCGGAGCCTGGCGACCAGCGCGGGCGTTTCATCCAACGGCAACCGCCGCCCGGGCCAGCGCGACAGGGTGACATTTGTATCAATCAGAGGTCCGGCTGTCCCAGGCGGATTACGCTGCTCAACTGCCTCTGCGGGCTCGGAAAGCAAACCGCTCGCAGCCGCCGCAGCGACGACGGTTGTCTTTCGCAGGAACTCTCGCCGGCTGGAATCACCCGTGTAACCATTGTAACTATTATGGGATAACACCTGTGAACCTAAAAGGTGAAAAGGCCGTGAGGACTACTTGTGCCGAAGGCGGAAGAAACCGCCGCTGCCTTGGGGCGGCATTTGCACCGAGATCGTATCGAAGCTCGTGGCCCCAGGCCAAGTCACCGGATTCCAATCAACCATGTTCGTGCTTTGCTCGAGGACGAAATCCGAGGCCATCGTTGACCAGGACAATCCGACGCTGGCGCTCGCCAGGGAAATCATCAACGCGGTGGGGAGAATCTGCGTTGTCCCGCCCGCACACAAATGAAATTGGCACCCGCTGGCAGCGCAGCCGGAGGTAACCGGATTGCCGTTCGCGTCGTAGGTAATGATGTTCCATTGGACTTGATCCATGAGGCAGTTGCTCCCGGTGCTTGGCAAAGCGCAATAGAACGGCATCAGGAATGAGAAAACTCCATCAGCTGCCACCTGCTGGGCATTCTGCCAGTTCAGCGGATTGGCATCGGCCACAGACATGATGACGTAGTTCGTTCCCATTCTGATGGTGCCGACTGGCGGCGGTGGCGTTGGCGCATTCGCTGCGGAGCACGGCAGTGACGTAGCCGTTTGTGGCTGCCGGACCGGGATTGACTGTCAATGTGGCTACGCGACTGTTAGTGCTGCCGAGGGTGTTGTAGATGATGACCTCGTACGTGCCGGCTTGGTTGGTTCGGGCATTGGGCAGGACCAGTGTCGAATTGGTCGCTCCGGCCAGGACATTCGTCTGGTCGAACATCCATTGGTAATACAGCGGCGCGGCTCCGGAAATATCCACGCTGAACGTGGCCGTTTGCCCGGAATTAACCCACTGGTCGGAGGGCTGGGCCAGGATGATGGGCAGCCCGGATTCGGAGCCCGCGCAGGAATGATATTGGCACCCGCTGGCGGCGCAGCCGGAGGTAATCGGATTGCCGTTCACGTCATACGTGATGACGTTCCACTGGACCTGACGCTTGATGCAACTGCGCGCGGTGATTGGCAAAGTGCAATAGAACGGCATCAGTGACAAGAAGGCTCCATCGGTTGCCAACTGCTGTGCATTTTGCCAGTCCCACGGATCGGCGTCGGCCACGGTCATGATAACATAGTTCGTTCCCACTTTGATTATGCCGACTGGCGGCGGTGGCGTTGGCGCGTCCCCGCAATCGGTGCGGAGCACCGCAGTGATGTATCCGTTGGTGGCTGCCGGACCGGGATTGACTGTCAACGTGGCAGCACGACTGTTAGTGCCCCCGAGGCTGTTGTAAATGACGACCTGGTAAGTGCCGGTCTGGTTGGTTCGGGCATTGGGCAGGACCAGTGTCGAATTGGTCGCTCCGGCCAGGACATTCGTCTGGTCGAACATCCATTGGTAATACAGCGGCGCGGCCCCGGAAATATCCACGCTGAACGTGGCCGTTTGCCCGGAATTCACCGACTGATCAGAGGGCTGAGCCAGGATAATGGGCGGCCCGGATTCGAAACCCGCGCAGGAATGATATTGGCACCCGCTGGCAGCGCAGCCGGAGATAACCGGATTGCCGTTCACGTCGTAGGTAGTGATGGACCATTGGACCCGACGCGCGATGCAGTTGCTGGCGGTTATAGGCAAGTCGCAATAGGACGCCATCAGTGACAAGAAAATCGCGTCGGTTGCGACCTGCTGGGCATTCTCCAGGTTCCGCGGATCGGCGTCGGCCACGGTCATGATAACGTAGTTGGTTCCCACTGCGGTGGTGCCGACTGGCGGCGGTGGCGTTGGCGCATTGGCGCATTCGCTGCGGAGCACGGCGCTTATGTATCCGTTCGTGACAGTTCCATCGGCATGCAGGGCCATCACCGCGAAACAGAACCAGCACAATGCAATAAGCCGCTTCACGCAGCCACCGAGAGAGGCTGAAGAGGATTTCATAAGCGCATTACTCCAAAGGTTCTGGAAGCCAATCATCGTCTCTTGGCGCCAGAGCCGGTTTCATTAGACATTTCCATATGACTTCAGGTCTGCGACCTACGCGGGCCGTCTCTTCTCCACCTTATTTCCGCCGCATGGCTTTACAAGCTTTTTTTCTACTTTCTTCCGATTTCAACCGCTCAACTTCGCAACGCTTCAACGCTTCGACGTTCTCGCTCACAGCTTCACTCCCTTTTGCTTGAGTATCGGCATCAGCAGTCGTTTACAGTTCTCGCTCAGAATCAACCGTTTCGCCGATTCCGGAATGTCTGCCCCCAGCACCTTTCCCAGTTGCGAAGCAAAACTCCGCCCGCCCGCGTCGCTGCCGTAGAGCACCCGCTCGGCTCCAAGTTCGCGCACGGCCATCTCGGTAAAGCCCGCCGTCGGATCAGAACCGCACAGGTCCGCAGACACGTTCTTGCAATCGCGAATCGCCCGAATGCCAATCTCCCAATCCGCGCCCGTGTGAGCCGAAATGAAAGCCACATCCGGATGCCGCCGCGCCAGTTCGGCCAGCTCCGTTGGGATGGATTCCCCCGGCAGGTTGCCGTTGGCCTTGATATAAGTGTGCTGCAAGACCGGCGCCTTAAGCTCCCCGGCGCGTTTCACGATGGGGTCCAGCTCCGGCATGTTACAATGTCGCGCTACCCAGAGCTTCACGCCTACCATGGGCCCATTGCGCACGCAACGGTCCAGCTCCGCCAGGCTCGCCTCCACATGGTTGGGATTGAGATAGACAAAGCCAAAGGCACGATGATGCCACCGCTCCAATACCGCGAGGACTTCATCGTTCTGCTTGCGCATGTCATCGGGTGTAGGGTCGTAGGACCAGTCCATCCCCATGAACACACAGATGCGCTCGATCCCCATGCGGTCGGCGAACGCAATGAGCTGCGCCATCCGCTCGTCCGGCGTGCCTCCCGGCACCCCCGACAAATGGCAATGCACATCCCAAATCATCACAGTGGTGGGGTGGTCAGGGACGGTAAATCGCGTGCGTGCCCATATCCACACTCCAAACCGTGTCCCCTTGCACATAGAAGACGACGCGCAAGTCGCCTTCGATGCAGACCGCATGAATGGTTACACCGTACTCAGCCGAAAGTCGGTGGATTTTATGCGGTCGCAAACGGGGGTCAAAAGGGTTCTGCTTAAAGATGACAAAGGCCTTCTTGGCTGCCGCTTTCTGACGTGGATCAAGGCCGCGCAAGGCCCGGCGAAACGACGGCACAGTCTTAAACCGATAACTCACACTTCGTCGAGTTCCCGCAGCGCCTCATCCAAATCAATCCCTTCGCCGCGCTTGATCTGCTCCATCCCCTCCTTAAACGAGGCTGGGATTTCCGGTTCTACCAAGCGACGAACCCCCTCCAAGACGGTCCAGCGTTGCTCACTGGGCAGCGCCTCGATCTCGCGCAGGATTTCCATCACGCTCATGTCAAGACCATACCATTTTCATCAATCGGGTCAACGCCCCAATCGCGCCAGCAAGATGTATCCCCGGGGGCGGGTTGCCCAAGCGGCCTCACCGGAAGTCCTTCCCTTCAACTTCGCGGTGGCGGCTGGAACCAGGCCGGCGGCGGAGCCGGGGGCGATCCGCGCGGTCGTTTCATCCCTTCTGCCAGTTCCGCGGCGGTTAAGGCATCCGCGCTGCGGATCGCTTCCGCGAAGAACCCTGCCACGACGGGCAGGTCCACGGCTCGCACCTTATCTACAGTATCGTGCGGGTCGAAAAGATAGAGCGGTCCGGAGATGTGACACGCCGAGGGGATGCCCGCGGTAAAGAACGGCGCGCTGTCGCAAGGTGGCTCGGACCCGAAGGCGTAGGCGTCGGCGCAGATGACCCGATTCAGGTTATGCCGCACGGCGGCCGCTTCGAGCAGCCCGGCAAATCTCCGGCTGCCGTCGAAGAACAGCGCCCGCACCTCCGGCCGGCCCGTGAGCCGATACCCGCCCCGACCGTCCGGCTCGGCTTCCTCGCCAATGTGTTCGATTCCAAAGGCGGCCACGGTGCGTTGCAGAAAGCCGCCTGTGTGACGCTCCACGAACACGCGGTTGCCCACCCCGCCATGGAAGTGGCCCGAAGCGGCGATGAAGACGAGGTCGCGGCGCAAGCGCCGGGGAGCGGCCCCAAAGTCCCGGGCCAGCGCCAGCAATACCGAGAGGCCGGAAGCGTCCTCCACCGCCGACGCAAAGGGCGCGTCGTGATGGCATGTGACGACGATGCTCTCGTTTTCCCCTTTGGCATCGCGGCCCGCGCCGGGGACAACACCGACGATATTATGCGATTCTACCACCCCGACTTTGCCCAGGCTGGTCAACTGCAAGCGTTGCCCGGTCCGCGCGAGGTCTCGCACTCGGGCGGCGTGCTCGCGGCCAACCCACACTGCGGGCAGGCCCTTGAGCCCGCCATCGTAGGGCACGAAGAACTCGCAGCCATCGGTCGGTGAATCCACCAGCAGGCCGATGAAGCCGACGGCGCCCCGCCTTTGCGCCTCGTAATAGGCGGGGAAGTTCCGGATGAGCCAGTTGGCGGCATGCAACGAACCGTCGGGAATCGTCTGTCCCGCATCCCGGACAAAGCTCGCCCCGCGTTTGAGGGCAGCCCCCGTCAATTCGGTGAACCGCGCCTCCAGGACAGCAATGCGGCCGCGCAGTTCGACCCCCTTAAAATCATCGGCCGATCCGCTACCCACGAAGGCGGCTGGAGCTTCCAGACCCGCAGCGGGGCTCCAGGCCGTATAGGGAATGGGAAAACAGGGAACCTCGAGCGCACCGTCTGCAGAAGTGAGGGCGGTGCGAGCTGGCTCCCAACAGTTCACCGGCACCGGCTCCTGCCGGACTTCCGTCAATCCGGCTTCCTGCCAGGCCGCTTCGAGCCATTGCTCCACCGCGAGACTCTGGGCATAGCCGGGCCGGCGCACGCCGAAACCGACAATGCGCTGGATCGTGGCCAGCATCTGGCTGGTATCGAACTCGCCGGGGCCGGTAACCGAAGGTGTTGGTGTATGCGTTTTCATTTGTTCGCTAATTGAGTCCACTCACATTTTACCTTCAACACGGCGATTATGGAAGGTGCCGCAGCGAGACCAAGTTCAAAAGGTGAATGCAGAAGGCAGAAGGAAGAATGCAGAAAGGGGAGTGGCTCCCGTTCAGCCTGCTGTTTTCATTCTGCATTCTGCATTTCCACTCATGTGGGGCTGGGGTGAGGGGGAAGGGCGGGTGGCAGCGGGGAGCGCTTTTGCGGGAGCCTCATGGAGCAAGCCTTGCCCGAAGGGCCAGGTGGCTTTGAGTTCCTCACAACTTCAAGCCCTCGGCTTGGCCGGAGATCGTTGTCCATCACGAGGACCTGCTGGGTGCGCATCTTACATTTCTCCAAAACCACAACGCAGGGAATAGGAGTGATGGGACTAATGGGACTAATGGGGTCAAGCCCGAAGCGGACAAGAATGTCCGCGCTCCAGAAGAATGTGGGATGCGCACACCTGCTGTTTGCCGGACGACGTTCGGTTGCGTCCGGACCACTACTTCGGTATCTTTTCGGCCATGCGCACCTTCCTTCGTCCAGTCTTTGTTCGCGGAATGTCCAGCTTCAGCCACAGCCGGTTTATAACCTGGCTGATTCTCGGTGGCCTCGTTATCGCTTCGGCCCTGCCGGCCCGCTCCGAGGAGACGAACGCCTATCCGCGCATCAGCGAGGAGGCCTTCAAGGCACGGCTGCCTTTCTTCGACTATGACAAGAGCATTCCGCTGGAGGGTCGCATCGTTCGGGATTGGAAGCAGGGGGGCGGGTTGCGGCAGAAGATCGTCTTCCGGGGCGCGCAGGGCTTCCTCGTGCCCGGCCTCATCGAGTTCCCGAGCACGAACCAAAGGCCCTGGCGGCTGGTGCTGCTGCTCCACGGCTGGTCCGGCGGCAAGGAGGACTGGTACCAGGACGACAACTTCGTCAACGGCGGCCTGATGCGGAAGGCGCTGCTGGACGCGGGTTACGCGACGCTCGCCCTGGACGCCGCCACGCACGGCGAGCGCAGCAACGAGATTGACTACCAGCACGTCAACGCGTTCGACGATCCGAAGGTGCCGCCCCGCCGCAACTACTTCACCTACGCCGAGATCTCGATACAAACGGTGAAGGATTACCGCCGCGCGCTGGATTTTGTTTACGAACGCGGCCTGGTGGACACCAACGGCGTCGGCCTGGTGGGCTACAGCATGGGCGGCATGGACGCCTTCTACCTGATGGCCGTCGAGCCGCGCATCACGATGGCGGTGGTCTGTGTGCCGCCGCTGCTGAGCATCGGTTATGGCCCGGCGTCGCCGGTAGATTACAGTTGGGGCATCGGCCAGCGCCCGTTCCTCATGCTCATGGGCCGGCAGGACGGCATGGGTGTCGCTGCGAGGGTGGAGGCGTCGTACCATTCCTACATTGAGACGCCCAATACGAAGCTGATCTGGTACGACAAGGGCCACCGGCTGGGGGAGATCTACTTGCCCGATGCCCTGGCGTGGGTGAAGCAGCACCTGAAGTAAATTCGAGTTCAGCGCTCCGACGAGCCTGCCCCCGGTCAGCGCGCCGGCCTCGGAGGATTGCCCGGTATGGCGATGAAGGCGACCAGGGCGCCCATGAGCAGAGCCCCGGCGATGACGTAGAGGGAGACCGAAGGGTCGGCTGAAACACCTTTCATCCACACTGGGATGTTGGGTCCGATGTAGCCGCCCAGATTCCCGACGGAATTCACGATACCGATGCCGGCGGCGGCAGCCGTTCCAGCCAGAAAGGCCGAGGGGACAGGCCAGAAGATGGGCATGGATCCGATGACGCCGAGCGTGCCAATCGCCAGGAAGAGGATTGCCAGGACGGGATGGCTTCTGAACGCGGCGCTCAAGGCCAGGCCCACGCTACCGGCGATAACGTTGCCCACGTAGTGCAGCCGGCGCTCGCCGGTGCGGTCGGAACTCCGGCTCAGGAGAATCATGCCCACCACCGCCACGGCGTAGGGAATGGCGGTAATCAAACCCACGTTGAGATAGCCTTTGACGCCCATGTCCTCGACGATTGATGGCAGCCAGAACGAAATGCCATACAGCCCGATCATGAGCGTGAAGTAAATGAAGCATAGGGCAAAGACCCGGCCGCTCTTGAAGGCATCGAGTAGCCGGAATTGATGCTTTTGCCGATCCTCGGCATCGAGGTTCCGGACCAGCAAGGCTTTCTCCTCCGCCCCCAGCCATTTGGCCTGGGAGATGTCGCTGTCCAGGTAAAACCAAACCCAGATACCAACGAAGATGGATGGGATCCCCTCCGCCAGAAACAGCCACTGCCAGCCGGCCAGGCCAAGGGTGCCGGAGAGCCCCTCCATGAGCAGGCCGGAGATGGGGCTGCCGACTACGCCAGCCACGGCAACGGCCGAGACAAACCACGCGGTCCGAGTGGAGCGCAGCCTCGACGGATACCAGAGCGTCAGGTAGTAAATGATTCCCGGGAAAAAGCCGGCCTCGGCCACACCGAGCAGGAAGCGCATCGCGTAGAACGACCATTCGCTTTTGACCCACATCATCGCCGAGGCAAGGATTCCCCACGAAACCATGATCCGGGTGATCCAGGTCCGGGCGCCGAATTTCTTCAACAGGAGGTTGCTGGGAACCTCGAACAGGAAATAGCCGGCGAAGAAGATGCCCGCGCCGGCGCCGAAAGCCGCATCGCTCAATGAGAGGTCCTGAAGCATCTGGAGTTTCGCAAAACCCAGATTCACCCGGTCGAGGTAGGCGAGGATGTAGCAGAGGAAGAGAAAAGGAATCAGCCGCCGATCCACTTTGGCGTAGGTCTTGGCTTCGAGGCCCGGCGCCCCGGCCACAATCGGAGTCGCCGTAACAAGACTCATGGCCCATCTGATAGGCCATCCTGAGTTGGAAGACAAGCCGTGAGCGCCAGGCTCAGGTGAATGCAGGCGGAAGAAGGAAGCATGCAGAAAGGGGAGAGGGAGAAGCCTCGGCAGCTTTGGGTGTAGTAGGCTGCGAACTCCACAGTATCCGTCCGCAATGGCAGGCGAAGGACCATGTCCGCCTTTGCGTGAGGGTCAACCCGCAAGCCCACCGGCGGACAACAATGTCCGCGCTCCAGAGCCCACCGGCGGACAAGAATGTCCGCGCTCCAGAAAAACGTGAGCGGCGCACCGCGGTAGCGGCTCAAAATCAACCTGCTTGTCCCGCGGTGATTCCATGCTATTCTTGGCGTCCCTGTGGACTCTATAAATATGGTTCAGACGCGGCGCACATTCGCCATCATCTCGCACCCGGACGCGGGCAAGACTACGTTGACGGAAAAGCTCCTGCTTTACGGCGGCGCGGTGCAGCTTGCCGGCACGGTCACCGCGCGCAAGAATCAGCGCGCGACGACGTCCGACTGGATGGAGCTGGAGAAGAAGCGCGGCATCTCCATCAGCTCCACCGTGCTGCAATTCGATTACGCCGGCTACCGCCTCAATCTGCTGGACACCCCTGGCCACAAGGACTTCTCCGAGGACACCTATCGCGTGCTCACCGCCGTGGACTCGGTCGTGATGGTCATTGATGCCGCCAAGGGCATCGAGCCGCAGACCCGCAAGCTCTTTGAGGTCTGCCGCCAGCGCGGCGTGCCGATCTTCACCTTCATCAACAAGTGCGACCGCCCCATGAAGGAGCCGCTCGCCTTGCTGGATGAACTGGAGCGCGTGCTCGGCATCGGGGCGTTCCCGGTGAACTGGCCCATCGGCAACGGCTTCGAGTTTCAGGGCGTCTTTGATCGTCAGACGCGGCAGATGCACCTGTTCGAGCGCACTGTGGGCGGACAATATCGCGCGCCCGTGGAGGTGGGCGGCTTGCACGATGAACTCATCCGCGGTCGCCTTGACGATGTGACCTTTCACAAGACCGTCGAAGAGTTGGAAATGCTCGAACACGCCGGGCACGAGTGGGACGATACCGCCGTGCTCACGGACAAAACCACCCCGGTCTTCTTCGGCAGCGCCTTGAACAATTTCGGCGTCCAGCTCTTGCTGGACGGCTTCTTGAAACACGCGCCCGGTCCGTGTGGGCGACATTCGACCACGGCAGCTTGCCAAGCGCCGCGCCTGCCTCAAACCGAAGGCCAACCAGGCAATGAAGGCACCCAGGAAACCCCTCCTGCGTTCATCGCGCCCGACCACCCCGCGTTCTCCGGTTTCATCTTTAAGATTCAGGCGAACATGGACCCGAAGCATCGCGACCGGATTGCGTTCATCCGCGTTTGCTCCGGCAAGTTCACGCGCGACATGACCGTGCACCACTCGCGTTCCAGCAAGAAGGTGCGCCTCTCCAGCTCGCACAAGATCTTCGGCAATGAGCGCGAGACGGTGGACGAGGCGTTCCCGGGGGACGTCATCGGCCTCGTCGGCCACGACAGCTTCGGCATCGGCGATACGCTCACGACCGACCCGAGCATCCTCTACAAGGAAATCCCGCGCTTCACGCCCGAGGCCTTCAGCTACCTGCACAATCCGAACACGGCGAAGTACAAGCAGTTCCGGCAGGGACTCGAGCAGTTGTTGCAGGAAGGCGTGATCCAGGCCTTGTATCTGCGTAACTCGTCGGTGAAGACCCCACTGCTCGCCGCCGTTGGCCCGCTGCAATTCGAGGTCGTGCAATTCCGGCTCGAAAATGAATACGGCGCCATCTCCCGCCTCGAATCCGCCCCTTGGACCGTCGTGCGCTGGCTGCCCACCGACATGAAGGAAGACGACCTCGACGCCCTCTCACTGCCGAGCGGCTCGCGCCTCGCTTACGACGTTGGCAAGAATCCGGTCGTGCTGTTCCCGAACGATTGGTCAGCGAGTTACTTCAGCCAGACGAACCGGAATTGCCCGCTCTCTGCACTGCCGGCGCAGACGGCGAAGGACTGAGCTTCATCTCACCTGGCGGGATAGCGCCAGACCCAATCGCCTTCGTGCCAATTGGGTTTACCCTCCTTGTTCAAACTGACTGCGCCACCGTCGTCGGTTTCGTTCGACCCGACCGAGTAGAGGACAAACTGGCCTTCGTCGGTGCGGCGATACTTGAGCGGTTGGCCGTTGATGACGTCGTGCGGCAGCTTCGCGATGAACTTTGGCGCGAGGGCGTCGAGCATGTCCGGGAACCGACCATTCGCCAGCCGATAGCGCTCCAGAGCGCAAGCGACCCGAGCAAGGTCGGCATAGGCTTGACCGAGGGCAAATTCCTCCGCGGCGCCGGTCATGCCATGCGGCACCATTCTCGAGAACATGTCGAGCAGCAGCAATCTTGAGAACATGTCGTAAGGCCGCCAGCCTTGTTTGCCGACGATTGACTCTGACTGTCGCACGGCAGCGGGTTGAACGACACGCCGATCCTTGTCCACCAGCGGCAACAGGTATTTCTCATGTATGAGGCAGAAAGTAAGCTTGTTCTGGTCAAACCAGCCAGCCGGGATCAGCGGGAAGGTGGCCTTGCCCAGAAACTGCTCGAATTCACCATGAGGAGTGAATAGCTGGCCGGTTATCTCATTCAGCCCAATCAGGCCTTGGATTCCCCCTTTGCGAAGATAATCCATCAGCCAAACCTCCATTGCCCGCTCGTTGCGCATGCCCAAGTGGTAATCAGACATGAAGTCCAGCTCGCCAAGTTCATTCTCAAGGACACCTAAATCCGCTTCGGTCCATTGCCGGTCTGCCAAGCCTTCCCAGACCGGCTGCAAGGCGATTTGCAGCATGGCGATACGCACGAGGTGGGAGATCACAATCGGCTCGCTCCTGACTGCTTCCATCAACCGAAACAACAGCTTCATATCCTCCAGTGCGGTTTCCCGGTCGCCAGCTTTCAGCGCCGCGTTCGCGTGCAGGGCTAGATATTGCGAGGCGCCCTTGAGTCGCCACAGATGTGGGAGCACCGCGGCGAAGCCGGCATCATAGTTGATCCAAAACCGAGCCTGCGGGCGGGCGGCAGCCGCGATCAAAAGTTGCCGGTTCCCATTGAACCTGCTTAAAGCCAGCAGTACATCGGCCGCGGGTGCCTGCGGCTGTTTGGCCACGGCAAAGTAATTGGTGGGGGGGCTGCGGGTCGGAATAGGCCTCGGAAGAGGCGCCGAAGCCGTATCCAAACCATAACGTCTGCGGAAGGCCTGCTGCGCCGGGTCCTCGGCTGCGAACAAGTTGTTGCTGCCACGGTAAAACTCTTGCCACGCGACCAGGTCCACGTGCTGGGCCTTTAACCAACTACCTGTGCTGGGCAAATTCTCCCGTTGTGGGCCGGAAATGCTGAAGATCAGGTGGCCTGACCAGTTCGTGTCGCTCCAGACTGTCGTGCCGTTTGTCTGGACGAAATGGAGGTCGTCCCACAGCGGCGTCTCGAAGAAGTTCTGCTCCTTCGGCACCGGGGGTGGAGCGAGGCTGGCCCAGTCGAATCGCTCGCCTTTGGCCTCCCGTTCGCACTTGAAGCTTTGCCAGGCGTGCCGCCCGCGCCAGTCCTCGATTGCATAGAACAGGGCGACCAGGGTTATCAGGCAACCCAGCGCCAGCCACCGCCGCCCCAGTAGCCACACCAACAGCCGCCGGACGGGCGGTATCCAAGCCAGAATGAAACACGGGATGCCCACCGCCACACCCAAAATGCAACCAAGGGCCGCAAAGGCGAGCACGGTCACCAGCGCGTGCATTCCGGCGGTTGTTAACAGACTAGTCTGGCCTGCCATCATGCAGACGGCGATCACAATGAACCCGAGCAGGCCGATCATCGTCAGCCAGAAGAAGAAGTGGCGGGGTTTGTTCCAGGCGGTGTGGAGAATACTTCTGAGTCTGTCATTCATAATTGCCTTATGCGTTCAGGGTTTCGTTGCGCCGCTCGCTGTGCGGGCTGGGGCGGACGGGTTTCGGCTTGTTGGCCGGGAACGGTTCGGAGGTAAGGGCCAGTTCAGACATCAACAAGTATTTCTGTTCCAACGCGAGGCGCATTTCGGATGGCGAGGGCACTTCCTGCCCGGCCACGAGCGGCGCAACCGGCTCGCGCGCTGCCAGGTTCAGCACGAGAATGACCGCCCACACCGTTGCCAGGCCAGTCCAGGCCCATTGCGACGATGACGCAGCACGGCCCAGGAGCGCGGACATTCTTGTCCGCCAGGCGACAG
>CAIWJG010000286.1 GCA_903912925.1 uncultured Verrucomicrobia subdivision 3 bacterium | reverse complement strand
TGGGCATCAATGTTCTTGCCGTCGTTAGCGGCAAAGCGCACTGGCATCGAGTCGCTCTCCCGCACCCAGAGCTTCACCGTAAACTTCGGTATCTTCAAAGCGTCAATCGCCTCCGGTTTTGGGGTGATCTTCAAGACCCGGCACTTGTCCGTCCCGACGGTCTCGCCCGTCAGGGATTCAATGTCGGCAAACATGGGCAACAGGCCCAGTTGCTCGACGGGAATCGGCAGTTTGAGCGGCTCCATGGTGGTGGTGTCTTTGGCATCCGGCGTAGTCGAGAAGGGCGCCTTGTCGGGCGAGCCCAGCAGCCCGAACTTCTTGGCCGGTGCATAGACCCACAACTCCTGACCGTCCCGGCACGCGACAATGTTATACCCCTCCACCTGGGCAGCGATGCGCAAGTGCTCCGGCGCCTGGAAGGCTAGCTCGACTTCCCGCCCCGCGGCCTCTTTGGGCAAGCCCTCGGCCTTGACGACTTTCAGGGTGGTCGTGAAGGTGCGCGCTGGCTTGTCCGACGGCGGTTCGAGGATCGCGACCAACTGGTTCACCGCCTGGACCAGGAAGGTCGCCGGCGAATTGGTTGAAGTATCCTGGGCCAAAGAGATACGAGGCAGCAGGAGGCTGACGGCAAGGAAGCCAGCCGCCAGGCGTGACAGCGTCCGGGAGGACAGCCGGGCGGAGTTGAGCGCAATGGTTGCGCGAACCGCGAGGTTTGGGAAAGGATTAGTCATATCAGCGAAGATCAGTAATCAGTAGAAACGTTTCGGCCGGCCATTATTCTCATGTAACACATCACCAACAATAACGTGGCAGAGCGAGTTGGGGTTACAGATGGGAAGATTTTTCCAAGAGCCCGATCTTCCGGCTCGCCATCACCTAACGAGGATGACCCAATCTTGCACGGGTGAGGAACAATTGTGGTTGGTCATACTCGCCAGTGAAGATCACCCTGGAAAAGAATGCCCTTTGCCAACAAGGAACCCATTGGCAGTTTTTGTGAACAATCCGCTCCCACCGGCGTCAAACAGGCGGCAATTTATCGAAGAACCGAACCTATGAACTTTAGAATCCCATTCCTGGTTTCAATCATGGTCCTTGTGGCCATCCCCGCTCTCGCCGCGGAGCCCCGGGCAAGCCTGGTTCAACAGGAAAAGCACTTCGAAGCGCAAATCACTGTGACCGCAAAGATCGATTACTTGTTGTTTTTGCCTCCAGGCTACGAGAAATCCAAACAGCGCTGGCCGCTCATACTGTTCCTGCACGGCTCGGGAGAGTCCGGCACAAACCTGGCTAAAGTGAAGACCGAAGGCCTGCCCAAGATCGTGGAATCTATGCCCGACTTCCCGTTCATTCTAGTGTCTCCCCAGAGCGCCGGGCGTGGCTGGAACAGCGATACGCTTAATGCCCTCCTGAATGACGTTATTCACAAATGCCGGGTGGATAAACATCGTATTTACCTGACCGGCTTGAGCATGGGCGGTTCCGGCACCTGGATGCTCGCAGCCGCGCACCCTGAGAGGTTCGCGGCCATTGTCCCCATTTGTGGGAGTGGCAATCCGGCGGATGCCACGAAGCTCGCCGCCTTGCCGATCTGGGTCTTTCATGGCGCAAAAGACGGGACGGTTCCGGTGCAGCGCTCCCGGGACATGGTCGAGGCCATCAAAGCTGCGGGTGGCAACGTTAAATTCACCGAATACCCTGAAGCCAAACACAATAGCTGGACGGAAACCTACAACAACCCCGAGCTTTATAAGTGGTTGCTGGCGCAGAAACGTTAGAACCGGTGCTTTCGCGTATCAGAAAATCGCTCCCAGTTACCTTTCCGGGCGAAATCCAGGACAGGAAATGACCTGTGCTGCCGTTCAACCTCACCAATCAACCCCCATACTGCCACGACTTCACCAAGGCCGGTTGAGGTCGGGACGCGTTTTTCGATTCTCTCGATTGCGTGCTTGCGGGCTTAGGGTTTCCCCTTGTACCGGTGCCCGGCGCGACGCGGCGTTGATTGCCGTCATCTGCTCGTCGATTACCCCGAGCAACTCTTGCCGGCCCTGCCTAGTCGCTGCGGAACAGGTGAACACCGCTGGCGACTTTTCGAACCATGCCGAAATGCGATCCGTGAAGGCTGCGATATTACTCTGCACCGTGGCGGCGGATACCTTGTCGGTCTTGGCGAAGACGAGCACGAACGGCACGGCGTGGCGCACGAGCCATTCCACGAACTCAAGATCGATTCCTTGCGGCGCCAGACCGGACTCGATTAGCGCAAAGACCAGGCAGAGGTTCGGGCGATGCTCCAAGTAATCGGCCGCGGCTGCGTTGAACCTGGCCTTGTGCTTTCGAGCAATCTGGGCAAAGCCATATCCTGGCAGATCCACCAGCCGCCAGCATTGGTTCATCGTGAAGATGTTAATCAGCTTGGTGAACCCCGGCGTGGAGGAGACGCGGGCCATTCCCTGCTCGCCCGCGAGCATGTTCAGCAACGAGGACTTGCCGACGTTGGAGCGGCCGATGAAGGCGAACTCCGGGAGTGACTCGTCAGGACACGAATCCAAATCCGGTGCGCTGCAATCAAAAATGGCGGATGAAATGTTCACAATGGAGAAAGCACACCCCATTGTCGCACAAATCCAGCGCAGTGGAACCTATATCGTCTGAAAAGTGCTGTTGGACGCCGCCAGCCGCAAAGAACCGAGCTGGGGTGGTTCAATTCTCCCGGCTGAACGCGCGACGGGCCACACGGCCGCTCTTCTTGCGGGCTTGCCGGGAGGCTCGCTTCTCGGCTTCGTGGAGGTAGCGGATTTCAAGTTGGAGCTTGATGAAACTGTCATACCTCGCGCGCGGGAGCGTGCCGACGGCAAGCGCTTCGAGCACCGCACACTTTTTCTCCTTGGTATGGGTGCAGTCCCGAAAGCGGCAGTGCGGAGACAGCGCTTCGACCTCGGGAAAAGCCTGCTTCGATCCTTCATTGGCAATCCAGATGTGGAACTCTCTCATGCCCGGCGTATCAATGACCACGCCGCCCTGTGGGAGAAAAATCATCTCGCGCCACGAGGTCGTATGCCGGCCTTTGGCGTCATTCGTGCGCACTTCCACCGTTGCCTGAATGTCCTCTCCATAGAGGCGATTGATGAGGCTCGACTTACCAACACCCGAAGTGCCGATGAATACGGCCGTGTCGCCGGGTTTGATCAGTTGCGACAAATTCTTCACGCCCCGCCCGGTGAGCGCACAGGCCGCGAGCACGGATGCGCCGCCGGCCACGCGCGTGGCCGCGGCGAGCTTCGCGTCAAGGTCATCGCACAAATCGATTTTATTGAGAACGACGACCGGGCGAGCGCCGCTTTCATGTGCCACAACGAGCATCTGCTCCAGGCACACCGCGTCGAAACTCAAGTCCGCGGCGGTCACCATAAATGCCGTGTCGATATTCGTGGCCAGGATGTGCTCGGTGGCGCCGTGGCCGGCCATCTTGCGGGAGAGTTGGGTGCGTCGCGGAAGGATAGCCTGAATAACGGCCTTCTCCTCATTGGGCACGAGCTTTACGGCGACCCAATCGCCGACCTTGGGAAGTTTTGAGTTGGACCGGCGAGCTTCGTGGAAGCACTTGCCCGAGACCTGCGCGAGAAGCTCCGCATCAGCGGTCCAGACGCTGAAGAAATGTTTATTCTCCACCGCGACGCGAGCCGGGATCAGACCCTTGGCATAGTGGGGCGCGAATTGCTGCTGGAGGTCAGAATTCCAGCCCAACTTCGTCAGTTCCATATTTGGGGTGCTGATTGGATCATTTTGAAGGTGGTGGTAGGAGAAGGATTCGAACCTTCGGAGGCGTAAGCCAGCAGATTTACAGTCTGCCCTCGTTGGCCACTTGAGTATCCTACCACGAGCCATCCGCTTCGAGCGGAACCGCATTAAGCCACACTGGCTCACCCTTGTCAACCCAGCCTTGGTGCCCTAATTTGGCCGGATGTTTGATTCTTTAAGCAGCAAGCTCCAGAACGCTTTCCGCAACCTGCGCGGGCTGGGCAAGATTTCCGAGGCCAACGCGAGCGAGGCCTTGCGGGAAGTGCGGTTGGCCTTGCTCGAGGCCGATGTGAATTTCAAAGTGGCGCGGGACTTCATTGAGCGGGTCAAGACCAAGGCCCTCGGCCAGGAGGTTGTCCAGAGCATTCAGCCGGGACAGCAGATCGTCAAGATCATCCACGACGAACTGGTGGAGCTGCTGGGTTCGGCCAATGCGAGCCTGCAGTTGAGCGGGAACCCGAGCTGCGTGCTGATGGTCGGCCTGCACGGGTCCGGCAAGACCACCTCGAGCGGGAAGCTGGGCCGTCTGCTGCATAAGCAGGGCCGCACGCCGTTGCTGGTGGCGGCGGATGTGTACCGGCCGGCAGCGATGGATCAGCTTGAAACGCTGGGAAAGCAGTTGGAATTACCTGTGTATGTGCACAAAGGCGAGACCGATGTGCTCAAGATTGCGCGGGAGGCGCTCGCCTTCGCCAAGGCGAATAACCGGAACACGCTCATTTTCGACACGGCCGGGCGGCTGCAGATCGACGAGCCGCTGGTGCAGGAGCTGGTGCGATTGCGCGATCTGGTCAAACCCCAAGAAACGTTGCTCGTGCTCGATGCCGCCACGGGGCAGGAAGCCGTGAACGTGGCGATGCACTTCGACCAAGCGCTGAATATTACCGGCTCGATTCTAACGAAGCTGGACGGGGATGCGCGCGGCGGAGCGGCGCTCAGCCTGAGGTCGGTGACCGGCAAGCCGATCAAATTCGCCGGCATGGGGGAGAAGCTGGAGGACTTCGAGCCGTTTCATCCGGAGCGGATGGCGTCGCGGATCCTGGGCATGGGCGACGTGGTCAGCCTGGTCGAGCGGGCGGCCGAGGCGGTGGACCTGGACGACGCGCAGCGCATGGAAGAGAAGATGCGCAAAGGCCAGTTCTCGCTGGAGGATTTCCTCGAGCAACTGCGCCAGATGAAGAAGCTGGGCTCGCTGGAGTCCATCGTAAGCATGCTGCCCGGCGGCGCGGAAGCGCTCAAAGGCGCCGACCTGGGCAAGCAGGAGAAGGAGTTCAGCCACATGGAGGCGATGATCTGCGGGATGACGCCGCAGGAACGGCGCAATTCGCACATCCTCAACGCGCGCCGGCGGCAGCGGATTGCCCGGGGCAGCGGCGTTTCGGTGACGGAGTTGAACACGATGCTGAACAAGTTTGCGGGCATGCAGCAGATGATGAAGAAGATGGGGAAATTCCAGAAGATGATGGCCCGGATGGGCGGTGGGGCGGCTGGCCTCCTGCGCCCGCGCTGAACCCCGAATCTAACGACCACTCTTATGAAAACCTCCAACGTCCAATCCTCCACCTCGAGCCGCACACCCATGACCCGCCGCCGCTTCCTGGGCGCCAGCGCCCTGGCCGTCACAGCTTTCAACGTCTTGCCCCGACATGTGCTGGGCGCCGAAGGGACTGCTCCCAGCGAGAAGCTGAACATCGCGGGCATCGGCGTGGGCGGCATGGGGGGCGGCAACCTGGAAAACCTGCGGTCGCAGAACATCGTCGCGCTGTGCGATGTGGACCATAATTATGCCGCTAACACGTTCAAGAAATATCCCGACGCCAGGATCTGGACGGATTACCGCGAGATGCTGGACAAACAGAAAGACATCGACGCGGTCGTTATCGCAACGCCGGATCATACGCATGCGGTGATTGCTATGGCCGCCATGAAGGCCGGCAAACATGTTTATTGCCAAAAACCGCTCACCCACGACATCGCCGAATCCCGCGCCCTCGCGGCCGCCTCCCACCAATATAAGGTCACCACTCAAATGGGCAACCAGGGCCACTCCGGCGAAGGCATCCGGCTGGTTTGCGAGTGGCTCTGGGATGGCGCTATCGGTGAAGTTCGTGAAGTGGACGCCTGGTGCGACCTCTCCTATTATCCGTGGGGTCATGCCTCCTGGAGCTCCAAATGGGGCGTCCGCCCCACAGATACCCCGCCGCTGCCGGATAAGCTCAACTGGGACCTATGGCTCGGCCCCGCCAAAGAACGCCCTTATCACCCCGCCTATCATCCCATGGTCTGGCGTTGCTGGTGGGATTTCGGCGTTGGCATGATGGGCGACCGCGGTGCCCACACCCTCGATGCTGCCGTCTGGGGCCTCAAGCTCGGCCACCCCACCACCATCGAAGCCACCTCCACCGCGCTCAACCCCGATACCCATCCCGTCGCCGCGATGGTTACCTACAAGTTCCCTGCCCGCGAAGGCCTCCCGCCCCTCAAACTCACTTGGTGGGAAGGCTTGCGCGCCCCGCGTCCCGACGACCTCGACGACGACCTCGTGATGCCCGCCGAAGGTGGCATCCTCTTCAAAGGGACCAAAGGCAAAATCATGGCTGGCGTTTACTCTCAGCGCCCCATGCTCCTGCCGACCGCGTTGAACAAAGATTACAAGCGCCCAGCCAAAACCATCCCGCGGGTCGAGGGCGAAGCCCATGAGCTCGAATGGGTCCGCGCCGCTAAAGCCGGCAAACCCGCCGTCTCCGACTTCGATTACGCCGCCCATCTCACTGAGATCTGCCTCCTCGGCAACCTCGCTAAACGCATGGACTGCCGCCTCGACTGGGACGGGCCCAACATGAAAGCCACCAATTCCCCCGAGGCCAACAAGTATCTGCGGGCCGAGTATCGCCAGGGCTGGAGCCTTTAGGACCACCAGCTCTCCGGCGACCTGAACCGGGCGCGACCATGCCCCCGTCCTGCGACTGAGATTCATGCGGCTTCCCGCACGTTTTATCAGCGGTTGAATCAGCCCATAAATGCGGGTCGCATCGCGCGGGACCGCATGCGGTTGGCTTCGGGATCGCCGACAAACTCAGCCTTGCGCAGATCGAACTTCAAGCTTCGCTTTAGCTGCTCGCAGATGTCGGCCGCCAGGCAGATGTTCATGGACCGGCACATGACGTCAGGACTCGCCACCGTCAGCCGGCGCGACCGGATGCAGTCGAGGAAATCCCGCACGTGGTTCAGGGACCGCTGTGTCCGGGCCGTGTAGTCCGCCAGCACGTTCGTGTATTCGCGCAACAGGGCCGGCGATGAGACATCGGGGCCGGAATAGCCGTCGGCCGCCGCCGCCCAGCCTTCGGGGCCATCGAACCGCTCACCACAAGCGCCATGCCACAACTTGCATGGCTCCCAAACCGAGCCGGCAGTTCGGTAGAGAACCAATTTCACCCCATTGGACAAGTGCGTCATCAACGTCACGTCCGGCCCCTCATACTCGAACTCGATGAAGGACACGTTCGTCATATCGAGTCCGGCGAGGGCCTGCGCTACCGTATGGGCGCCCCACATCGCGACGTCGGTAGCGAAATCATAATAGTGATACCACCCTCCCCCATTCACGTAACCGGCGTTGTAGGGCCGCCAGGGGCAGGGACCGAGCCAAACATCCCAGTCCACTTCATCCTTGGGCGGCTCGGGTTCCGCCGGCAACCAGTCGCGACGCATCCCGTCGCGCCAACGAATGTCAGCGTAAGCGGTATGAATCGGTCCCAACCGGCCGGAGCGGGCCATTTCAATGGCAAACACATGATTCGGCTCACTGAGCCGCTGGGCGCCGGTTTGATAGACCCGGCCATAGCGCCGGGCGGTGTCCGCGACCATCTGCCCCTGCGCCATCGTGAGACAGGCCGGCTTCTCGCAATAAACATCCTTGCCCGCCCGCATCGCCAGGGTCGAAGCCAGCGCGTGCCAGCGGTCGCCGGTGGCAATCAACACGGCATCCACATCCGTCCGCTCGGTCAGAAACTGGCGCAGATCGCCATACACGGCGCAGTCTTTAGTGCCGTATTTACCATCCACCATTTTCCTGGCGGCTTCGCGCCGGCTTTTCAGGACATCACAGACGGCGACCCACTGCACCTCCCGCTCGTTCAACAGGCAGCCTAGATCGTAGGAACCACGGCCGCCGAGTCCAATGCCGCCCATCACGATGCGTTCGCTAGGCGCAACGGTTCCACCGCGCCCCAGCGCAGAGGCCGGAATATAATAAGGCACTGATATCGCACTTGCGGTCTTCATCACCCGTGTCAGGAACCGGCGCCTCGTTAGGGTCATATTATTGTCATTGCTCATAGGACTATTTCATTTCTCCGGGATCTTATGGCGTAGTCTCGCAAAAGTCGAATACAGGTTCCGATGCTCCGGTGGCCCTGTAGGCCGCGTGCCCTCACGCGGCGTTCAAGGGACACACGCTAAGATCCTCCCGTTTCCAGCGAGCAGCGATCAAATCCGAAGCTCGAAAACCGAAATCCGAAGGAAATCCGAAATCAGAAATCCGAAGGGCGTGCTGGCGGCTAGCCCATTTCGGGCTTCGGATTTCCTTCGGATTTCGGTTTTAGGCAGATCCTAGCCGACTTTAGAGCGCCCCTGGATGTGCCGGTGGCCCGCCGACTGAGGCGGTCCGTCGCAAGCCTCGAGACAAAGAGGCCGAACCAATCGGTTCGATTTTGGAGCTCGAACGCTTCCGGACGGTGTTTCCTTACCCTCGCTTGCCCCAGATTATTACTTCAGATAGAGTCCAAACATGCCCATGACCAGATTAGCAACTATGCGAAAAGCAGGGTTTGAAGTCCCCAGGGGCGAAGGGGTTGCCGGTTACGGAGAAAGGCCTTGGTTGAAGAACAACTATTTGTCGGCAGTAGTCTGGCTGTGTGTTCTGGTTGCGGGGGTGTGCCATGTGCCTGACTGCATGGGACAAAGGCCTGCTCAGAATCCCATTTCCCAAACGCGGTATGCTCCGGTCGATATGGGCTACGAACTTGTTTGGGAAGATCAGTTTAATGGGGAAGCACTCGATCCTAACAAATGGGAAGTGAGAGGAGTGGGCCCCCGAGCCCTGGGGTTTGTATCGCCGGAGGCGGTCAAAGTTGAAAATGGTTATTTGAAGCTGAGTGCATTCAAGAAAGATAGCCGCATATTGCTCGGGGCGGTGGGCACGCAAAACCACTTCATGACAAAATACGGCTTCTTTGAATGCCGGGCACAGTTGCAAAAGTCCCCGGGGATTTGGGCGGCATTCTGGATTCAGTCCACCGAGATCTCAAAGGGCGAAGACCCCTCCAGCTATGGCGCGGAGATCGACATTATGGAGTTCTTCAAGAAGCTTGGGACCGACATTGTTTCCCACAATGTTCACTGGGCCTATGGTCCACATCAAAAGACAACCCATGGGATGCAAAGCTACTGCAAAGGAGTTAGCGAAGGGTTTCATACTTTCGCGCTGGAATGGACTCCGGAAAAGTATGTGTTCTTCGTTGATGGATACAAATACTACGAGGTCACCTCAGGAATATCGAATATTGAGGAGTACTTGATTCTCAGTATGGAGATTCCCTCGGAGCTTAAAGAGCTAAAGGCCACGGTGTTGCCAGATGTCTTCACCATAGATTATGTGAGGGTGTACAAGAAGAAAGCAGGCAGCACGGCAGGGGAAGCGAAGTAATTGCTGGTTTGAGCGACATGTTTTAGCGACCTACTGAGGAGGATGTTTGAGCGGACTGACGTCCGCTGCTACTTCCCAAAGCTGCCGAGGCTTCTCCCTCTCCCCTTCCGAAGGGGAGAGGGCTGGGGTGAGGGGTTGCTCCGTGTCGTCTATCCCGCGGTCTTGGCAGTAACTAACCGTCAGGATGGTCACTTCGCAGGACGGCCGCCCTCGCGGTAGGCCAGCTTCGGCACAGGTCGATTGACGTAAAGGACCGACAACTCGCGAATCGTGACAGGAGCGACCCTCTCCTCCACGGTGAGGCGAAGCCCGATCACGGCAGTCGCTGGAATGGGAATGATCTGGCGGCTCCCGATCTGCGTGCCACGTGCCAGGGCCAGCCAATCGCCGCTGGCACGCCGACCTTCGACAACGAACTTCCGCACGCGTTCGCCGCCACGAATGTCCTCGCGCAGGACGATGTGATCGATGGTTTTCTCACCGCCCAACTCGAGGGACAGATGGTTTCCTTCGCCTTGGGTGGTGCAGAGAGGTTTGGCAAAACGCTCGCGGATCTCGTCGCCGAATTGCTGCAGCCGCTTCATCTGCGCGGCGGGCACTTCGCCGTGAGAGTCGGGCGTGGCGTTGAGCAGCAGGTTCACCCCGCGGCCAACGGACAGGTAGTAGATTTCGACCAGGTGATCCAGACTGAGAACGTGGGAGTCGCTGCCTTTGCTCCAAAACCACGCCGGGCGCAAGATGGAGACATCACATTCCGCCGGACACCAGGTATTGCCGGTGGGACTGCCGGCGCCTTCCTTGGGTGTCTGGCCTGGCTTCCAATCAATCGTGTTCCAGCAGGGGTACGGCGCAAAGCCGTGCTCGGTACCCACCCAGCGCGAGCCGCCTGTGCGCGGGCCCTGGAACGAGATGATGCCGGGTGAGAGCCGGTCGATCAGGTCGTTGATCGGGACGATGTTCCCGCCGTCGAACCACATCTCGAACATGGGGCCATACTGCGTCAGGATTTCGGTGAGTTGCTGGCGATAGATTTCATTGTAGGCAGCCTGCTTCTCGGGGCTGCGCACCCGTCCGCCATCGCCTGCGCCGTGGGTATCGTCGCGCGGACAAAGATAGACGCCCAGGCGCACGTCCTTGGCCTCACAGGCCTTGGCAAGTTCGGCGAGCATGTCGCCCTGGCCCTGTTTCCACGGCGAGGTTTTGAGGGAATAATCCGTAGTCTTGGTCTGCCAAGCGCAATAGCCACCTACGTGTTTTGCGACGAAGATCATGTAGCCGGCATTGGCCGCTTTGACCGCCTGCACCCATTGGCCGGCGTCGAAGCGGTCAGGATTGATCTTGTCTCGCGGCGTGGAGAGGTTATCCCCTTCGCTGCCCTGGTAAACATTTGGCGCCCAGTGGAAGAACAGGCCGACCCCCACCTCGTGCCAGGCAACCTGCTGTGGCGTGGGCAAGGAGAGAACTGCTGTGGAGTCTGCCGCGGCGGATGCGAAGGCCAGAGAGCAGAAGCTGGCGGCGATGAAGCGGGTTGTTCGCACAGTAATCACCATTTCACTTGTTCGAGGAAGCGCAGGCTTTCGGGAATCTGCTTTTCACAAGCGGGTGATTCGTCCTCGATGAAATACCATTTCACGCCCGCCTTCTTCGCCGCGCGCAGCAGCGATACCAGGTCAATTTGGCCGGCACCCAGCGCGACATTGGCGCTGACATCGGGCCAAGGCGCCTGCGGGCCAGTGGGCGTGCCCTTTTTCATGTCTTTCAAGTGAACCAGTTCCCAGCGCTTGCCGTATTTCTGGAAAAGCTTCACCGGGTCCTGTCCCGGGTAAACCACCCAAAAGATATCCATCTCATAGCTAACCAGCTTGGGCTTGGTCTCGCTCATCATGAGATCAAAAAGCGTTCCCTGCCCGTGGGGCGGAAATTCGTAGCCGTGGACATGGTAGAAGAACTTCATGCCGTGTTTGGCCATGACTTCCCCAGCTTGGTTAAAGACAGCGGCGGCTGCGTGGCAGGTCTTTTCGTCGAAGGCCCCCTGGTGGGGAATCCAGGCGCAGCCGACATACTTCAGACCTAGCGCTTTGGCCTCAAGCGCCGCGCCTTCAGCATCGTCTCGGAGGCGTTCGAAGGGGAAGTGCATGGCAATGCCTTTGATGCCGCGCGCCGCCAGCATCGCCGTATATTGTTCCGGCGGCATCTTGTAGGTGCCATCCAACTCGGCGTATTTGACGCCGAACCGCTTGACTTCGTCAAATGAACCGGGAAGGTCCTTCTTGAATTGGTCACGCAAACTGTAGAGCTGGAGTCCAACTGGGCCTTTGAAGCTCGGGCCGGTGCCCACATCGGCCGCGGCAGCGGCTGGCACGCAGACCATAAAGCCTGATAAACTGATCGCGGAGAGCAGAAATCCAAGGGTTGGTTTCATGGCCACCGAGCTAACCTGAAAGGGCCGCCCGGGACAAGCAAAACCAGTCAAAACCAGTCAAAACCATCACAGAGATCCTGAGCCCGTGGAAACGTCGTGAGCCCCGTTCCCCCTCACCCTACCCTCTGCCCGGAGGAGAGGGTGCCTGGCCCCAGGAGTGGAAATGCAGAATGTAGAATGCAGAATGCAGAATGAAAACCGCCGGCTGAACGGGAGCCATTCCCCTTTCTGCATTCTTCCTTCTGCATTCACCCTTAACGTGGGGCACCCCGGCGATAGCTGGATTTCATGTTCCAGCCTCATGGCTTTGCGGGGTTGGTCTTCCGCACCCCCGATTTACTTTTCAGTTCGAAGGCTCTCGCCAAGTTGTCCTTCGCGTCGGTGTAATCCGGCTTCAGGTGGACGGCTTCCTGGAATTGGCTGATCGCCTCGTCGGTTCGGCCCATGTTGTCGAGAGCAACGCCGAGGTTGTTGTGAGCGAGAGCGTTCTGTGGGTTAAGACGGATGGCTTCCTGGTATTGGCGGATCGCGGCGTCGTTTTGGCCCTTCCTGCCGAAGGCGGCACCGAGGTTGTTGTGGGCGATGGCGTAGTCCGGTTTCAAGCGGATGGCTTGCTGGTATTGGTCGATCGCCGCGTCGAGTTGGCCCTTGTTGTTGAGGGCGTTCCCGAGGTTGTTGTGGGCATCGGCGTAATCCGGTTTAAGGCGGATGGCTTCCTGGTATTGTGTGATCGCCTTGTCCATTTGGCCTTTCTTGAGGAGGGCGTTGCCCAAGTTGTAGTGGGGGAAGGGGCGATCCGGTTCCAGGCGAATGACCTCCCGGTATTGGCGGATCGCGTCTTCAGTTTGGCCTTTCTTGTCGAGGGCAACGCCCAGGTTGTTGCAAACGAGGGCGTCATCCGGCTTGAGGCGGAGGGATTGCTGATATTGGCTAATTGCCCCGTCGATTTGGCCTCTCTTGTCCAGGGCGTCGCCGAGGAATTTGTGCGCGACGTAGTTGTTCTCCGTGACTTCGAGCGCATGCCGGAATAGGGCTTCACTGTCCGTCCAATGCCCGATCTGTTGGCGCGTCAGCGCGGCAGAGAGGACAATCGCCGAACAACCCGCCACGCATGAAATCCGAAGCCCGAAGCCCGAAGCCCGAAACAGGGCCGAAATCCGAAACCCGAAACCTGAAATAAGGCCTGCGGGACCGCCCTTCGGATTTCGGCCTTCGGCCTTCCCCTGCATCAGTTCACCCGCGCCCCAGACCGCGAGGATGAGCACCCCCAGCGATGGAATATAAGTATAGCGATCCGCCATCGCCTGTTGGCCCACCTGCACCAGCCCAATCACCGGCACCAGCGTTCCCAGGAACCAAAGCCAACCCACCAGCAGGAAAGGAAATCGCCGCCGCTGCACCCAAAGCAGCACTGAAAGGCCCAGGATCAACCCGCCCGCCAGCAGCACCTTCCCGATCGGCCATTGCCCGGGGTGCCAATAGAAAACAACCAGATCCGATGGCCAGAACAGCTTCCCCAGGTAGCGGCAACCCGAAATCAGCGCGTTCCCGGTGCGCTCGACCAGAGGCAGTTTTTCAGCCCCTTTCATTGCGCCTCCGTGCTGTTGCACCACGAAGGTCATGACGCTCGCCAATGCGGCGAGGGCAAAGAACGGGATCTTCTCTAAGAGCAAGGGGAGGAGGGCGGGGCGTGGAATGTGGAACGTGAAACGTGAAACGTGAAACGTGCTGCGTGGCGCTGGTTGCGTGCCGGTGGCCTCTGCATTCTGCATTCTGCATTCTGCATTCTGCATTCTCCGTAGCGGCCAGTAATCCAGCAGCAACATCACGAACGGCCACGTCACTAGCATCGGCTTGCTCATCAAGCCCAGGGCGAAGAAGCACAAGGAGAGAAGATAGAAGATGGAAGATGGGGCTCGAACATCGAACATCGAACATCCAACATCGAATGTCGAACCTGGCACTGCGGCCCGCGCCGCGCATTCCGACTTCGGATTTCGGGTTTCGGATTTCTGCACTCTGCCTCGCGCGTAGCGGGCATAAGCAATCAGCGAGAGCAGGCCGAAGCAGCCGCTGAGCACATCCTTGCGTTCGGAGACCCAGGCAACCGATTCAACGCGCAGTGGGTGAACGGCGAACAGCGCCGCCACAAACAGACTCCGCCAGCTCGCGCCCGTCATCTGTTGCAGCAACCCGAAGACCAGCGCCGCGTTGAGGGCGTGAAGCAGCACACTGGTCAAATGATGTCCCGCTGGTTGCAAACCGAAAAGCTGACAGTCCAACATGTGGGACAATATCGTTAACGGATGCCAGTTGGCGGACACCGGGTTCAAACAAGCCCATTTGAGGCTTTCCCAGGTCACTCCGCTGATCACGTGAGCGTTATCCGTTACGTATGTATCGTCATCGTAGTTGACGAACCCGCATTGCGTCGCCGGCCAGTAAATGGCAATTGTCGCCAGTGCCAGCGATACGGCCAGCAGCCACACGGGGATACGCGGTCGTGCCACCACCGGCGTAGTCATCCTCATCGGGGCGGGTTTGGATCTGGCGGCTTTTAGCATTCAGCCTTTAGCCTTCAGCCTTTTTTGGCACGTTCAATCGGCGGCAAATGTTGTAATTTGTGAGAAAGGACGGCCAAGCCCTCCGCCAAATCCTCTTTTTGAGTAACGACACCTTCAGGCACCTTCAATTTGGCGGGGCTGAAATTCCAAATGCCGCGGATGCCCGCGCGGATCATAAGATCCGCAGTTTCCTGCGCTACCGCGGCGGGAACTGTAAGGACCCCAAGTCGAATGCCACCGCGCTTGACGAAAGCCTCCAACCTGCCAAGGGGTTGTACTTTCCGCCCCTGAATCCACTTGCCGATCTTCGCCGGGTCCCGATCAAAGGCGCCGGCAATCCGCAAGCCGAGCGTCTCGAATCCAGGGTAGCCCAAGAGCGCCGTGCCCAGGTTTCCCACGCCCACCAGGACCGCTTTGGTCTGGTTATCCCAGCCCAGGAACTGCTCGATCGCGGCGATTAGCTCCGCGATCGGGAAACCGCGCCGTGGTATTCCGGCCACGCCCGTCACGGCCAGGTCTTTGCGGACAATAACCGGTTCGAGGGAATGGGTGGTCGCCAGGAGGGTGCCGGAGACATACTCATGTCCTTCGCCCTGGAGCACGCGCAGCATCTGCAAATAAGCCGGCAGCCGCTTCACGCAGGCCACGCCGGCCACCTGCACGGCTTCGGCCGAGGGTGTCCCGGCCGGGGTTACCGCCAATGCGACTGCTTGAGGCTGACTGGTCCGCCTTGGCCGCGCCTGCTTGCTGATGCCCATTTGTGCCTTCATCGCGTGAGTGTCGCAGCCCTGCCGGCTGCCGCTTGAGATTAGCCAACCCTCGCGGCCAGGGGCAAGGGCGTTTGCTGGAAAGGAGGCTAATCGCTCAACCCTGCACCAGAACGTCCCACGGTCCCCCCATAGCCGCGCCGGAGTCTCCCCGTAGTACCTCTGATCCCCGATCAGAGGTACTACGGGGAGACTCCGGGGGGTGTCGGGTGAGACTCCCGGGCCTGCGACTGCGATCACGCCTAAACAACTGAGGCTCCACCGCAGTGTCCAAGTAATGGACATTCCTTCCTCGCAGCGAGCGGGAGCGGGGCGGGGGCGGTTCGAGAGCGGGAGTAAGCTTCACGGACTCTAAGCGCTTCGCGTAGAAGTCCGCTCTCAAGGGGCCGGACAGCTTGTGAACCCGTTCGACTTTGGGAGGGGATTCCGGGCTGCGGGTGTGGATTGGCGGGGGCCGCGGCTTTACCGGGATTGCCATTCTCCTTACATTTCTTGGCCTCGCGGCCCAAGCCCGCGGCGTAAGCCGGCGCAGAAACATGCCGCCAGGACAGGGGTTTTCGCCATCCCACGGGAAAAAAGCCGGCGGGCGGGGTTTACCAATATCCGACTTACCGGTTGACGAGTCCGACTATTCGTGCTTTATATATCAATATATTATTCTCGATACATAGGTATCGATTAAAGATTCTCGAATCGAGTCATGAATACTGAACTGCCCAAGACCGTGTCCGAGCCGACGCTCAAGCGCCTGCCGCTGTATCATCATTTCCTGAAGGAGCTGCTCCAACGGGAGCAGGAGGCCGTCTCGTGCACCGATATCGGTGAGGAACTGAACCTGGATCCGACGCAGGTGCGCAAGGACCTGGAGGCGGCCGGGATCAGCGGACGGCCACGGATCGGCTATGCCACCGCGGCAGTGGTGGACGGGATCGAGCGATTCCTGGGCTGGAAGAAAGTCAGCGAGGCCTTTCTCGTGGGAGCTGGCAGCATGGGCTCGGCGCTGCTGGGCTACCGGAAATTCGAGGAGTGCGGTCTGAAGATCGTGGCGGCTTTTGACCGCGACCCGGCTAAGGTCGGCCGGAAGATCCACGGCAAGCACGTGCTGGCGCTGGACAAGCTGACCGACCTTGCCCAGCGCATGCACGTTCTGATCGGCATTATCACCGTTCCGGCAGTAGAGGCGCAGGCGGTGGCGGACGCGCTTGTGGCGGGAGGCGTGCGCGCCATCTGGAATTTTGCCCCGGTGCGGCTGCGAGTGCCAGAGCACATCATTGTCCATAATGAAGACCTCTATTGTTCGCTGGCGTCGCTATCGCAGAAGCTGGGCCAGGCACTGGAGGCCAACCCTGCTGAGCCGGTGACCGCGCGGAGACTGCGGACTGCAACTTTAAGTTAACCAATTGTCAGACTATTCCAAATGCCTATGACAGCCAAACGTAAGCCCGAGAGCACTGGGCGCAGATTTGTGAAAGTGTGCCACATCCTGGACCAGCATGACCATAACCCGTCGCGGCTGGTGCCGATCCTGCAGGCGGTGCAGGAAGAATACCGTTATTTGCCGCAAGAGGTGCTGACCTACGTCGCGACGGCGCTGGGTGTATCGCCTGCCCGAGTCTTTGGCGTGGCCACCTTCTATGCGCACTTCACCATCCTGCCCAAGGGCAAACACCTGGTGCGTCTGTGCGACGGCACGGCCTGCCACGTCAAGGACTCAGTGCCGATCCTGCGCGCGCTGCAGAAGCGGCTCGGGGTGGATGATCGACGGAAGACCACCGAGGACATGCTGTTCACGGTGGAGACGGTGGCCTGCCTGGGCGCCTGCGGTCTGGCGCCGGTCGTCGTGATCGATGACCAGGTTTACGGGCAACAGACGCCCGAGAGCGCCGTCAAGCTGGTGGAAACCCTTATCACGCAGGAGGCCCAATGAGCGCGCAGAGTCTGCCCAACCCAAACGGGAACAACGGCCACTCGGCGCAACGACGGGTCATTGTGTGTGCAGGAACCGGCTGCGTCGCCAGCGGGTCGTACAAGGTCTTCCAGGCCCTGGTGGAACAGGTGCGGGCCGCCGGCCTGCCGGTCGTCACCGAGTTTCGGCCGGAGCATGAAGCCGGCGAGGTGCGTCTGAACAAGAGCGGCTGCCAAGGCTTCTGCCAGATGGGGCCGCTCGTGACCGTGCTGCCCGAGAACCTGCTCTATAACAAAGTGCGGTTGGAAGACGTGTCTGAGATTGTCGCCGAGACGCTGGTCGCCGGGCGTGCGGTTGACCGGCTGCTCTACGTGGACTCGACCACCAAGAAGCATTGCCGGGGCGTGGAGGAGATTCCGTTCTACCAGCGGCAACAACGGTTTGTGTTGCGTTCCTGTGGCACGATTGATCCGGAGAGCATCGACGAGTATGTGCACCAGGGCGGCTATGCGGCGGCAAAGAAAGCCTATCTGCAAATGACGCCGGAACAGATTTGCCAGGAGATCAGCCGCTCGGGCCTGCGCGGCCGCGGCGGAGGCGGTTTCCCCACCGGGCGCAAATGGGAAGCCGCTCGCAGCCAGCCGGAGGGAAAGAAATACGTGATCTGCAACGCGGATGAGGGAGACCCGGGCGCGTTCATGAATCGCAGTGTGATGGAAGGCAACCCCCACAGCGTGCTGGAGGGGCTAATGATCGCCGCACGCGCGATTGGCGCGGACGAGACCCTGATCTACGTCCGGACCGAGTATCCGCTGGCGGTGCAGCGCATGCGCACGGCCGTCAAGGACGCGGAAAAGCGCGGCTTCCTGGGTGCCGACGCCTTTGGGTCGGGCAAGCCGCTACGCTGCGAGGTGATGGAAGGTGCGGGGGCTTTTGTGTGTGGCGAGGAGACCGCGATGATTGCCTCGATCGAGGGTCAACGCGGCATGCCGCGGCCGAAGCCGCCCTTCCCGGCGCAGAGCGGCCTGTGGGGCAAGCCGACTATTATCAACAACGTGGAGACGCTCGCGCACTCAGTCCGTGTCATCAACGAAGGCGCCGAGCAGTTCCGGAAGCTGGGCACGGCGGCTTCGCCGGGCACCAAGACCTTTGCGCTAACCGGCCATGTGGCCAACACCGGGCTGGTGGAAGTGCCGTTCGGGGCCACGCTGCGGGAAGTGGTGTTCGATATTGGCGGCGGCATTACCGATCGGCGCGGCAAAGTGACCCGCGACGGATTCAAGGCGGTGCAGATCGGCGGGCCGTCGGGCGGGTGTCTCACCCGCGAACACCTGGACTTGCCGCTCGACTACGATTCGCTGCGCGGGGTCGGCGCCATGGTCGGCTCCGGCGGCCTGGTGGCGATGAACAGCAAGACCTGCATGGTGGCCATCGCCCGCTTCTTCATGGACTTCACCCAGCGCGAGAGCTGCGGCAAATGCGTCCTGTGCCGGGAAGGGACACGCCAGATGCTGGCCTTGCTGGACGACATCATCGAGGGCCGCGCCACCGCGGAGACTCTGGACCTGCTGCGAAAGCTGGCTTCGGCCGTGCAGAAAGGCTCCCTTTGCGGGCTGGGCAAGACGGCTCCCAATCCGGTCCTCTCCACGCTGCGGCATTTCCCCGCGGAATACGACGCCCACGTGTTTCACAAGCATTGTCCCACCGGCCAATGCAAAGCGCTGGCCAAGCCCAGCATCGACCCGGCCAAATGCAAGGGCTGCACCGCCTGCGCCAAGAAGTGCCCGGTTAACGCCATCACCGGCGAGCGGAAACAGGCGCACATCATCAACCAGGCGCTCTGCATCAAGTGCGGCGTCTGCGCCGAAGTCTGCAAGCTCGAAGCCGTCGTAGGCGTATAGGCAACTGGTTACGGCTAAATGCTAAAGGCTGAATGCTAAAGGAAATGAAAACAATTGAAGGCAACATGACCACCACCGAAGCTACCAAGACATTGACCATTGACGGGCGCGAGGTGCCGTTCAACGGCGAGCGCAATCTGCTGGAGCTGATTCGCAAAGCGGGCATCGACCTGCCGACGTTCTGCTATCATTCGGACCTCAGCGTCTATGGGGCTTGCCGCCTCTGCCTGGTGGATATCCAGGGCCGCGGCGTCCAGGGCGCCTGCTCGACTCCGCCCGAAGCGGGCCTGAAGGTGCGCACGCAGACGGAAGAGATTCGCGAGATACGGAAGATAACGATTGAGCTGTTGCTGGCCAACCATGACCAGCAGTGCCCGACCTGTCCCAAGAGCTCCGCTTGCCAGCTTCAGGACATCGCCCGCAAGCTGGGCATCCGCAAAGTGCGTTTCAAACCCGTGCATCAGCTCGCCGAACTGGACCTCTCGTCGGTCTCGTTGGTGCGCGATCCGAACAAGTGCGTGCTGTGCGGGGATTGCGTGCGCTTCTGCGATGAGATCCAGGGGGTCGGAGCTATCGACTTCGCTCATCGCGGACACGAGGCAGCCGTGCTGCCGGCCTTTGGAAAAGGATTGGGCGAGGGCGAGTGCATCAACTGCGGCCAGTGCGCCGCGGTTTGCCCCACCGGTGCCCTGACCCCGCGGCCCGAGGTGGACGAGGTGTGGCGCGCGCTCAACGACCCCGTCAAGACCGTGGTGGTTCAAGTCGCCCCGGCGGTGCGAGTGGCGATTGGGGAAGCCTTCGGGTTGCCCTCCGGCATGTCGGCTACCGGCCAGATCGTTGCGGCGCTCAAACGCCTCGGCTTCGATAAGGTCTATGACACCGCGTTCAGCGCCGACCTGACGGTCGTGGAAGAGGCCAATGAGTTCCTCAAGCGAAAAGCCAAAGGCGAGAAGCTGCCGCAGTTTACCAGTTGCTGCCCGGGCTGGGTCAAATTCGCCGAGCAGTATTTCCCGGACCTGCTCCCGAATTTGTCCACGTGCAAATCGCCGCAGCAGATGCTCGGGTCGGTATGCAAGGCGACCTTGCCGAGCGAGATGGGCATTCCGAAGGAGAACCTCATCATGGTCTCGATCATGCCTTGCACCGCCAAGAAGTTCGAGGCCAAGCGGCCCGAATTTGCCCAGGACGGAGTGCCGGACGTGGACCATGTCCTGACGACGCAGGAACTGGCGCGGATGATCGAGGAGGCCGGGTTCCGCTTCAAGGAGCTGGAGCCGGAGTCCTTCGATATGCCGCTGGGTTTCAAAACCGGCGCGGGTGTCATCTTCGGCAACTCCGGCGGGGTGAGCGAAGCTGTGCTGCGGTACGCTGCGGAAGCGGTCACCGGCAGGAAGCTGGGCAATCCGGACTTCCTATCGGTGCGCGGCGAGGACGGTATCCGCCTGGCCACGGTGACGTTGGATGGGGTCGAACTCAAGCTGGCGGTAGTGCAGGGTTTGAAGAACGCCCGCACCCTGGTCGAGAAGGTGCGCCGGGGCGAATGTCAATTGGACCTCATCGAGGTCATGGCCTGTCCGGGCGGCTGCATCGGCGGCGCCGGCCAGCCGGTGACGCGCGAACGCGAGGTCAAGCGCCTGCGTACCCGCGGCCTGTATGAGGCGGACAAGAACCTGGACCTGCACAAATCGCAGGAAAACCATCACGTGACGGAGATGTACCAGAAGTATCTGGGCGAGATTGGCGGGCGCAAAGCCCATCATCTCCTGCACACGCATTACCAGAACCGGCGGCGCATTGCGGATGAGCGGATGGTATTCGGCGACGGGCCCGAAGGGGATAAGGTCAAGGTGAGCGTGTGCGCGGGCACCAACTGCTTCCTGAAAGGCTCGCAGGAGGTGCTCAGCGAAGTGCTCCAGTGCGTCGATGCCCAGCAACTGCAAGACCAGGTCGAAGTCAGTGCGTCGTTCTGCTTTGAGAAATGCGATCAGGGCCCGACGGTCCGCGTGGATGGCCAGCAACTCCAGAACTGCACCGGCAAGGGCGCGTGCGCCGCCATGCGCGAACGCCTCAAGAACAAAGTCGCTCCCGAGTGAGCGCATCACGGCAATTCATACTTTTATGACAACAACACGTTCCAAGCAACTGGCCACCTACATCGACGAAGCCAAAATCGCCGCGACGCTGGCCTCCGCACGAACCTGCGAGGCGAAGCAGGTCCGCGAGATTCTGGCCAAGGCGCGCGAGATGAAGGGTTTGGATGCTGCCGACATGGCGACGTTGATGGAGAACAACGATCCGGAGTTGTTGGAGGAGATGTATGCCGCGGCCCGGCATGTGAAGAACGAGATTTACGGCAACCGCCTGGTGCTATTCGCCCCGCTGTACATCTCGAACCTTTGCGCCAACGAGTGTCTTTACTGCGCGTTTCGAGCGCGCAATAAGGAGCTGGTCCGGCGCACCTTGAACCCGGAGGAGATAGCGAACGAGACTCGCATCCTGATCGAGCAAGGCCATAAACGGGTGTTGCTGGTCTCCGGCGAAAAGTACCCGAAGGAAGGTTTCGATTATGTGCTGAACGCTATTGCGACGGTTTACAGTACTCGCAGCGGCCGCGGAGAAATCCGTCGCGTCAATGCGAATGTGGCACCGCTGAGCGTCGAGGATTACCAGCGGCTCAAGGCGGCGAAGATCGGCACATACCAATGTTTCCAGGAGACCTACCACCGTGCGACCTACGCCGCGGTGCACGTCGCGGGGGCGAAACGGGATTTCGACTGGCGGGTAACCTGCTTTGACCGCGCGATGGAGGCAGGCATCGATGATGTCGGGATCGGGGTGCTGTTTGGCCTTTATGATTGGAAGTATGAAGTGCTCGCGATGAAGCAGGAGATCGAGCACCTCGAAGACGCTTTCGGTGTCGGCCCGCATACGATCAGCGTGCCGAGGTTGGAGCCGGCGGTCGGCTCGGCTTTGGCCTACGCGCCGACGCATCCGGTGTCGGACAATGACTTCAAAAAGATCATCGCGCTCCTGCGCATCGCGGTGCCCTACACCGGCATCATTATGTCCACGCGCGAAAACGCTGCCACGCGCCGGGGGACATTCGAGCTTGGCGTTTCCCAGATCTCGGCGGGCAGCCGCAGCGACCCGGGCGGCTATGCCGAATCGAACAACGGTCGCAACTCGGAGCAGTTTCAGTTAGGCGATCACCGCTCGCTGGACGAGGTGGTGCGCGACGTGGCATCACTGGGCTATACGCCTTCCTTCTGCACGGCCTGTTACCGGCTGGGCCGCACGGGCGCCGATTTTATGGACATGGCGAAACCCGGCCTGATCAAACATCACTGCGCCCCCAACGCGCTGTCGAGCTGCATGGAATACTTGCTGGACTATGCGAAGCCGGAGACTCGCAAGGTGGGCGAGAACCTGATCGCCCATGAGTTGGAAACGATGGAACCTTCGGTGCAGAAGATCGGTCGGCGACTTGTGTCGGAGGTGCGGGATGATAAACGGGATATGTATGTATGAAGGGCGAAGACCGAAGACCGAAGGCTGAAGGCAAACCCATGCTCGATCCGCAATTCAGCATTCAGCCTTTAGCCTTTAGCCTTTCTTCGCGCATGAACGCCTTTCGCATCGAATCCGATCTGCTCGGCACCCTGCCCATCCCGGCGGCTGCCCTGCACGGCATTCATACTGCCCGCGCGCTTGAGAACTTTCCGCTGGCCTTGCGGCCAGTAGCCCCGGGCCTGGCCCACGCTTACGGGACCGTGAAACTCGCTTGCGCCATGACCAACCGCGCACTGGGGGCCTGGGCCGACGATGCGCCCAAAGCTGACGCGATTGAGCGCGCCTGCCGGGAGCTTAGTGAAGGCTTGTTGGACGCGCACATCGTAGTGGACCGCCTGCAGGGCGGGGCGGGGACCAGCACGAACATGAACGTGAACGAGGTGCTGGCCAATCGCGCCCTGCAACTGCTCGGCGAGCCGCCCGGCACCTACGCTCGCGTCTCTCCACTGGAAGACATCAACCTGCATCAATCCACCAACGATACTTACCCAACCGCATTGAGGCTGGCCGCAGTTGTCGCCTTGCGCGAGTTGGAGGGACACGTCGTTGCCTTGCAGGAAGCCTTTCAGGCTGCCGAAAAGCGCTTCGCGCATGTCGTCAAGGTCGGCCGGACCCAACTGCAGGATGCGGTGCTGACTACCCTGGGCCGCGAGATGGGCGCGTATGCCGAGGCGATGAACCGTGACCGCTGGCGCATCTACAAATGTGAGGAGCGTCTGCGCGTCGTCAATCTTGGCGGCACCGCCATCGGCACGGGCCTGGCCGCGCCGCGGCAATTCATTTTCCGCGTAACGGACACCTTGCGCGAACTTACCGGCATCGGCTTCGCCCGCGCCGAGAATCTGGTGGACGCTACGCAAAATGCGGACGTGTTTGTGGAAGTCTCTGGCATTCTCAAAGCCCACGCGGTTTCCCTGCTGAAGATTTGCGGCGATCTGAGACTGATGGCTTCCGGACCGGAAGCCGGGTTAAGGGAAATCCGCCTTCCTGCCCGGCAGGCGGGCTCGTCCATCATGCCCGGGAAGGTGAACCCGGTTATCCCCGAGGCAGTCAGCCAGGTGGCCATGCTGGTGATGGGCCATGACGCGACCATCGCCTATGCCTGCGCCTCCGGCAGCCTGGAGCTAAACCCGTTTCTGCCACTGGTCGCGGCATGCCTGCTCGAAAGCCTCGAGCTGCTCGCCCGCGCCGACGATATCCTCTGCCGCCATTGCGTATCGGGTCTGGAGGCCGATGAAGGGCGCTGTCACGAGCACGTGCTCAATTCGACGGCTGCGGCGACTGCGCTGCTGCCGGCGTTGGGCTACGAGCGCGTTTGTGAATTGGCCCGCATGAGCGCCGAGGCCGGCCGCAGCATCCGTGACCTCGCCCTCGCTCGAGGCTGGCTCTCCGCCGCAGCGTTCGATGAGTTAATCACCCCGGAAGCCGTTTGCCGGCTCGGCACGCCGGACCTGCTGCGGCCTGATGCGGACCATTCCAACCGGGGGGCGAAGGCATGACTGCTCCCACACCCAAAGGTCTGCGGCTGCACATTGCGCTGTTCGGCAGGCGTAACGTGGGCAAGTCCAGTTTGCTCAACGCGGTCACGCGTCAGCAGGTTTCGATTGTCTCACCCATCGCGGGCACAACCACGGACCCGGTGGAAAAGCCGATGGAACTGCTGCCGTTGGGGCCGGTTTTGTTTGTGGATACGGCCGGCATCGATGATGCCGGGACGCTGGGGGAGTTGCGCATCCAGAAGACACGAGAGGTGCTGGAGCGCGCGGACCTTGGGGTGGTGGTAGCGGAGGCGGGCAAGTGGGGAGAGTTCGAGGAGCAGCTCTTGGCCGAGCTCGCGGGCCGGAGGATTCCCGCCATCGTTGTATTCAACAAGGCGGATGCCGCAGAGCCGGATCCCGTGCTGTGGGAACAGTTGGGCCAACGACAACTGCGTCGTGTGTGCGTCAGCGCGCTGAAACTCACCGGCATCGCGGAGTTCCGCCAAGCCCTGCTCGAAGCCGCGCCCGCGGACTTTATCGATCATCCCGCCATTCTCGGCGACCTGGTTGGCCCGGGCGAAATGGCCGTGCTGGTGGTGCCGATTGACAAAGAAGCGCCGCGCGGGCGGCTGATCCTGCCGCAGGTGCAGGCCATCCGCGACTTGCTGGACAACGATGCCTTTTGCCTGGTCGTGAAGGAACGCGAACTGCGCAGCGCACTGGAGCGGCTGAAGAGCCCGCCTCGACTGGTCGTGACCGATTCGCAAGCTTTCCTGAAGGTCGCTGCCGATACCCCGCGCGAGGTGCTGCTGACCAGCTTCTCGATCTTGATGGCGCGTTTTAAAGGGGACTTGGCGACCCAGGTGCAGGGTGCGTTGGCGATTGAGAATCTGCGTAGCGGGGACCGCGTCCTGATCGCCGAGGCTTGCTCGCACCATCCGATCGGCGAGGACATCGGGAGGGTAAAGATTCCCCGGTGGCTCACCCAGTTTGTGGGTGGACAGCTACAATTCGAACACGTGCAAGGACACGACTTTCCGCAGGACCTCGCGCCCTACCGGCTGGTGATTCATTGCGGGGCCTGCATGTGGAACCGGCGCGAGATGCTCAGCCGCATTCTACGATGCCAGCAGGCCGGCGTGCCCGTGACGAACTACGGGCTGGCTATTGCCTACAGCCTCGGGATCTTCGAGCGGGCGTTGGAGCCGTTCCCGGCGGCGCTGGAGCTTTGGCGCCGCGCCGCGCGAAACCCGGCAGCCCGCATACCGGCGCCCCCTGCGGCACCCTGGGAAAGGAGTGCGTGCCCCGCATGAAGATCCCGCTCACGCTCAACGACATTCTCGCCTGGCTTCGGGAGGACAATCCCGAACGCCTCAAGACGCTTTGGGGCTGGGCGGATGAGACCCGGCGCCTGAACGTGGGCGACACGATCCATCTGCGCGGCCTCGTGGAGATCTCGAGCCACTGCAGCCGCCAGTGCGGCTACTGCGGTTTGCGGGTCAGCAACAACTCGCTGAGCCGTTACCGAATGGCGCCAGCCGAGATCATGGCGTCGGCGCGGCAGGCCGTGGCTTTTGGCTACGGCACGGTGGTGCTCCAGGCAGGTGAGGATTTCGGCCTTACCTGCCAATGGGTCACCGACGTCGTCCGGCAGATCAAGCGCGAGACACCGCTGGCCGTCACGCTCAGCCTGGGCGAGCGCACCGAGGCCGAACTGGATGCCTGGCGCAAAGCCGGGGCGGACCGCTACCTGCTTCGCTTTGAAACTTCGGATACGGGGTTATTCGAGCTGATCCACCCGAGCCGGGGCTCCCGCAATGCCAGCCGCATTCCCCTGCTGCGCCACCTCAAGCAACTGGGCTACGAAGTGGGCAGCGGGATCATGGTCGGCTTGCCGGGGCAGACCTACGAGAGCGTCGCCCGGGACATCGATCTGTTTCGCGAGCTGGACCTGGACATGATCGGCATCGGGCCGTTTATTCCGCATCCGCAGACCCCGCTGGGCAACGGCGAACTCAAACCCTTTGCCTCGCCTGACCAGCAGGTGCCCAATTCCGAGCTGATCGTCTATAAGGCGGTCGCGCTCACGCGGCTGGTGCGTCCGGACGCTAACATCCCCAGCACCACGGCGCTGGCGACCATCAACAAGCGCAATGGACGCGAGCTTGGCCTGCAACGCGGTGCCAATGTCCTCATGCCGAATCTGACGCCGGTGAAATACCGGAAGCTCTACGAGATCTACCCCGCCAAAGCCTGCATCGAGGAAACCGGCAGCGCTTGCAATGGCTGTCTGCAGACGCGGATTAACGTGATTGGCCGGCAGATTGCCCGCGGGCCGGGCGGCCGGAAGCGGCGCGCGCTGGAGCTGGAGGTCGTATGTTAGACCGTGGTTCGCAATTAGTCCAACGCGCGCGCCGAAACCCGAAGGCCGAAACCCGAAGGCCGAAAGAAGGCCGAAATCCGAATGGACGTAGCATCGAACGTGAGTTCGATCTAACCTTCAGTGCCGAAAGAAGCTCGAAATCCGAGGGCCGAATGGCTATCGGCAGCCGGTTGCTTCGGATTTCGGCCTTCGGGTTTCGGCCTTCTTTCGGGCTTCGGGCTTCGGGCTTCGGGTTTGATCTCGATGCTGTCAGTACCTCAACAACCAAGAATAGGGAAGGTCACCACTATGTCACCTGAACCTCTCAACTCCATCATGATCTGCATGGGCAGCTCATGCTTTTCGCGCGGCAACAACCGGAACATAGAGGTGATTCAAGAGCACCTTGCCGTCCAGCCACTTCCCCCCGGGATCGAGCTGACCGGCCACCTGTGCGAGGGCCACTGCAAAGCGGGGCCGAACGTCACAATCAATGGCAAGATGTATCACGAGGTGGACCCCATCGTGATCATCGGCCTGCTTAACCATTACAGCCAGCAGCGCGCCGAATGACCTTCCCGTGAACTTCCTAAACCCCATCTTCACTGAAAAGCGCGAATGCCAGGATTGCTACAAGTGCGTTCGCCATTGTCCTGTCAAGGCCATCAAGGTCGAGGGCGGTTACGCCTCGGTCGTGCCGGAGCTGTGCATCTTGTGCGGCCACTGTGTGGAGGTGTGCCCGAACTCAGCCAAGCGGGTGCGGGATGATCTGCCGCAAGCCCGGCAGCTCTTCACCCTGAAACCACGCGTCGTGGTATCGCTGGCCCCCTCCTATGTCAGCGAGTTTCCTGAAGTGACCCCGGGTCAGCTCATCCGCGTGTTCAAACGCCTCGGCTTTTTCGGTGTGTCCGAGACGGCCTTGGGAGCTCAACAGGTCTCGGCCCAGGCGGCCGCGGCCCTAGCGGAGGGTAGCGGGCGGGTGCTCTATTCCTCGGCTTGCCCTACCGTGGTCAGCTACCTGCAGAAGCATCGGCCTGCCGACTCGCAATTCCTCACCGGCCTGCTTTCCCCGTTGCTGACGCACTGCAAAATGCTGCGCCAGGCTTTCGGGCCGGACATCGGCATCGTGTTCATCGGGCCGTGCATCGCCAAGAAACTTGAAGCTGCCCAGCACCCGGAGTTGCTTGACGTTGCCCTCACCTTCGACGATTTGCGCCGATGGCTGGCCCAGGAGAAGATCGCGCCGGAGACGCTGATGCCCGAAACCGGCGACACCTTCATCCCGGAAAACTCCGCTGAGGGAGCCTGGTACCCAGTGGACGGGGGCATGATCGCCGGGATGAAATCCCTCTGCGGGGTGAATGATTGTTCGTTCATGGCCTTCTCCGGCATCAACGCCATCCAGAAGGCCATCGAAGGCTTGGGCTCCCAACCGGCAGACGGCAGCCTGTTCCTGGAGCTACTGGCGTGCGAAGGGGGCTGCGTCAATGGGCCGCGCGCCGCCAAGCGCCACGGCACCGCCGCCAAGCGCCGCCGGGTGCTGCGGTCCGTGCAAGCCCTCGTGCCAGCGCTCCCGCGCCAGTCCAGCCTGGACATCCAATCTGTGTTTGCCGTCGCGGCCCAGCCGCTGCTCAAGTTTCCCGAGGCGCAAGTCCGGGAAGCCCTCCGCGGTGTCGGCAAGCTTACGCGCGATGACGAGTTGGACTGCGGCGGCTGCGGTTACAACTCCTGCCGCGAGTTCGCCGGGGCGTTGATCCAGCAAAAGGCGGAGCGCGCCATGTGCGTCACCTACATGCGCAAGCTCGCGCTCAAGAAGGCGAACGCACTTATCCAGAAGATGCCCTCGGCGGTCGTGATCATCAATGACGCGATGCGCATCATCGAATACAACGCCGCCTTCGCCACGATGTTCGCCTGCAACGTTGCTCCCGCGGGCTCGCCGCCGGCGGCTACATCCCTGGAAGGCGTGATGCTGAGCGAGGTCATGCCCTTCGCGAACCTGTTCCATGCCGTGCTGAAGAACGGCGAGGACATTCTGGATCGGGACCTCCGCTACCAGAAGACCATTCTACACGCCGGCATCTTCACCATCGAAAAGCACTGCGTGGTGGGCGGCATTCTACAGGACATCACGGAACCGGCGGTCCGCAAGGCCGAGGTGATTCGCAAGGCCCAGGAAGTCATCGCCCGCAGTCTGCACACTACCCAAACCATTGCCTGCCTGTTGGGCGAGAGCGCGGCCGAGACCGAGATCACGCTCAACTCGATCATCGAGTCCTTCTCGCCGGCCAAACTGGAGGATCCCAAGCATGAGAACGATTGGCGAAAGCTTTATCGACGTTGATTCCTCCCAACGCGCCAAGGCTGGCCAGGTGGTCTCGGGCGATGTCTTCCTTTCGCGGCGGATCAAGCCCGAGGGACGCATCATCTCCATCCTCTCGGACGGCTTGGGCAGCGGCGTCAAAGCCAGCGTGCTGGCCAACCTGACGGCCACCATGGCCCTGCGCTATACGACGGCTTTTGTGGACATCCGCAAGAGCGCCGGGACGATCATGGACACCCTGCCCGTGTGCGAGGTGCGCAAGATCAGCTACTCGACGTTCACCATCGTTGACCTGGATGAGCGGGGCCACGCCCGGGCCATTGAGCACGGCAACCCCGCCCTGGTGCTGATGCGTGGCCAGACCGCCCTGCCGCTCGAACGCGTGGATATCACTTTGGACAATTGGAAAGACCGCACCATTCGCTACAGTGAATTTGACGTCCAACTGGGCGACCGGATCGTCTGCACCTCCGACGGCATCAGCCAATCGGGCCTGGGCCGCAAGGGCCTGCCCCTGGGCTGGGGCAACGACAACTTCGTCCGCTTCCTATCCCAGCAGGTGGGGCAGGAGCCGGAAATCTCCTCGCAGGAACTGGCCCGCAAAGTTGTCGCCGAGGCCCTGGTCAACGACGGTGGGGCCGCCAAAGACGACATCACCTGCGGTGTGGTTTACTACCGGCACCCGCGCCGACTGCTGGTGATCACCGGGCCGCCGTTCTGCAAGGAACGCGATAACGAGTTGGCCGAGATGGCGGAATCGTTTCCCGGGCGCAAAGCCATTTGCGGCGGGACCACGGCGAACATCATCTCGCGCCTGCTCAACCGGCCCGTGCGCGCCTGCCTGACCAAACTCGATCCGGAGATACCTCCGCCGGCGGTTATGGCGGGTATTGACCTGATCACCGAGGGCACTATGACGTTGGCCCGCGTCGCCGAAATGTTGGAGCGCGGCGCGCAGGAACCGTGGCCCGAAAACGCGGCGCGCGACTTGATGGCCCTCATGCTTCAGAGCGATATCGTCGAATTCGTGGTCGGCACGCGGATCAACGAGGCTCACCAGGACCCGAATGTCCCCGTCGAGCTTGACCTGCGCCGCAACATCATCCGCCGCATCGTCGGAATGCTGGAGGCAAAGTATCTCAAAGAATGCTGGATACAGTTCCTTTGAGGCACCAGTGGGGAACCTGCAGATACACTAAGTGGCTCCAGAGGCAGGGCTCGCTCGTATATCCTCTGTCGTTGAGGTAGGAATCGCCTTTTTTTAGCCGCGGGTACCTGATGGCACCAAGGGATACTCCCTTTGTCCCTGGACGCACAAGAGGCGCAGCCGGTGAAACTGCGCCTCGTAGCCGAGCCCGCGTATAATGGACGTATTGGTGCCGCAGGCTCTTCACTATCAACTCACACCTTGCTATCAACTTACAGCAAGCAACTGCTCGACCCGTTTCACGTCCGCTGGCACATCCACCCCCACGCTGTCGTAGGCCACTGTCACGACGGCGATGCGAATGCCGTTCTCCAGCGCGCGCAACTGCTCGAGCTTCTCCGCCCGTTCGAGCGGGGACACCGGAAATTTGACCAGCCGCAGCAGCGCGTCCCGCCGGTATCCATATATACCCAGATGCTTCAAAAAAGGAAACGCCGCCATCTGTTCGATCACCGAACTATGGGCAGCGTCGCGCAAATACGGAATGGTGCGCCGGGAAAAATATAGCGCCCATCCCGCCGCATTGATAGCGACTTTTACCACGTTCGGACTGTCATATTCGTCCGGCGTACTAATCGGAGTCGCCGCAGTGGACATCTCTGCCTGCGCCAGCGCGCCAACGACCGTGTCAATCACCGTGGGGTCGATCAGCGGTTCGTCACCCTGGATATTCACCACCGCATCACAGGCGCAGCGTGCGGCCACTTCGGCAATCCGGTCGGAGCCGCTCGGATGGTCGGGGGCGGTCATCTCGGCCCGGCAGAAGCTGCGTGCGACCTCCCAAATCCGAGTGTCGTCGGTAGCCACGATCACTTCCGCAAGTGACTTGGCCTGCTGGCAGCGTTCGACAACGTGCTGGATCAGCGGCTTGCCGGCAATCAACGCCAGCGGCTTCCCGGGGAACCGCGTCGAACCGTAGCGCGCAGGGATAATGCCGATCACTTTCATCGCGTTTTATCTACCTGCGGCATCCCCAAATTGCAAGGACAAAAAGCTGCCTTTAATGAAACAAAAGAAGGCACACAAGCATACGTTGGGCTTGGAACCAAATACGCACCGATAACGCATGCCTCGAAGTGATGCCAGTTCGGGGTAACTTTAACCCAACGATTGGGTCTCGTACCAACTGGGAAGGATCGTGAAACAAGGAACCGGTTCTAGCATCGCTCCGTACATTTTCAGAACTGCTCTCAGCACCAGGCGGAGTTGACTTTGATTCCAAGGTGCGCGAGACTTCCACTCTTATAGTCAGCCAAATAGAACAGCAAGAATTGGAAGCGTAGCAATTAACCTGATGAAAACTGCAGTGGTCGGACTTGGTTATGTGGGGTTGCCTTTGTCACTCCAGTTCGCTAGATCGGGCGTAACCGTGTTGGGTCTGGATGTGGATGCCGCCAAGGTTGACGCTCTTCACCAGGGAAGGAGCTATATCAGACACATTCCCTCCGAAGCGGTGGCCGAGGCGATTGAGGCAGGCACCTTTTCGGCGACGAGCGATTTCAGCCGTATTCGGGAAGTAGACGCGATCATTATCTGCGTGCCGACACCGCTCAACAAGAATCGGGAGCCGGACATTTCGTTCATACTCGACACAGGAAGGAGCATCGCGCGCCATTTGCGCAAGGGGATGCTCGTGGTGCTGGAATCCACCACCTATCCCGGCACCACGGACGAAGACCTGCGCGAGGTGCTTGAGGTTGGCTCCGGTCTCGAAGCCGGCCGCGACTTCCATCTGGCCTTTTCGCCTGAACGCGAGGATCCCGGCAACCCCGACAGCAAAGTGGCGCTCATTCCCAAGGTTGTTGGCGGCTATACGCCGACCTGCCTGGAGAAGGCCGTCGCGCTCTATTCCAAGGCGGTTAAGACGGTCGTGCCCGTCTCGTCCTGTCGTGCGGCCGAGGCGACGAAGCTGCTCGAAAACACCTTTCGCAGCGTAAACATCGCGCTCGTAAACGAACTGAAGATGGTCTATAGCGCCATGGGCATTGATGTGTGGGAGGTCATCAACGCCGCAAAGACCAAGCCGTTCGGCTTCATGCCGTTCTACCCAGGGCCAGGCCTGGGCGGACATTGCATCCCGATTGATCCGTTCTACCTCACTTGGAAGGCGCGCGAATTTGGCCAGAACACCCGCTTCATCGAACTGGCAGGCGAGGTCAACACCTCTATGCCTACTTATGTCGTGCACCGGGTAGCGGACGCCCTCAACGAACGGCGGAAGGCGATTAAGGGCAGTTCCGTTCTTGTGCTGGGGCTTGCCTACAAACCCAATGTGGACGACGAGCGCGAATCACCCAGTTACGTGCTGATGGAGATGCTCAAGGAGCGCGGGGCCAGCGTCGCCTACTATGACCCTTACGTGCCTGTCATCAAGCCCACTCGCGAACATGCTCACTGGGCCGGCACAAAGTCGGTGGCGTGGAACAAACAGACCATCACATCCTTCGATGTGGTGCTCATTGCGACCAACCACGCGTGCGTCAACTACCAGGAGCTGGCGCATTGGACGGAGTGCATCCTGGACACTCGGAATGCGATGTCTGGGATCGGCACGCTGCCAGGGCAAGTTTGGAAGGCCTGATGGCATCAAAAAGATGAAGCGGGGAGGCTGAAGCGGGAAGCCTGTGCCGCGCGCGTGGGAACGCTCACGAGGGCTGGGTCTTGGAGCCGATAAGGGGACCCCGGCGGGACGCCCGGTTAACCGACAGGCAAGGTCGCCACGAAGAAACGGCTGTGCTAAGCTCCGGTTTTCGCGCTGTCAAAAAGCTTCTTTTCCTCGGGCAGCAGCTTCGCCTTGGATGCCCACTGAAGGTACACCTTGGCTTTGTCGGGATTGCCGGTCGCTTTCAGGATCAGGCCGTAGTAGCCCGCGATTGAGGGGTCTTCCAAAGCTTTGGACGAAAGCATCTGCATCACCTTCAGGGCCTCGGCGTCCTTCTTCTGGAGGTGCAGAGAGAAGGCGTAGGTGGAGGCGTAAGAAGAATTGGTAGGGGCTTTTTGATACACTTCCAGCGCCAGGTCACGGGGCTTCAGTTCTTGCGCGTCCAGGAGCAGAGCGGTCATGGCGAGGTTATTCTTAGTGGAGAGTTCGGAGGGGTAGGCTTTGGCGAGCTGACTGTAGAGGGTCATGAGTGAGCGGGTGCGGCCTCCGCTGTAGAGGGCCTGGCTCAGCGCCGGGACGGCCCATTTCTCTTCGGGGTAACGGTTGAAGATGGTCCAGAGGAGTTCCTCGCTTTCGCCCTGCCAGTGCCATTGGGCGGCCATTTGCAGGAGCATGAGGACACTTTGCTTGCGGCTGATCGCGGCTTTGGCGGCCAGCTCCCACTCGGTTTTGCTGGTGGACGTCAAGTCCAGTCCACGGGCGGCGCGGGCCAGGAAGGCATGGCGGACAAAATCCAGCTCTGCCCAGTTCTGGTGTTCGAGGGCGGCCTGAAGCGCGCGCCAATCTTTGAGCTGGGTGCGGCATTCGGCGGAGAGCAACGCAACGGGCTGGTTGGTGCGGATGCTGGGCGGCAAAGTCTCCAACCAGGCGAGCGCGTCAGCGGGGCCGGTCTTGAGGAGTTGCCAGGTGGCGAGTTGCTGGATCTTGGCAGGGTCGGAGGCGGCATCCTTTTGGAAGGCGGCGAGGGTTTTTCCCAAAGCGGGGTTCTTTGAGGCCCGGAGTATCTCAAGGCGGAGGAGCCGGTCGGAGAACACCGCGTTGCTTTGGTTGAGCAAATCGGCGGAAAGCGCGAGGGCGGCGTCGGTGCGGGTGGAATTCAGGGCATCGACAATGAGTTCGCGGAGCGCCTGGCACCGGAACTCGGGCTTGGCGCTCAGTTGCTGGAGGGAAGCGCGTGCTTCGGCCATAACTTGCGCATTGGTGGAATGTAGGCGCACGATAGCGAGGTTGAGCTGCGGGACCTGGTTGGTCGGCTCCAGCCGGGCGGCTTCGCGGAAGTGGACTTCAGCTTGAGCGAGCTGGCCGACCGTTGAGGCCACGGCACCGGCAATATTGTGGTAAGCGGGGGTCATTTTACCGGCGGCATCCACCCCTTCCAGCGCGTTCGTGGCCGAGGCATAATCACGGAACAACATGGCGGTTTGAGCCAGGGCCAGCCGATCGTCCAACGAGTGCGAATTGAGTTCCACGACGCGGCTCCGCCAAATAAGGGCGCCAGGCGAGCGGGCGCGTTCGGTTAACTCGGCCATGAGCCGGCAGGCTTCGACATCTTTCGCATTGTACCGCAAGGCGCGCTGGAGGCAGAGCAGCGCTTTTCTTTCGTCGGGCTTGGCGAGGTAGTTGCGCGCCTGCGTGATGAGCCGGGCCTGGCGGGCCGACTTGTACGCCCGGTAACCGACGTATCCGCCGCCGAGCAGCAGGACGCCGAGGATCGGAACAATCAGCAGGATTCTTCGCGTTTTTGTATTCATAAGTTGACGGGCGGGTGGCGGAACTGGTTCGTTAGGATTGCAGAATGAATCAAGGCACCGGAATCAGGTGGCGCCGACGCCGCACCGAGGACTTTAGAGGTTGCTCTCTGGGCTCAGGGTTCTGGGCTGCGAACTCCGGGCCAGCCAAGTGCTGGCGGTACCAAGCCAGGGCTTCCGCCAGCCCTTGCTCAACGGTGTGAGACGGTTTGTATCCGAGCAGCCGCATGGCTTTGGAGATGTCAGCTTCGGAATGCCGAACGTCCCCCGGCCGGAAGTCCTGATAATCCGGGCGACAGGTTTTCAAATGGGGAGACCAAGGCAGGAGTTTTTCCTGCAGCAGGCCAAAGAGTTCATTGAGAGTGGTCCGGGCAGAGAGGGCGACGTTATAGACCTGGTTAATGGCCTGCGGCTTCTTCACTGTGGCGGCGAGCAGGTTGGCCTGCACCACGTTGGCTACGTAGCAGAAATCGCGGCTGGTCTCCCCGTCGCCGTTGATAGAGATGGGCTCGTTTCGAATCATGGCCGCGATCCACTTCGGGATTACTGCGGCATAAGGCCCATTCGGGTCCTGGCGCGGGCCGAAGACATTGAAATACCGGAGGCCGATGGTGGAGAGCCCGTAACATTGGCCAAAGACCTCCGCATACAGCTCATTGGCGCGTTTGGTGGCCGCATACGGCGAAAGGCATCGGCCGATGGCATCCTCAACCTTCGGCAAGGCCGGGTGGTCGCCGTAAACCGAGCTGCTCGAGGCATACACGAACCGCTTCACCCCGCTGTCGCGGGCCGCGATTAACATGTTCAGGAAGCCGGTAACATTTGTGGCATGAGAGTCGCCAGGGTACGCCAGGGAGCGCGGCACGGAACCGAGGGCCGCCTGGTGCAGGATGTAATCCACCCCGTGGCATGCACGCTTGCATGTGTCGAGGTCCCGGATATCGCCGTCGATCTTCATGAAATGCTGCCAGCGTTCTGGCCCAACCAGGTCGCGCACCTGATCCAGATTCCCGGGTGAGCCGGTGGCATAATTGTCCAATCCAACCACTAGTTGGTTGTATCGGAGCAGGGTCTCCAGCAGGTTGGAGCCGATGAATCCAGCGCTGCCGGTGACCAGCCAAAGTTTGGGTTTGTCGGATAGCCGTTCGATCAATTGTTCGAAATGATTCATAATGTTAGTAACCGCAGATGGATTGACGCGCTCCAAGCCGCCACCAAAGCGCTCAGACCGGACCTTCCGCTCCCGCCAAACGACCGCGCAGCATAAGCATTCGCAATACTGAGAACGGTAGATTGCGCCCCCATGCTACCCTGGTAGCACTCTGGTACCACCCTGGACATACCATGGTACCATAGAACGGTTCGCCACACCCCCAAACCGAGGCAGCCGCCTGTCCTGGCCACTTGGTGTGCCCCCCGGAAGCAACAGCACTTCTAATGGCCATTCGCCATCGATTCCAAGCGACCCAACGGCTCCGTGCCGCACAGATTCTGAGGAAGAAGAAGACCACAGATGAACTCAGCGCAGCCGAGTCGCATCACGAACAAACCGCCAATTCAACCGCAGAGACGCGATAAACACAGCGCGGCAAAGCCGCAACCAAAGGCAGGAGGGATTAACCGCAGAACACGCGGAATACGCGGAAAAAGACTGCCTTCCGAACCCGCCTTCCGTGTATTCCGCGTTCTCCGCGGTTCTTATCGCCGGGGCAATCACTCGCAGGCTGCGAACAATCTGATCTGTTGCAGAGATTCTGCCTTGTCTTCCTCTGCGATCTTTGTGATCTCTGCGGTTAAACTCCTCTGGCTACGGCTCTCCGTCTTTCCATTCGCCCCTTCCCACAAATTCGGATTTGCTTCGGGTTTCGGGCTTCGGGAGCCAATTGCAAAACTTGCCGCAAAGAGGCGCAAAAGACGCAAGAAGTATGGGAATAGGGCCTTTTCTTGCGCTTTCTGCGCTTTTTCGCGGCTATTCCCGGCTTTTGCAATTACCTCTCGGGTTTCGGATTTCCGCGCCCCGGCGGTTTCAGGGCCGCAGCGCCGGTTGGCGGTGGTGCCGTGATTCGTCGAGTTCGCCGATTGGCGGGGGGTTCGCAACGCGTTGGGCCAAAGCGGGCGTATAGTCTGGAAGTGCCTCTCGCATTCGAAGCTTGATCTGGTCAGGCTTGAGCTGGTGAATACCATCCCGCAGACTCTGCAGTGTCTCGCGAATCCACGCCAGGTCCGCGGGCTGGGAGATAAAACGGAAGATCTTGGAATGCGTGGTGGGCGCGAAGTTCTCACCCGTGCGAGAGATCTCCTCGAATAGTTTTTCGCCCGGACGCATGCCGATGAACTCGATTTGGATGTCCTCGTCCGGCTTGAGCCCGCTCAGCTCGATCATCTGGCGGGCGAGGTCCACGATCTTGACGGGCTTGCCCATGTCCAGGACGAAGATCTCCCCGCCGGTGCCTTGCACGGCGCTTTGGACAACGAGCATGGAAGCCTCGGGAATCGTCATGAAGTAGCGTGTCATCTCCGGATGGGTGACTTTGACGGGCCCGCCCTCGGCGATCTGTTTGTGAAAGAGCGGAATGACGCTGCCCGAGGAGCCGAGGACGTTGCCGAAGCGCACGGCCATGAACTTCGTTTTGTCAGGGTGCGCCGCGTAAAGCGCCTGGATGTACGTCTCGGCCAGGCGCTTGGTGGCGCCCATGACGCTAGTTGGGTTGATTGCCTTATCGGTGGAAATCAAAGTGAAACGATCCACGCCGAACTCCAGAGCCAGGTCGGCCAATTGGGCGGTGCCCAGGCTATTATTCTTGACCGCCTCGCCTGGCTGATGCTCCATCATCGGCACGTGTTTGTGGGCCGCGGCATGGAAGATAATCTGGGGGTGAAAGGTTGAGAAGACCTGCTCCATGCGCGGCCGGTCCGAGATGTCGGCCACGACGGGCATGATTCTCTCGCGATGCCCCAGGCCAATTAATTCCTGTTCGATCTGGAATACGTTGGGCTCCGAGCGATCGAGGAGGATCAACTGCCTGGGATGGTAGGTGGCGATCTGCCGGCAAAGTTCGCTGCCGATGCTGCCGCCGGCGCCAGTGACCATAACCGCCCGGTCCTGCAGGGTTTGGCGGATGTTCTCCGTCTCGAGTTCAACCTTCTCCCGACCGAGCAGGTCGGTGACTTCCACATTGCGCAACTGGCTGACCCGGATCTGGCCGAGGACCAGTTGGTCGAGGGAGGGAACCGTTTTGCACACCACGTGAGCCTGGCGCAGGAGGCGAACGATCTCGCCGATGCGTTTGGCCGGCGCCGAGGGCATGGCGATGATAGCCTCCTGGATGTCGAGTTTCGCGCGGACGTCCACCAATCTCTCCGGCGGACCAAGGACGGGAATGCCATGGACGCGCGAGTGCCATTTGTGCTGCTCGTCATCAAAGAAAGCGACCGGTTCCAGCCCATAGCCCGGCTTGAGGGACAACTCGTGCGCCATGACCGCGCCGGCATCGCCGGCCCCGATGATGGCGACGCGCCGCTTTCGCCCCCCGTTACTCTTGCTCGAAAAGGTGAGCGACTCGCGAAGGGTGCGCAAGGCGAGACGCGCCCCCGTTAATCCCACGAGGCAAAAGATAAAATCCAGCACAATGACGCCCCGCGGTGGTGCGACACCCTGACCCCAGACGCCCCACACGACCAAAGCTGTAATGGCGCTGATCGTGAGAGCCTGAAACATGCGGCCCAAGTCCGGCGTGCTGAAGTATCCCAACAGCGTGTTGAGCTGGTGGAAGAGCCCCAGGAGGACCAATTGCAGGGGAACCAGCCAACAGAGGACGAACAATCGTTCTTTCTGGAAATTGGGCTCGACCATGAAATCGAAGCGCAGTTCGTAGGCGAGCCAGAGGCTGGCCGATAATTCCAGCGCGTACACGCACATGAGCACCCAAAAGCGTGTCGGCGCGGAGAGATCTAATAGTCTGGGGGTTTTCATATCTGGTCCGGTGTTCAGTAGTCAATGGTCAGTGGTCCGGTGGTCAGTGGTCAGTGGTCGGTCATCAGTATTCATTTCACCCTGTATAGGTCCACAAAACGTGTCACCTTGGTAACAAGCCTCGTCCCCTGGTCATAATTCTCGACTTGAGAGATGAGTGCCTGCGTCTTATGTTTTCTTGTATGGACACGTGGATTATAGCTGACCCGGAGCACTTAGGTGGAAGCCCGAGGGTGCGGGGAACCCGTATCTCCCTTTCGCTGATTTTGGAATCGCTTGCAGCCGGCATGACGGTATTGGAAATCGTGGACGCATTTCCGAGCCTGACGGAAGAGTCGGTTCGGGGCGCTTTGTCAGAACTCGCTCACGAAAAGGAACTTCAACCGGCGTGAGAATCCTGCTGGACGAGAACCTGCCGCGAAAATTGGTCAATGCCCTGCGTGCTGAGGGGCACGAGGTCGAGTCGGTTCACACTTTGCGTATGCAGGGCTTGGACAACGGGGCTCTTTACCAATTGGCCTGCGCCAAATTCGACCTTTGCTTCACGCGTGGTGACTATTCAGTAGAACGCGGCCTTCCCCCTCACCCCAGCCCTCTCCCTCAGGGAGAGGGAGAAGCCTCGGCAGCGCTGGGAAATGTTCACGGTTCAGTGAGTATTCCCAGGTGGGCGACAGCAGTTCCCTCTCCCTTGGGGAGCGGGTCAGGGTGAGGGGGAACTGGGCGCCCGACTGCATCGATACGGCTTAGCTGGCATTCTTCATTCTGCATTCTTCATTCGCCCCGGGGTGGCTTGAGGGTCGCATGAAGGTCGCATGGAGGTCGCATGGGGGTGGCTTGAGGGTGGCTTGAGGGTGGCTTTGAGGTCGCATGAAGGTGGCTTTGAGGTGCCTACTAGGTGGCTAGCAACACGCTTTGAGGTGGCTCCGATGTCGCCTTGGGGTGGCTTTAGGGGAGCCTGAGGGAGTTCTTCATTCGTAACTGATCAGGTGTGGGGCAGACCTCCGGTCTGCCGGTTAGCCGGGTCTCTGGCCCGGTGTCCCGGCGACCCGATGGACACGG
>CAIWJG010000285.1 GCA_903912925.1 uncultured Verrucomicrobia subdivision 3 bacterium | reverse complement strand
TTTTGACCCCGAGAATGCGATTCGCGTGCGGGGATTCTGCCAGTGCGACGCTTTGCACACGCAAAGACTTGTGACACACTCCCGCCGAACAACTTCTCAGTATTTCGAGGAAACCATGGGTATGTCAGGAGGTCTGAACTCCGAGGGCCGAATCGCCCACGGCAGCGGGTTTCTTCGGATTTCGGTTCTCGGATTTCGGATTTCCTTCGGGTTTCGGATTTCGGGTTTCGGATTTCTTCCGCCCCTCGGGCTTCGGATTTGGCCGCGGCAGGTCACCGAAAGCGCAAAAGCATCGAGCCACCCTCACCGCCTCCCATCATACCACGTATGGCACTCGTCGCGGCTGCCCAGGATGCGCTTATGGGACAGCACGGCCTTCATCACAAACCGGAGATGTTCCCTGGGCGTGTACAAGTGTATCTTCCGCGCCGAGGTCAGCAACGGGTGACGGTGCAGGATCACGACTCGCTTCTTCCGGGCTCGCGCCAGTTGTTTCAGCCGCTGGCTGAGCTCGATCTCCTCCCCGGCAAATAGCTCATTGCTGAAGCCGCCCACATCCCGAAAAGCGTTCGCCTCGCAGAAGATGAACGACCCGGCCATCAGGCAGCCTGCGCGGCTGATGCCGTTCCACAGCCGCGTGATGAGCGTCCCCACCCAGTTAACCCCCTCGACTCTCACGGTGCAGCCCCCAGCCAGGCAGCGCCCCGATTCAATCCGCTCCGCCACCTCGGCCAGCAACTCCGCGCTCGGGTGCGAGTCCGCGTCAATGAACACCAGCCAATCCCCCGTCGCCGCCGCCGCACCGCAGTTCCGTGCCCGGGCGATTTGATTGACCGGCTCGAAGACCACCCGGGCCCCAGCCGCGCGCGCCAACTCAGCCGTGCGGTCGGTCGAGTTGTTATCGCATACAATGAGTTCGCTGCTCCACGCGCGGCGGGAGAAAGCGGCCCTGGCCGCCCCCACCTCGCGCAACGTCTCGCCAATAAGCCGCTCCTCGTTGAACGCCGGGATGATGACCGAGATCCTCAATATTGCTTGGGACTCCCTGCCGACGGCTTTGCCGGCACGACCGGTGCCGGCGGTGCTGCGCTCGGTGGTTTCAGAAATGCCAGCAGGTGACGGTGCAGCCCCCCCGTAAACAACCACCCCACACACACGACCACGAAGATGGCCAACCCCGCCACCTTGAGGCGGAAAGGGGCAATCTCCTGCGTCGAGAAGGGTATAAACGTGGCCTGCCCGAGACCCAAAATGACGGTCGTAACCACCAGCCCCATTAACCCTCCCCCGATCGACCACAGCACGGTGCTCTTGCCCGATCTGAAGGCCATCAAGCCAAACCAGACCGCCGTCCCTGCCGCTACGGCCCACGGTATCGAACCAACGAAACTATTGTTTTCCATAACCTTAAGACTCTAGTCCATGCCCGGCCATTCGTGGCCGCTTATTTATCCTTACAAAAAGTAATGCTCGGGAACGGTTCCTGTCACGCTCCCAACGCTCGAATAGGTATAAACAAAAGACGCTCGAGGCAAGGCTTATGAATCAAGGTCTCGATCGCTCCGGTGCCGACTACCTGATCCGCGCGCCCACCGTGAACAACTGCACCTTGCCCACCTGCGGCGAATAAACGGCAGCATCGCCGCGCAGTTCGATCTTCAGATACGCCGCCGGGGCGGCGAGATCCTTGGTTGGGGTCAGTACAACCCGCGCCCAGCCTTCTTTGGTGGCGGTGGTTTCCCCGCCAACGTCCACGGCACCCCACTGCTGCGCGTCCGCTGAGGCGAAAACGCGAACCTTCGGCCCACTCGTGCCCGCGAAACCTCCGAAGACATAGGTGGTGATCTTAAACCGCACGATGCCGTTGCCGTGATAAATGAAGTGGCGCGGTTGGTCGGCCCCCTCGCGCACCACGCGCTGCGGGCGCCCCTCGAAGTAACCGGGATTCGTCCCGTCGAATACCAGGTGTTCGGTGTGGCTGAAGACCTTGGAGAAATCACGCAACTCGTCCACGAATGGCGTGCCCTGTACCAGGGGACCTTTGGCGGACGGCGCGGTTTCGACCGGCAGCCACGCCAGGGCGGCCGAACCAAACTCCGCACGACTCGGCATGTGCCCGTTCCTGGTGGTGAAATCGGCGACGTAGGCCCTGGCCTGCTGGTAGAACTTCTGGTGCGTGAAATACACCGGCTGCTTGACGCCATGGTCGTCAATCAGCCAGAAGCCGCGCTGCCGGCCATCGGGGGTGACCTCGTTGTTATACATCTCCCAGTAAAGGACGAAGGGGCAGCCCCATCTCAGGCCAGCGCGCATGACGTGGCGCGCCAGGCTGGCTTGGGCCGGCGCGCTGTTGCCGAGCAACGGCATTCCATATTCGCCGATGAAGACGCGCTGGCCGGGAATCCCCGGCTTGGGCGCAAGCTGCGCCTGAAGATAATTCAGCGCCTCGGCGAAGTTCTCCTCGAGGTCACCGACCTGAGAGTCGTAGCTGGAGTAGGACACGAAGTCCGGATTGGTTTGCGGCAGCACTTTGTTGGCGACGCGCACCTTGCCCGCCATCGCATCGCGCACGCGGTTCACCTCGACATAGTAATAAACCTGGACGTTGGCGTGCGGTGTGTCGCGCCGGGCGTCGTCCACCGCCTTCTGGCGCGTGTTGGCCCAGTCAATCATGCTCTGGACTTCTTCGGCGGTGGGCGCGTAGCTCGGGTCCATACGCGTCAGCAACCAATCGCCTTCCCAATTGCCCAGGTAGAACGATTTGCCAGTGCCGTGGTAGCTAGTCAGCAGATGCTTGGTCAGGTCGTAGAGTTCCTGGCGTTCGGCGCCCAGCCGCGCCGCTGCGAACGGCCCGCCGCCCGGCGCGCCCAGGGGCGAAACCCACATCACATAGTTGGCAAACGGCATCTGGAACACCGCCTTAACCGCCGGATCACCCTCCGCGGTTTCGGCCAGACTATGCGGTTTCGACGCGCTCCCGCCTTGGGGCGTCAGGGAGAACTTGAGCGCGCTCGATCCCATCGCCAGGATCGCGCGGGCCGTCTCGATGAGGATCGGTTCCCGGGTGAATTGATAGGCCGCACCAATGGTTTGCGTGCCGATGACGTAGTTATAATCGTCCAACGGGGCGTTGGTGGCGGCAGCAGCTCCGGCGCACTGGGCAAGCGCCAGGAGGATGGCTCCGAAAGCTTGTCCCATCAGCCGGTGGCTGATCGGACCTG
>CAIWJG010000284.1 GCA_903912925.1 uncultured Verrucomicrobia subdivision 3 bacterium | reverse complement strand
TTCGCGACGGGGCGGTTGACCGAGTCGCGGATGCCCCTGCGCCACGGTTTTGGAGTGCGGCGGCAAGGTCCTCCGCGACGCCGCTTTGGCTCAGGGTGGCACATCTGCTACCTCGGCAAACCACTGCTGCCTGGGAAAGCGGTGTCGCGGAGGACCTTGCCGCCGCACTCCAAAACCGTGGCGCAGGGGCATCCGCGACTCGGTCAACCGCCCCGTCGCGAAGGCAACAAAGAGCTTCGTTGTCTTTGCGGACCTCTGTTAGAATCACGGGCAATCAAGCTTCCGCAGTAATGGTTCGGAGGACGGGAAGGCAGTCCACCCTCCGCACTACCGGGAATGCAGAAGGCAGAATGAAGAATGAAGAAAGGCCGGGCAAAGCCACCCTCATGCGACATCAAAGCCACCCCAAAGCGTGTTGCTAGCCAGGCGGTAGGCACCTCAAAGCCACCTTCATGCGACCTCCAAGCCACCTTCATGCGACCTCCAAGCCACCCACGGGCGAATGCAGAATGTAGAATGAAGAATGAAGAATGGTCCGAACAAGCGCCTGCTTTAGCTCATGACCAATAGAGCCGATGAAAGCGGAAGCGGGAGGGTTGGCGCGCTTCGGGATCAAGTTCGAGCGTACAATAGCCGCCGTCCTTGAGCAGTTCAACGCCAGCCAAGGCCGGGCAGAGCCGGACATTGAACGGGCGCCAGTAGCGGGCCTGGTTCAAGGCGCTGCTCAGGCGGGCCACCGTGTGACCGAGGAAGCGCACGGGCGGCATGCCCGCCAGCAGGCGGCTTTTCCATAGGAGGAGGTTCGTGTGCAAGTGGCCGATTATGGTCTGCTCGACCTGGAGGAGTTTCACGCGGACGCTCTCCTCGCGCCAGAGGTAGGGGAGAGCGGTCGGATCGTGGCAGAAGAGCAGGACGCGCTGGCCGGGCTGCAGCGCGTCGAAGGCGCGGCGGATCTCGGCCAAGTGCTCCTCGCGCAGGCGTTCCCATTCCGGCCGCTCGGCCGGCAGCATGTCAGCTCCGCAGCTCGGCAGGGCGACGAGTGAAGAGACGAAGCCGATCAATACGTAACGGCCGATTTCGAGCCGCCAGAAGGGGTCCAAGCCCACCTCTTCACGGGCGCGGCGCCAACTGGCCAGGCGCAGGCCGCCGGACGCGCCAAACATGGGCAGCTTGCCCAGCTCATGGTCGCCGTAGTTGACGCGCAGACGGGCGCCGAATCGGTGGCGGAGCTTGCCGATGCACTCCACGACGCTCTGGCAGGCGGCATCGTCGCTCACACCGACGAAGGGGGTGTTGCAGGAATAATCGCCGTTGGCGATGACGTAATCGAAGCCGGCAGCTTGTTCCAGGAACTCGTCGAGGAGATGGTTCTTGCGCAGCGGTTCGCGCAGCCAGATGTAGTGGAGGTAGAAACGGCCGAAAGCGCGCGCGATGGGGTTGGGGAGGACCCGCAGCTCGAAGTCCGGGCCGCGGGCCTGTGCGGCCGCGGCGGCGTAATGTATATCGCTCAGGATGCCGAGCGTGCAGGTGCCCATGGCGCCCATGTTGGAGCAGCCAACCGCGTTCTGCCCAGGACAAACGTGGACTTCGTCTCCTACTCCACCTACGACTCGCTGGACGACATCCTGAACAAGATCCCCCGGGCGCTGGACTACATCGAAACGAAGCTCCCGCCCAAGACCGGCATCGCGGGCAAGCGGGTGTTTATCGGCGAATACGGTTTTGCGGCGCACACCTACCCGGAGGCCGACCGCGACCGCCGCTCGCGGCAGGTCATGCGCGTGGGGTTGGAGTGGGGCTGCCCATTCGTCCTCTCCTGGGCGATGTATAACAACGAATACAGCAATGGCGTGGAGAACGGCTACTGGCTCATTGATAACCAGGGCGCCAAACAGCCAGTGTGGCACACGCTCGCGGACTTCTACCGCGAAGCCCGGCGTTACGTGGCCGATTGCCAGCACCGCACGGGCCGGCTCCCCACCGAAGCGGAGTATCGCCGTTTCGCCCTCCCCTTGCTCCAGTGAGCAGCCTCCGGCAAACTTGGAGGCTTGGATAGGGTATCCGCAGCAATTCGCATTATGGACGA
>CAIWJG010000283.1 GCA_903912925.1 uncultured Verrucomicrobia subdivision 3 bacterium | reverse complement strand
TCTCACGGATTGGCACGGATGGGCCAGCCTACGCCGGTCGGAGCCGCCAGATCAGCCTGGCGCGCAGTTTCAAACCACAACAACGAATCAACCCAATGCGATCCTCATACTTCGCCATAACTCTCGTTCTTTCACTCGTGCTGCTTGAATTGAGCCCCAACTTTGCCGGAGCAGCGGAGGCTGGCACCCGGCAAATCGTCGCGTTTCCGGACCCACGGCTCGCCGTGTACGGGCTGCCCTGGTTCAGCGAAGAGAGTCCCGTGCTGCGCCGCCTGCCGGCGCGGTTGAAAGAGAGTTTCCGGCCCGCCGTCTGGAGTCTGGCCCAGGACCCGAGCGGGGGGCGGATTCGCTTCCGCACTGACTCCACCACGGTTGGCATTGTGGCGGAGAATCCCGGCTTCTCGAACATGCACCACATACCCAGCGTAGGAGAGAACGGGTTCGACATTTACGTCGGGCACGACTACCTCGCCAGTGCGTGGCCCGACAAGGCTGGCAAGATCGCCCAGACCTGGAGCATTGGCCGCGAGCGCAAGATGCGTGACATCACCATTTACCTGCCGCTCTACAAGGCGGTCACGATCCAATCGCTGAGCTTCGATCGCGACGCGCTGCTTGAGCCGGCCACGCCCTACGCCATCTCTAAGCCCGTGGTGCATTATGGTTCGAGCATCACGCAAGGGGGCTGCGCTTCGAACCCGGGGGGCTCCTGCCAGGCCATCCTGGAGCGGAAACTCAACGCGGACTTTGTCAATCTCGGCTTCAGTGGCAATGGCCTGGGCGAGCCCGCGCTAGCCGACGCCATTTGCGAGCTGGAGGCATCCTGCATCGTGCTCGACTTTTGGGGAAACCCCTCGGCCGAGCAATACGCCGCCGCGCTCCCGGTGTTTGTGGATCGTTTGCGCGAAAAGCGGCCAGACGTTCCCATCCTGGTGACCAGCCCCTTCTATTTCCCGTCCGAGGAGGCGAATGCCGCCGTGGCGCGCAGCCAGGCAACCAAACGCCGGTTCGCGCACGACTTCGTGGAAAGCCGACGGAAGAAAGGGGACCACAAGATCATTTTCGTGGACGGCCTCAAGATGCTCAACCGTGACCAGACCAGCGGACTGGTGGACGGTGTCCACTGCAACTCGCTCGGCTTCTACTTCAACGCGCAGGGCTTGGAGCCGTTCCTCAAGAAGGCGCTGCGCTCCAGCAGATAAAGGTGGGGCGGGGCGACGCGTGGGCCTTCCTATCCCCGCTGATTTAACCGCAGAGAACGCAAAGATCGCAAAGAGAGATAGTTATGCAGGGATTGCCTAAGCCTTCCATTCACCCGGCAGGTGAATCAGTCTTCGGGTTCGGAACCATCACAAGTTCCCTTCTATGCGCTCTTTGCGTTCTTTGCGGTTGGTCGCAAGTGCCGTTTTTAGGTTCAGGCCCCTACCTCGACCACGCGGCGCTCGCGGGCAGCCTGGTAGATCGCGTTGACGACCTGCACGGAATGCCGGCCATTAGCCAGTGATTCCGGCGGCTGCCGGTCCTGGAGGATGCAGTCCGTGAACAGGGTGATCATCTGGCCGTAGATGCCGATGGGTTCCAGCTTGTAATCCTGGCGGTTGGCCTCGGTGTCGCGCACCTGGTTGGCGTCGTAGCCGGTTTCCTGGGCTTGCAGGATGCTGAACATCTCGCCGGTCGGGTCCTGGCCGATGGTGCCGCGGGCGATGATGGAGCCTTTGGTGCCGAAGAGTTCGAGCGCGTTCTGGGTGGCGGCATCCGGGACGTTGAAGTAGTTGTCGATGATGCCGTGGGCGCCGTTGCGGAAGCGGGCGAGGATGGTCGAGGTGTCCTCGATGCGGGTGGCGTATTTGTGGACGAGCAGATCGGTGAAGCCGGTGACTTCGACGATGGTGGTGTCCATCAGCCATTCCAACAGGTCGAGGCAGTGCGTGCCCATGTCCAGCATAGCGCCGCCGTGGCTGATGGCCACGTCCTGGCGCCAGGCGCCGGGGATGGGGGGATACCAGCAGGTGAGCTGGGCGCGGCCCATGACCAATTTGCCGAGGGCGCCCGCCTGTACCAGCTCGCGCATCTTCTTGTTAAGAACGTTCTGCCTCATGCACCAGGCGAGCATGAACTTCACGCCGGCCTTGGCGCAGGCCGCTTCCATCTGGTCCACTTCGTCCACGGTGATGGCGATGGGCTTCTCGCAGAGAATGTGTTTCCCCGCCTGGGCGGCCTGCACGGTCTGACGGCAATGCACGTTCGGCGGTGTGGCGATATAGACCGCCTGCAAGTCTTGCGCCAGCAGCTCCGCCTCGGTGGCGCAGAAGTGGGGCACGTCGAATTGCGCGGCCACCTCTTTCGCCCGCTGCAGATCGAGGTCCATGACGGAGACCAGCTCTGCGTTGGTCACCATCTGCTTGAACTCCGGGATGGTCCGCCGGGCGGCAATCCCGCCGCAGCCGATTACTCCCCATTTGATCTTCTTGCTCATAGTCATTCGCTCTGCCTGCCCGGCCTTCGTCCTCGTGCTCGTTTCCTGGGTCGTTCAGCCGACCTCTGACAGGCGCAGCCGATATTACCTGTCAGTTCGGCAGAGGGAAGCCGGAATCTGCTGCCAGTCAGCAATTCTCATTATGGGACGGATGGGACGGATGGGACGGATGGCGGATGATCCCATGCGGCCTCGGACGCCCTAAAGGGTGGACACCAAACCTCCCAGACCAGCCAAAATGAACTGCTGGCCGCCAGACGGAATTTTCCTTCCCCAGTTGATTTTTGGAGTGTAACAGGCGAACTATAGTGGCGGCTACTCTGGCGGAGTGAACCGCGCGGCAAGAGCGCTTGGCGCTGCGGGGTAGCCAAGAGAATCAGAACTAATTGGATATATGGAAGCAACGACAGTGAGTTTGGAACCCAAACCGGCGGCAAGCGCGTATTCGCGCAAGAATCCTTTCCTGGCGGAACTGGTGCGGCATGACCGTTTGACCGGGCAGGACTCGCCCAAGGATACCCGGCATTTCGTGCTGAATCTGACGGGGAGCGGCTTGACCTACACACCGGGCGATGCGCTGGGGGTCTTTGGCCGCCATTCGCCGGAGTTAGTGGAGGATGTGCTTGGCCTGCTGGGATTCAATGGCGGGACCGAAGTGAACGACCCGAAGGGCCAGCCCACCACCCTCCGCCAGGCGCTGCTGCGGGAATACACCGTCAACCGCGCCAACCGGAAGATGATGACCGCCCTGGCCGAGCGCCTCCCGCAAAACGAGCAGCGCAACCGCCTGTTGGAGCTCATAGCTAACAGCGATGCCCTCAACGAATACATTGATAGCCGCGACTACGTGGACATCCTGAGGGAGTTCAACGAGGCGCGCTTCGAGTCGCCCGTGGCGTTCCTGGCGCAACTGTCGCCCGTAGTGCCGCGGCTTTATTCCATCGCCTCCTCCATCCAGGCGCACCCGGGCGAGGCGCATCTGTGCATCACGGTGGTCCGCTACCAGACGCACGGCCGCGCCAAGAAAGGGCTGGCCTCCGGCTTCTTCGCCGACCACTCGGACCTGTTCGTGAAGAACATCCCGGTCTATATACAGGAGTCACGCAGCTTCCGCCTGCCGAAGGACGGTTCAAGGGACATCATTATGTGCGGCCCGGGCGTGGGGTTGGCGCCGTTCCGGGCGTTTCTGGAGCAGCGCGTGCTCGATGGCGCAACGGGGCGGAACTGGCTGTTCTTCGGCGAGCAGCGCCAGGCGACGGATTTCCTCTATGGCGACGAGCTGCTGGCATATCAGCGCCAGGGCAAGCTGCACCGGTTGGACCTGGCCTTTTCCCGCGACCAGGCCCACAAGATTTACGTGCAGCATCGCATGCTCGAACAGGCCGGGGAGCTTTGGTCGTGGCTGCAGAACGGCGCCTACTTCTACGTCTGCGGCGACGCGCGCCACATGGCCAAGGACGTGCACCAGGCGCTCATCGAGATCGCGCAGAAGCAGGGCGGACTATCTCCCGAAGCAGCAGCGGACTATGTGAACGTCACGCTGATGAAGACCGAGAAGCGGTATCTGCGGGATGTGTATTGAGCGGGGGGGGGGCGAAAGTTACGTGGTTACATCCGTTACATGAGTTACAAGGGTTACATGGTTACATGAGTTACATGGTTACATGGTTACAAGGGTTACATCCCTTACATCGCGGCACCTTGACTCATGTAACTTTTGCAACCATGCAACCTTGTAACCTTGCAACCATGCACCCTGTAACCTCGCCCCTCCTCAGCCCTCGTCCAATCGCGCCAGGAACTCCTGCGTGAGCAGTTCGTAGGCAGCAGAGCCGGTGCTGTACTTGTCGTAGTGGATGATGGGCTTGCCGAAGCTAGGCGCCTCGGCCAGGCGTGTGCTGCGAGGGATCATGGTCTCGAAAACCTTCTCCCCGAAATGCTCGCGCACCTCGCCGACTACCTGTTGCGAGAGCTTGGTGCGGCCGTCATACATGGTCATCACCACGCCCGTCAGCTCCAGACTGGGGTTGGAGCCGTTGTCATGCAACTGAGACATGATCCGGTTGAGCATGGAAATGCCTTCCAGGGCGTAATACTCGCACTGCAAGGGCACCAGCACCCCGTGGGCCGCCACAAGGGCGTTGAGTGTCAGGATGCCCAGCGAGGGAGGGCAGTCCACGAGAACCACGTCGAACCGCTCCGATTCGAGGACGGGCTTCAAGGCCTGGGTCACGCGCTGCAGGTAGTTTTCCGTTCGCGCCAACTCGATGTCCGCGCCGCACAAGTCAACCTCACTCGGAATTACCGCCAGCCGCTCAAAGGGGGAGTTCTGAATCTTCTCCAGCAAGCCGCCCTGGCCCAGCAGCGCGAGGTAGGCGCTCGCGCCGGGCGTCTTCTCCAAACCAACGCCACTGGTGGCATTGGCCTGCGGATCGAGGTCGAAGAGCAGCACGCGCCGGCCGACAGCGGCGACGCAGGCGGCCAGGTTGACCGCGGTGGTCGTCTTACCCACGCCGCCCTTTTGGTTGGCGACGGCGATGACTTTGGTTGGCACGCTGAAGTTCTACCGGAGCCCGGGCACGGATTCAAGCTTGCGAACACTTTCGCTGGCTTTTATGCGCGATCGGCTGCATCCTATATCCATGAACTTGATCCTTTCGACCCATAACGTGACTTTGACCAAAGCTATCGAAGATCACATTATCAGCCGAATTAGCAAACTGGAGAAACTGAACCATTCCGCCATCAACACGCGTGTAACGCTGGAGCACGACAAGACCAAAGCGCCCGAGCGGCAGTTTAGCTGCTCCATGCGGCTGTCGTTGCCCGGGCCGGACCTGTTTGCCGAAGACGTCGAAAGCGATCTTTATACTGCCATTGACCTGGTCGCCAAGAAGATCGAGCAGCAAATCCGCAAGCGGCATAACAAATTAAAGGCCCGCAAGCACACAGTGGCCGCCCGCGGCAAACGCAGCCGTCAGGAAGAGGAACTGTGACGGCAGTGGTTGATTGATGGGGAGAGGGGATAGTTGATAGTTGGATGACTGCGTCGCCCAGCGCTCGACCCCGGGCTCTTAGCTCACCGTTGCTCCTGCGCGCGCGCTTCGTTCTGCCGGTTTCCCGGCCGCCAATTCGCGATGGCGCAGCCTTGATTGTCGGACGGCGCATTGCCGCCGTGGGGCGCTGGCGCGAGCTGTCCTCGCGCAGCCCAAAGGAGACGCTCGACCTGGGCGACCGAGTCTTAATGCCCGGGCTGATCAACGCGCACTGCCACCTGGATTATACCGACATGGCGGGCCAGTTCCCGCCGCCGAAGGTGTTCAGCGACTGGCTCAAGGGGATCACCGAAGCCAAGGCCGGCTGGGGCTATTCCGACTACCTCGAGTCCTGGCTGAACGGCGCCCGGATGCTCGTCCGCACCGGCACGACGAGCGTGGCGGACATTGAAGCGGTGCCGCAACTGCTGCCGAAGGTTTGGGAGGAGACCCCGCTGCGCGTGTTTTCGTTTCTGGAATTGATTGGTATCAAGGGCGCGCAGCAACCGCGCGCCGTCGTTCACGAGGCTGCGACGCGGATCGCGGCCCTGAAGCATGCTCGCGGCGGCGCGGGCCTCTCGCCACATGCGCCCTACTCGACTGTTCCAGAGCTGTTGCGTCTGAGCGCCCAAACCGCGCGCCGGCGCGACTGGCGCCTGACCACGCATCTGGCCGAGTCGGCGCTCGAATTCGAGATGTTCAAGCAGGGCAGGGGCCCAATGTTCGATTGGCTGCAGCGCAGCGGGCGCGACATGTCGGATTGCGGCCTGGGCACGCCTGTCAAACACCTGGAGCGCTGTGGTGTGCTGAGCGATAACCTGCTGGCCGCGCATGTGAATTATCTGGCGCAGGGGGATGCCGCGCTGCTGGGCCGGCGCAGGGTGCATGTCGTGCATTGTCCGCGCTGTCATTTCTATTTCCACCACGACAAGTTCCCGCTGGGCCGGCTGGCGCGAGCGGGGGTGAATGTGTGCCTCGGCACCGATAGCCTGGCGAGTGTCTATAAGACCCGGCGCCAGAAGGTGGAACTGAACCTCTTCGAGGAGATGCGCGCGCTGGCCACGAACGAGCCTTCGTTGTCGGCCAGGAAGATTGTGCAGATGGCGACGCTCAACGGCGCACGCGGCCTGGGTCTGGGCGGGCAGGCCGGTGAGTTGGCCGAGGGCTGCTTCGCCGACCTGATCGCCATTCCCTTCGCCGGGAAAGCTGCGGACATCTACGACGGAGTGCTGCATCATGCCGGCGATGTGGCGGCCAGCATGATTGACGGCGAGTGGGCCAGGGAGCCGGATGAACGAATTCAACCATGAACTGACTCGGCGGCTCGACGCCATTCGCGAGCAAGGGCTGCTGCGCGAACTGCGGCGCGTGGATTCGCCGCAGTCGCCGCGATTCGAGGTTGGAGGCAGGGAGCTGCTCAACTTCTCCTCGAACGATTACCTTGGCCTGGCCAATGAGCCCGCCTTGAAAGAGGCCGCCATCCAAGCGGTAGAGCGCTATGGCGCCGGCGCGGGCGCCTCGCGTCTGGTCTGCGGTTCGCTGGCGCCCCATCAGGAGCTGGACGAAGCGCTGGCAACCTTCAAAGGCACTGAAGCCACGCTCACTTTTTCCACCGGCTACGCTGCCGCCGTCGGCACGATCTGCGCCCTGCTCGGCAAGGAGGATATCATCATCACGGATAAACTCATCCACGCCTGCTTTGTGGATGCGGCCCGTTTGTGCGGTGCAACTGTGCGCGTGTTCGCTCACAATGACCTTGGCGACCTGGAGGAGAAGCTCCGGGAGGCGGAGCGGGAAGTCCGAAGTCCGAAGTCCGAAGGCCGAAGTGGAAAGAGGCGCACACTCGTGGTGACGGAGAGCGTGTTCTCGATGGATGGAGATCACGCGCCACTACGTGAGATCGTCGCACTTAAGGAGAAATACGGCGCGTGGCTGATGGTGGACGAGGCCCACGCCACCGGGCTTTACGGCGCCAACCGTCGCGGCCTGGCCGAGGAGCTGGGCGTGAGCGAGCGTATCGAGGTCCAGATGGGCACGCTGGGGAAGGCGCTGGGCGCGGCGGGAGGCTACATTTGCGGCTCGCGCTCGCTCGTGGATTACCTCATCAATCGCGCTCGGACCTTCATCTTCTCAACCGCACCCGTGCCCGCCTCCGCCGCGGCCGCTACCGCGGGCGTGCGCTTTGTCCAGTCCAGCGCCGGCGAGGAGCGCCGGCAGAAACTGTGGCAGAACGTTTCCAGACTCAGCACTAGGGGAGGCCATAACGTCAGCCCCATTCGTCCCATTCCTCCCATCGCTCCCCCAACTACCCGCAGCGCCATCATCCCCATCATGATCGGTGGGGAAAGCAACGCGGTTGCGGCCGCAGCCGCGCTGCGCGAGCAGGGCATCTTCATCCCCGCCATCCGCTACCCGACCGTCGCCCGCGGCCAGGCTCGCCTCCGCCTGACCCTGAGCGCTGTCCACACGGAAGCCGACCTCGCCCAACTGCTCACCGCGCTGAAGTCATTGGACTTTAGCCTTTAGCCTTTAGCCTTCAACTTCATGCACCCGCTCGCCAAACTGGACCACCGCTACCTCTGGCACCCGTTCACCCAGATGCGCGACTGGGTCAAGCGCGAGCCGATCGTCATCGTGGAAGGCGAAGGCGCGGTGCTACGGGACGCGCATGGGCGCGAGTATCTCGATGCCAACTCCTCCATCTGGACCAACCTGCATGGACATAATCATCCCCGCATCAACGCCGCCATTTGCCGGCAGTTGGGCAGAATCGCCCACAGCTCCGCCTTGGGGTTCGCCAATGAGCCCGCGTCGTTATTGGCGGCGAAGCTCATCGAGGCGGCGAACCAGTCGTTTGAAGTAGCCGCCGACGTGAGTCGGCGCATTCTCTCTGGACCAGAGATGGCGCCGACTCACGTCGGCGGCTACGTGCTGTCAACGCATAGCACGAAAGGCAAAACGCCCCAGCCGGACCGGCAGCCCGCGTTAAGCAAAGTATTCCTCTCCGACGACGGCTCGACGGCGATGGAAGTTGCACTGAAGCTCGCCTACGAATTCGTCCGCCGCACGGGCCGCAGCCGCAAGCCGAAGTTTCTCGCACTGGACGGCGCGTATCATGGCGACACCATCGGGGCGGTCGCGCTGGGCCACATCGACCTGTTTCACAAGGCTTACGCGGGGCTGCTGTTCAAGACGGACAAGGTCATGGCGCCCTACTGCTATCGCTGCCCGTTTAACCGCGCCAAGCCCGAGCGCGCCGACGCCCGTGAATATCGCAAGTGCAACTGGGAGTGCCTCGGCAAGCTGGAGCAGAAGTTCGCGGCGCAGAAGAAGAAGGGCAACCCTTATGCGGCGTTTGTGGTCGAGCCGCTGATGCAAGGCGCGGCGGGCATGATCCCGCAGCCCGCCGGCTGGCTGAGCCGCGCCGCCGAGATCGCCCGCGGCTACGGCGCGTTGCTGATCGCCGATGAAGTCATGACTGGGTTCGGCAGGACGGGCCTCGGCGAACGGGAGGGCGAGCGTCCTCGTGAGCCCAAACATCGCGCGAATTCAGGGCTCGCGAGGACGCTCGCCCTCCCATTGTGCGCCTGCCACCGGGAAGGGGTGCAGCCGGATTTCATGGCACTGGCGAAGGGGCTGACCGGCGGCTACCTGCCGATGGCTGCCACCCTCACAACGCAGGCCGTGTTCGACGCGTTTTTAGGTGAATACCACGAGTTCAAGACCTTCTTCCACGGTCACAGCTTTACCGGGAACCAGCTCGGCGCGGCGGCGGCGCTGGCCAGCCTGGAGCTGTTGCAGAGCAGTGGCTCGATCCGTGCCCGCCAGCGGCTGGAGCAGTGCCTGCGCAAAGAACTTACTGCGCTCTGGCATTGCCCAAACATCGGCGACATCCGGCAGGTCGGTTTGGTTGTGGGGGTGGAGTTGGTTCGGAATTGGCGGACGCGCAAACCGTTCGACCTGCGCGAGCGGGCGGGCATTCGGGTGTGCGAAGCGATGGCGCGCCAAGGCGTGCTCACGCGCCCGGTCGGCAACGTCGTGGTGCTGATGCCGCCCTATTGCACCACCCCGGCGCAGGTGCGGCGGATGGTCACCACCCTCGGCGAGGCCGCGGCCGCTATTCCAGCTCCGTGATGTAGATATTGCGAAAGCGGAACTGGCCGCCGCCCGCCACCTCGGCCTGGACGCCGATATAGCTCAGCTCGGGGCCTTCCAGGCCAGTGGCTTTCCACGCCGGCTTGCCGTTGATCTCCAGCTCGGCGGTCGTCCCGCGCACCGTCAGCTTGAACGAGTTCCACTCGCCATCCTGGCACAGGCCTTTGCTGGTGGCGCCCTTCAAACCGCCCACGTTGCCCTCGTCACCCTTGAGCAGATTGGCCTGATAGCGCGGCGGCCAGGGCTTGCCGGCGGGGATGGAATCGTAGCGGAAATAGACGCCGCTATCCCACTTGTCGGCCTTCAGCGCCTTCCACTCATACTCGAAAACATAGTCCCGGTATTTCTTCTTCGTCTGCACCATCCCATTGCCGGCTTTGAGCAGGATCGTGCCTTGATCAAGAACGGCTTCGCACTTGAGCACGTCCCACGCGTCAAGGTTCTTGCCGTCGAACAGCGCCACGCGTTGACCGGGTTTCGGTGCCTCGGCGTCGGCCGCCAGAACTGCCTGCTGCCCAAGAACTACCCAGGCCGCCACCATACCGCAAAAGAGAAGGTTTTTCATAATGCTTGTTCCGCGATGCTGTCATGTCCGATGCGCCACCGCAAACGAGTTCTTCGCGCTGCGACTGGGCCCTGCTCCCGGCTGTCCCCCGTGTTGCTTGCGTGTTGCTTGCGTATTGCTCCGGTGTTGTCCGCGTGTTGTTCCATAGGAACTCCATAGGTAGTCCATAGGATCTCCATAGGAATTCCATAGGATGCCTCAGTGCGGTTGGAGCAGCAGGCGTTCGATTTCCTGGTAAGTCCGCACGACGTGAGTGGCGTGTTGCAGCTCCTCGGCGGGATGAGTGTTGGTAATCGCGATGACCTCCATTCCGGCGGCCAGGCCGGCGGCGACGCCGGGCTTGGAGTCCTCGATCACGCAGCACGCCTGCGGCGGCACCTTGAGCAGCTCCGCCGCGCGGAGGAAGATGTCGGGGGCCGGCTTGCCGCGAGGGATGTCCGAGTCGGTGACAACGGCGCCGAAGAAACGGCCCAGCCGTTCGATCTCCAGCACTTCCCCAACCACTACTCGGTCTGAGCCGGACGCCACTCCCAGGAGATACCGGGCCGCCAGTTTCTCGACCAGCGCGGGAAGCCCGTCGAAGAGCGGCTGCTCGCGGCGGATGAGTTCCACCATGCGATCGCGTTTCATGATGAGCAACTCTTTGACGGTCTGCGGCGGTTTATGCCGGGCGACGAAGTCCGTCCACAACACCTGGTCGGATCGGCCGATGTAATCGGAGAACCGCATGGCGAGGTTATCGCCGTAGCCGATCTCGCGCACCAAGTCGAGGAAGGCGCGTTCGTGGCGTGCCTCGCTGTCCACGATGACGCCGTCCATGTCGAAGATGACTGCTTGGAATTGTCGCATTCGAAGGAACGGAGCGTAGTGCGGGAGGGCAGAGAAGGCACGCTTAAAGTCCGAAGGCCGAAACTTGCCGAAGAAACGAATTCCATACGTTTCGAGCGGAGGATACTCTCCAGCCCGTGGTGGCGTCTTGCTGACGTCGCCGGAACAGTATTAGACGATTCCTATGAGAACCCTCAGTTTGATATGGTTGTTCAGTCTGGCCCTGGCGGGCCAGGCGGCGGAGACCGTTTGGCTGCACACGCTGGACCTAACCAAGATGAAGCAAGGCTACGGCACGCCGCAGATCAACCGCGGCATCCGGGAGAAACCGTTGGCCATCGGCGGCAAAGGGTTTGAGCAAGGTGTGGGCACACACGCGATCAGCGAGCTGCGGCTCGACCTGGCTGGGGGGACAGACCGGTTCCTGGCGTTCGTCGGCGTGGATGATGCCGCAGGCGGGGGCACACTCTCCTTCCAGGTTTGGGCCGATGGCCAGGAGCGCTTCGATTCGGGCGTGATGAAGCTCGGCGATGCCGCCAAACCCGTGGATCTTGACCTCCACGGGGTGAAGACGCTGGTGCTGCAGGTGGAAGACGCAGGCGACGGCAATGGTTGCGACCATGCCGACTGGGCTGAAGCGCGCTTCATTGTCTCCGGGGCAAAACCACAGACGATAGCTCGTCCCGCCTCCGACACCACCGACACTGTCTGGCTCCACAGCCTGAATTTGAGCAAGATGAAGCAGAGCGCCGGCACGCCGCAGGTCAACCGAAGCATCCGCGAGAAGCCGCTGTCCATCGGCGGCAAGCGCTTCACGCACGGCGTGGGCGCGCACGCGAAGAGCAGTCTCTGGTGCAACCTGGGTGGCAATTCGGTGAGGTTCCTGGCGTTCGTCGGCGTGGATGACGCCGCGGGCGGAGGGACGCTCGCCTTCCGGGTCCTGGCCGATAACCGGGAGGTGTTCAATTCCGGGGTGATGAAGCTCGGCGATGCCGCCAAGCCGATTGACCTCGACCTCAAGGGAGTCGCCATCCTGGGCCTGCTGGTGGACGACGCGGGCGACGGCATAGACTGCGACCATGCCGACTGGGCCGAGGCGCGGCTCATCGTCTCCGCGGGGACCCGGCCCCTGACGCTGACCCGCCCGCCCGCCCCGAAGGAACCGGCGGTGATCCTGACGCCCAAACCGGGGCCAGAGCCGCGGATTAATAGCCCGAAGGTTTATGGCTGCCGGCCAGGTAATCCCTTCCTCTACCGCATTCCCACCACGGGCGCGCGCCCCATCCGCTTCTCGGCGACAGGACTTCCGGCTGGTCTTACCCTGGACAGTGACACCGGGATAATCACCGGCACTGTCCCGCCGCGCGGCCAATATGCCGTCACCTTTACCGCGAAGAACCAGCACGGGTCGGCTAAGCGCCCATTCAAGATTAGTGCCGGGGACACGCTGGCGCTCACACCGCCGATGGGCTGGAATCACTGGTACGCCCACTACGACCGGGTGACGGACAAACTGATGCGGGAAGCCGCCGACGTGATGGTCAGCAGCGGCATGGCGGACGTGGGCTACCAATACGTGAACATTGACGATTGCTGGATGAACGCCGAGACGCAGACCGACCCACTGCGCGTTGGCCCCGGCAGGGACGAACACGGGATGCTGCTGCCAAACAAGCATTTCCCCGACATGAAGGGGCTGGCCGATTATATCCACAGCAAAGGCCTGAAAGCGGGGCTCTATACCTCGCCTGGGCCGCGCACCTGTGGCGGCTTTACCGCCGCCTGGCAACACGAAGCGCAGGACGCCAGACTCTTCGCCGATTGGGGCTTTGACTTCCTGAAGTACGACTGGTGTTCCTACGGTGAAATCGCCGCCAAAGACCCCGACCCGGAACTGGTCAAATTCAAGAAGCCTTACACGCAGATGGGCCAGTTACTGAAGCAGCAGAAGCGCGACTTCGTGTTCAACCTCTGCCAATACGGCATGGGCAATGTCTGGGAATGGGGTGCGGACGTTGGCGGCCACTGCTGGCGCACAGGCGGCGATTTAGGCATGGAATTGGACCGTGTGTTTGAAGTCGCGCTGATAAACGCGCAGTACCGGGCCTGGTCACGCCCCGGCGCTTGGAACGATCCTGATTACATCCAGATTGGTTTTATGGGCCAAACCGATGCGGCAGGCAAGCCTGTGCCTTTCCCGTTCAGTCCCAGCGAGCAGTATTCCTTCATGTCGCTCTGGTGCCTGATGGCCGCGCCGCTTTTTTACAGCGGGAACATGGGCGCGCTGGACGAGTTCACGCTCAACGTGCTCTGCAATCCGGAGGTGATCGAGGTGGATCAAGACCCCTTGGGACAGTGTGCCCGCGTGGTGACCTTCAATGATGACACGTTCGCTATGGTGAAAGACTTGGAAGACGGCAGCAAAGCCGTGGGGCTGTTTAACCAGGGCGTGAGCGGGCCGGCGGAGGTGACCTTGAAATGGTCCGATGCGGGCGTTACCGGCAAACAGCGCGCGCGCGATCTCTGGCGGCAGAAAGACCTGGGCACCTTTGCGGATGAATTCAAGGCGAAGGTGCCGTGCCGCGGAGTCGTGCTGGTGCGATTGGATCGGGCGCCGTGAGGGTGCGGTGAAGAGCTGCCCTTGCTGCAGGCCCGGCGACAAACATTAACGTGGCCCAATTCCACGCAATGGGCTAAAACGCCCTTATGGCTACCGACACTCCGGACTTCTTTGATCCCGCCGAGGATGGCCCCTGGCGTTCGCCGCGTGAAATCTTTGCCCGCCACGGCTACGCGCCATTGCCGCCGGCCGAGTTGGACGACCGGCAATTGCCTGGTCGGCTCTGGGAATGGCTTTACGCTGCCGCCGCCCGTCGCTTCTTCTTTTGCAGCTCAGACCACCTAAGCGACCGTGAGGTTTACACGCTGCTGTGGGAAGAATGGCTCGATCACCCGACCGCCGACATCCCGCCCGAAGCCGAGACCAACACCACCACGATCATCTCGGAGTTCAACGCCCGGGGGATGACACATGAAGAAATCTGGCTGCGTTACTATGCGGATGAAGCTGACCACGCGCCTTGCCATTCCACCGAGCCCGAGTTTGTCTTCCCGCCGCACCAGGACCCGCCCTACGACCGCGACCGCTTTCTCCCAATGCCGCCGATTCCGCTCGAAGCCCACGCCGGCTGGCTGCCAGGCGACGATGATCCGCCGGAAGAGGATGAGTCCGATCCGCTCGGCCTTGCCAAGATCGATGGTGAAATCGCGGCTGCCAAAACCGAATCCCCTGATTCTGACCCATCCGACCACGCTCTGGAGGCCCAACTTCGCGCCAGTGAACCGGACAATTGGACGCCACCTGCGGAGGAATTGGCTAAAGAAAATGTTTCCCTGCTGCCGCCCGCTGAAATCACTGAGGAAACCCTGACACCCATCCTGTGGGAACTGTTGCACAATCTCGCCTTGCGCGGCTTCTATGTCTTGCACACGGATCACTTAAGCGATAGCGAGCTTTACAACGGCCTCTGGCAACAGGGCTTGCGAGAACCCGCGCATCTGCCCGGACGAAGCCCGCGCGGCGGTTGGTTTCATGATTTCCTCGGCAGTTGGGGCGAGGACGACATGCAACTGTGGCTGCGGTATTACGCCAGCGACGAAGAGCGCGCCAAACATGCGGCAGATTGGCCGAAGGACGGCATTCCCCCGAAGGAAAAGCCGCTCTTCAATCGCGATTGGCGCTTGCCTAAAGGACCGTTTTGAATCACCGCCCGGTTATAGCCTCCTGGTTCAAACTGACACTTGCTCTTTTGCTTGTAATGCTCTTTACCAATCGCCCAAAATGAACCTGTCCGGCTTTGCTAACTACAGAAAAGATCTGGTTTGAAAACTACGCGGCATACTGCCAAGACCGCGGGATAGACGACACCGAGCAACCCCACACCCCAGCCCTCTCCCCTTCCGAAGGGGAGAGGGAGTAGGCTCGGCAGCTTTGGGTGTAGTGTATGCTGCGGATTCCTCAGTATAGCGAAATACGGCGAAATAACACTTGCGACCTGCCCGGAAGGGCTTAGAGTATTTAGCAAATGTATGGTATGGTGTAGCCAAAAAGTGATTCTCCCTGCCCCGCGTAGCGTCAAAGCAATGTCCCATCATTTTTTGCGGTCCTCGCTTTGGGAGGCCCGGTTGCAGCTCGAATTGCCAATTCTTCATTGCCGGCGCAAACGCGATGAATCCGCGTCACGTTGGAGGCCATGATTCATCCATTATCACTATGGGCATCAAGAACCGTTCGATTGACCTGATCCAGACCGCATCGGTGATCGCTGTGGGGGCACTCATTTTTGGCGGGTGTGCCAGCCGCGAGCAGCAGGTCCAAAAAGTCGCGAGGGATTGGTGTATGACCATCCGCGGGAGCCAGGTGATTCCGGTCTATCCCCTTACTGAGGACATCCAGCCGGGTGATGTTTTCCTGGTTCAGGTGCCGATCGACCAGCAGCAAAAGCTGTACAAGAAGAATGGCTTCCTGCCGCTCGACAACTCGATTGGGCGAATCAACCCGACGGGATACCAGGAATTTTACGGCCACTCGTTCTTTCCGAGCAACGGGAGTCTGGTGCTGCCCCGCGATTGGATACGCCCGCAAGGCGTCGGTGTTTACACCAACAACAACGGGACGAATACTCAATCCTGGCAGGCGGCCCCGCGCGTCGCCTTCCCGAGCTACAGTTTCAGCGTGCAGAACGGAGCGGGCCTGAGTCTGGCGGTTCCGGTGCAGGGCGTTCCGGTGGGGCTGAGCCTGCTGGCGAGCGACGCGGCGAGCGGCAGCATCCAGATTCAAGACGCCCGCACCATGGGCGTGGACACGATATCGCTTTATCGGCAGTTGAAGCGTTGGGCCAAGACTAATCAGGCTTTTCTTGGCAACTACAGCCCCCGGGCTGATGGCAAGCGGACGAACTATGTGCGGGTCATCACGCGCGTTTTCGCTACGGGCCGGATGTCCGTGACACTGAAGGATGCGAGCAACCGCAGCGGCGGTCTGGATGTGGGTGTTCCGAAGGCGGTGAATCTACTCCAACCGCAACTCCCCTCGGAGCAGAAAAGCACGCCGGAGGCGGCATTAAGCAACTACACCAATGCCATGAACGCCATCTCTGAGATGGTGAAGGCGGCCGGAAGCGCGGTTGACGCGGCGGGCAAAGTGCTGCCGGGCGGCAGCCTCCGGCTGGCCGCCGCGAGCGCGCGCTCCGTCAGTCTGGACGAGACCTTCGACCCGCCAGTCATCCTCGGTTATCTCGGGTTCGACTGCGTGATCGATGAAGGGGGCAGATTGGGACCGCCCATGCCTACGTACGCCAATCTCCAGCCAAATCTGGCAACCGGCATAGTGCGTCACTTTGCCATCGGGCCCTCAGCCAAGTTACTCCGGGACTGGGTCAACAAACCCAAGGCTGCCGACATTCACGAGGGCAAGACTGCCAGGGATGTGACCAAGGAGCGCGAGGGCAAGCTCAGGGACTGGATTCAAGCGCAGAAGGGAAATTACAGCTTTGCCGATCTCCTCAATCGGGCTGACTTGGAATCAGAACGGCAGGAGTTCATCGATGAAATGGGAGCGGAATACGGAATAAACCAATAAGGAGATAAGGAGATTGATTATGGCAGTGGAAACATTCCCCGACGTTCCCAACGACGACGTTGGCACGACCGTGCAGAATTATGTCGATGCCGGCGCGAAGAAAGTGACGGTGACCCCCAATGCCGATGGTGAGACCTGCACCGTGGTGGTTAAGACGTAACGGGGACCGCAAACCGGATGCCATGCGGTCGGAGAGTATTTAGCTTAAGCGTTCTGAAGTAGCACACACACGAGCCAGCAACAACCCGCCATACTTATGCAACCGAAACAATCAAAACGTCCCGTGCCAGCACTTCGCCAGCTCATCCAGGTGGAAAGCACCGACTCGGGGCTGAAGGTCAAGAAGGGAGTTCACGAGGCCCTGGAAGGCTATGCGAATCATTACAAGCTTAGGGGCAAGCAGGCGGAGATTGTGAAGACCTACCTTGCCAAGACGGCCATTAGTATCGCGAAGAACGACAAGGGGATTTTCTCGTCCGGGGCCAAGTCGAAGCTGGTTCAGCCCGGTGATGTCAAGGCGGCCGTCTTCTTCTACCACTTGCCGAGTTCCTCAGATGATGATTGTAGCGGGGCGTTCGACCAAATCATGTGCCTCGAAAAGGCGAGGTCCAAAGGAAAGCCAGGGCAATTGACTCCGGCCATGAGCCGGTATTTAGACGAACTCAAGGTCTAACCCAGTCTATGGAACAACCGTCGGAAACACCCAAACAGGGAGCGGCCTCTGGCAAGCTGCCAGGGCAAAAGCCGGAAGGCGCTCACGTGGAGGCGGTGCCGCATCCGCCGAAGGGAGAGGAGCACAAGAACCTCCCAACACCATCGCCGGGCGGGGCCACTCCGGGCCAACCGGACCAACCGGACCAGCGCAGCGCGGAACTCGCCCGGAACTTGAATAATCTCGCTAGCGAAGTGGTGGTTGCAGATGAATGGGGCCTATTCAAGGATGCGAGGCGGGAGGCCGTCGCCGAGCAACCTCTCCACATCTATCAGACGCTGGCTCTTGCCTATCAGGCGCTGGCGGCAGGGAGGCTTGACGATGTGGAGGTCGGGCTATTGACGGGGCGCGCGGCGTTGAACCGGGCGCAAAACGGCGATCGAGTATGGCAGATAAACAATCATTTTGGATTCCTGCCGATCGTGTTCATCGCCTTTTCAACGCTGCTTGTCCATTGGTTCGTTTTCCAGAGGTGGCTGGCGATCCCTGGAGCGGAAATTATCACACATGCGGCCTTCGCCGGGATGGTCGGGGCTGTCCTGCGAAGCCTTTATTGGCTTCAGTTCCAGACCGGAAAGGGCTTGCTTCGGCCCCGGTGGTTCACTTCCTTCATCGTGGCGCCGCCGATCGGCGCGATCTTTGGATGGCTGGTGTCGCTGCTGGTCAAGTCGGCAGCGCAGGTGGTAAGCAAGGGCACCGTGGAGACGGACTGGAGGACGGTAAGCCTGCTCGCGGCATTTGCCGGGTTCAAGTGGGAATGGGCGCTCGGGTGGCTGGAAGAGGCTGCGCGCTCGGTTCAAACCCGCATGAAAGATAAAACACCGGCAAAGCCGAAGTCATAGTAAAAGGGTTGTCCGGTAATGCCTAACGCAGCCTGTCGGCCTCGCCACCCTGGCACCGGAAATGTGCCGCGTGGCCGCGTGCCAGCAAGGCTGGATCGAAGCGTGGCACGGCGATGCGTGTGGCGTTGAGATCGTCCAACGCAGCCAGCAACCGGGAGAAATCCTCTTCCGACGCCAGCAGCGCCAAGTCCACGGCTTTGCTAAACTGCGCCGCGCCGTAGAACACGCAGGCCTGACCGCCGTGCGCATCTTAGATTTTTCCAAGAGCACTACACAGGGAATGGGAGTGATGAGAGTAATGGGAGTAATGGGAGTAATGGGAGTAATGGGACCAGGCAAGCCCGAAGCGGACAGCCCGAAGCGGACAAGAATGTCCGCGCTGCGAAAAATCGTAACTGCTCAGGTAG